>QZJI01000005.1 GCA_003599735.1 Dehalococcoidia bacterium | reverse complement strand
AACGTCACCGCCTATGACGCCTGCTACGTCGCCCTCGCCGAAGGACTCGCCTGCCCCCTCCTCACCGCCGACGCCCGCCTCGCACGCGCCTCCGGCCTGGCCCGCGACATCGAACTCCTCTCAGACTGAACCGCCTCCTCGCCTGTGAGCGCCTGCCGCTTCCCCGGGGGCCGCTCGCGCCCACGGCGCGGCGGTACGGGCCTCCCGCCCGCCCTCGACCGCTCCCTAACCAGCGAGGAACCCTCCGAGGCGGGGCACGGGGGCACCCCCCCGTTAACCAAACTGACAAACCACGCGTTTGCCCTTTTGCTAACGGGGGAACGAGGTACTGGCCGCCGGTCCGGCGCCAGCCGCTTGCAGCCGAGCGTCTACACTTTGAGCGAGTCTCCGGCCTACAACGGCGCCTCGCGCAGAGTCGGACAGACGGTTGAGGAGCGGCCAGGTGCAGCCGGGTGGCGCGGATCGCACTCCCCCACGGCGCGGCCTACCGGTCGAACAGGAACGCACGCTCGTCGAGCGCGCGGGCCGGGGCGACCACCAGGCCGTCGGGCTGCTGTACGACGCCTATGTCGAGCCGCTCTACCGGTTCTGCCTTTCCCGCGTCGGCAATGAGACCGACGCGGAAGACCTCGCTGAAGAGATCTTCATCAAGGTCATGCGGGCGGTCCCCGGCTTCGAGTGGCGGCCCCTTGGCCCTCCTATCGCGGGGGGCAGCGGGGACGGCGCGGCGGACGCGGCGGCGCAGGGCGGGACGGTCGAGGTAGAGGAACGGAGTCCGTTCCGCGCCTGGCTCTTCCGGATCGCCCGCAACCACATCGTCTCGCACTACCGGCGTTCCGCCCTGCGGACCACGGTGGGAGAGGTGCCGGACTGGATCGCGGATGGCCAGCGGGGGCCCGCCGAACTGGCGGAAACCTCCATCACCATCCGGGAGATCTTCCTCGCGGTGGAGCAACTGCCCCCCGCGCAACGTGAAGTGATCCAGTTGCGGTTCGGCGCCGGGATGACTGTGGCGGAGACCGCCGAAGCGCTGGAGAAGCACGAGACGAACGTCAAAGTGCTCCAGCACAAAGGCATCAAGCGACTGAAAGAGATCCTGGAAGCCCAGGACAGCGCCGCGGAGCAAGCGGCGGACGAAGCGGCGCGACAGCGCACGAAGGAGCAACGGGGACGATGGGCGAGGTAACTCCCCTGGTGGGCGGAATGGCCGAAGAGCAGCCGCAGGACGCGGCCGCCCTCTCGGACGCCCTGCGCCTCGCGGAGGCCCTCGGACGGGTCGAGGCTGGCCTCGCCATCGACCTCGACCCCACGGAGGATCCCGCGCTCGCCGGCCTGATCGCCGTCGCGGATGACATGCGCGGCCCCATCGCGCGGGCCACCGACACGCACTCCTTCCGTTCCTTCCACCACCGCTCCCGCGCGGCGATCATCCATGCGCTGGAAGCAGACCGCGGCGCCGCCGTCTCCCCCGCCCGCCTGCGCGCCAGCCGCCTCTGGTTCTCGCTCGCCGGCGCCGCCGCGGCCGCCGCGATTGGCCTCGCCGTCCTCGGCAACCCCGGCGCCAGCACGGCGCCGGGCGGCGAGAACCTCACCGTCGCCAGTACCTCGGACGAACTTGACCGCATCGCGGTCGCCCTCGCCTCGATCCAGCAGCACCGCGAGCGAGGCGAGACCGTCCCCGCCCCGCTGCTGCGCGACGTCATCGAGGGCAGCGCGCGGATGTCCAACCTGATCGAGCAGCGCCCGGACGTGATCTCGCGCGAAGCGGTCGCCGCTTACCAGCAGACGGTGCAGACCGGCACGCAGGTCCTCGATGGCGCGACCGCCGGGCCTGGCGCGGAAGGCGCGCTTGCCGCGGCGCAGCGCGCCGCCAAGGACGGCGCCGTCGTCGCGACTCGCTACCTCGCCGCCCAGCCCACCGCCACCGCCACCGCCACCGCCACCAGTACGGCGACGGCCACCTCGACGCCGGCCGCCACCTCGACGCCCGCGGGCACTCCGACGGCGACCGCCACCAGCACCGGCACTCCGGCGGCGACACCCACCGCGACGCCGGCCACGACGCCGGCCACGACGCCCACGGCCTCCCCCACGCCCGAGAGCGACATCATCCGCCGCTAACCACTCGAAGCCGGTCGCACGTCGCACGCAGAAACGCCCGCACGAACGCGGGCGTCTTGCTGTGTCGCGTGCCTCGATCTCTCAGCGGAACCACAGGGTTGTCGGGGTTCTTTTGAGGCTCGCCTCGCCCCTTGATGGGCGGGGGGACGGGGGTGGGCGATCTACTCGAACCGGATGAGGAGGATCGCGCCGCCGCTGACCTGTTCGATGGAGTTCACGAACGCGGGCGCACCCGTCACATAGACACGCCACTGCTGCGACGGCGGGTCGAACTGGTAGATCGCCCGCACCGGACGGCTGTCCAGCAGCAGATGCGTGAAGCGCAGCGGATATCCCGCCGGCCCTCGATACACCATCAGCGCGAGCCCGGGCCCCGGCGGGCGCACGCCGAGCAGCGCCGCCGTCTCCGCCCCTGGTGGCAGCAACAGCCCCAGGCCATCGAGTGACCCGAGGTCGGCGCGGGACGCGCCGGAGTCGCCGGAGCCCACCGTCACCGGCTGCGCGCGAGCGAGCAACAGGTCGGTCAACGCCTCTCGCGCCGCGCGGGGGAACGCCTGCTGCATCAACACGAGCGCGCCCGCGACGTGCGGCGCGGCGGCGGACGTGCCGGAGAACACTTCGCCCACCGGCCCCGCGGCCGGCGCCAGCACCTCCGGCTTTCGGCGGCCATCTGTCGTCGGCCCGCGGGACGAGTATGGAGCCTCCGCGCGCAGCGAGGCGGTGAGGGCGCCGACGGCAATCACCGTCCCGCTGTCGGCGGGAGCGGCCAGCGAGCCGGCGGGGACACTCGTCTCCAGCGGAAACCCGCGGTCCGGCGCCCCCACGACCAGGAGGTCCAGCCGCCGGCCGGGTCCGTCGCCCACCGGGCCCGGGATCCGCACCGAGTATGTCCCCGTCTGCGTCGCCAGCACCTGGATGCTCTCGAGCGGATCCTGCTGGCACGACTGGATGCTCCGCGACGCGCGGATCAACGAGCCGTCCGGCCCCCACAGTTCGAGGTCATAGTCGGAACAGGCCTTTCCCGGCGGCTCGTCCCAGCGCAACGACACCGTGATCAGGTCGCCCTGCGCGAACGTGTGCGCGTTGGACGGCATCCCCGGTCCGAACTCGTGCAGGGCGTCCCGGTTGCTATCGAGGTAGGCGCCGGCCCAGTGCTGCTGCGCCCAGTTACCGGACGCGACCGCCCACGTCTGGCCAGCGCCGGTGCCGCGCCGCACTGCCTCGTTCACCGCGCCGCTGCCGTCGCCGAAGCCATTGTGCACATACCCGAGGGAGAACGAGACGATGTCTACGCGCTCCTGCGCCAGATAGTCCACGGCCGCGTTCAACTCCGTCACCGTGGAGAAGTTCACGAGATACAGCGTCGCGTCCGGCGCGATCGAGGCCACCACCTCCGCCGCGCGCCGCCCGTGGTCAGATCCGCCGAGACGCCCGTCCGCGCGGAACGACCGTGTGATCACCTGCCGGGGCAGCGCCGCCCCCAGGATATCTTGATACCCCTCGAACCCGGTGTCGAGGATGGCCACCTTGACGCGATGCCCCGTGAACCCCGCCGCACGCCAGCGGTCGATCCCCATCGACTGAACCGCCGGCGAAAACGGCGTCCCCACCTGCAACGGGACGAAGACTTCGCCCGCGATGACCTCGATGTCGCCCGACGAATCGAGCGCCGCCCGTGCGCCGGCCGGCACCATCGCCTGCAAACGCCCGCCCGCCTCGACCTCGATCCGCCCGCCGGCCGCGAGGATCGCGGCCCGCGCCGCCGCGATCGAGGTACGAGGCCGTACTTCAATGCGAATTTCATCAGCCGTGCCCGTGACGCCGGGGCGCGCAGTGGCCATTTCGACGTTCGCGCGCACACCCGTAGCGCCATCGGCCGATGACAACGCCATCGCGCACAGGGCGACGACCTGGAGCAGCGAAATCACGACGAGACGGCGGAGGAGCATTCGGCCTCGACGTATCCACGTCGAAAGTGTGGGCGATCCAAGTCTACCCGCGCACCGGCTCGGCGTCCGCGTCGCTGCTGGCGAATAGTCCACCCCCTTGCGAAGATGCCACCTCATCTCTGGAGGGACACATATGGACCGACTGACTCGTATGAACCGACTGACTCGTATCGCAGCCATGGTCACGCTCGGCGCGATCACACTCGGCCTTGCCGCCTGTGGCGGGAACAAGGAAGCGACGGGCACTCCGACCACGGCTCCGAAAGCCGCCACCGCGACGGCCACGGCCACACAGGCAGCGGCCAAGCCGGTGACGATTACCGGCTCCGACTACGCCTTCGCCGTCGACGGACAGGCCGTCCCGGGCGTCCAGACGATCACCTTCAAGAACGCCGGCAAGGAGGACCACGAACTTCAGCTGGTCTCGCTCGACCAGGGCAAAACCCTCGCTGACGCTCAGAAACTCCTCGCGACCCCCGGCGCGGCGCTCCCCGACTGGGTGAAGTTCAACGGGGGAGCCTGGACCATCCCGGCGGGCACGCAGAGCACGATGACCGCGAAGCTGAACGCGGGTTCGTACATCCTCCTGTGCTTCGTCGAGTCTCCGGACAAACTGCCGCACTTCGCCAAAGGCATGGCCGGCACGCTGGAGGTGAAGGGCACGGAGGCGAAGGCCGCCGCCCCCACCGCCACCCTGGCGATCGAGGCCACGGATCATGCCTTCAAGGCGCCGGCAGAGGCCGCCGCGGGCAAGGCCACGATCTCCCTGAAGAACAACGGCAAAGAGTCCCACTTCGCCGGCCTGATCCGAGTCCCGGACGGGGTGGCGTACGAGACATTCACGAAAGCCCTGACCTCGCCACCCGCCACCGCAACCCCGGCCGCCGCTTCACCGAAGCCTTCGGCTACCGGCTCTCCCGCCGCGGCGGCCCCGGCTGCGCCCTCGGGGGTCTCCGGCGGCGTCGGTGCCGTGTCGGCGGGTGGCCAGGCGTGGAGCACCACCGAGCTGAAGGCGGGCACGTACGCCATCGTGTGCCTCGTCCCAGACGCAAAGGGTGTGCCGCACGCCGCCCTGGGGATGATGAACAAGCTCACCGTGAAGTAACGCTCACCCGACGTATCCACGAGAGACGCCCGCGGCGGCCGCCGCGGGCGTCTTTGCGTCCGGGACATGCGACGATTGACGCGTACGGTCGAAGGGGGAAGCGCCGATGCCGGACGACGTCATCGCGATCGCGGCCCTCCTGGGCGAACTCGGCTTCACCGCCCCCGCCTCGCAGCGCGCCGCCCGTGCGCACATCGAGGCCGCCGGGCTCACCAACCGCACGAAGGTGAACATCCAGCGTTCCAAGCGCGAGGCCGTCGAAGAGGTCGTACACGCCCGGATCGCCCGCTCGTGCGGCGCTCCTGCTTGCGACCGCGTGCTCGCCAGCAGCGGCCGGGCGGTTATCGAAGTCGAATCGCCGTTCTGCGAGGTCTGTCGCGGCAGCGAGGGCGAGCGCGCGCTGCTCCAGATGGCGGACGCCATGGTCGCCGCGCGGCGCACCCGCCTCTTGATCCTCGGCGGCTCCCCCGCCAGCCGCACCCAGATCCGCGAATCCTTGCGCGGACGCCCCATCGAAATCGAGTTCATCGAGGGCGACCGGCCAACGGGGGACAAACGCGCCCGGGAACTCTCGGCGAGCGCGGACATCATCGTGATCTGGGGCGGCACCATCCTCGACCACAAGGTGAGCCAGCCGTTCGCTGACCTCGGCGAGTTCTCCGCTAAACGCATCACTGTCGCGCAACGCGGCGCCGCCTCGCTCGCCAGGGGGGTCATCGAGCACCTGCGGCGGAGTTCTTAGGCCCATCTTCCGCGAACGCGCATGGACGCGGTACGCTCCCGCCCGCGAACGCCAGCGAAGGAGCGCCGCCCATGTCTCTGCTCTCGAAGGTCTTCGGATCGCCCAAGGCCACCTACCGCGGCGTCGCCACGCAGCCCAAGGACTGCTGCTACGGCAAGCCCCTCATGCCGCGCTGGCGCGGGCCGCAGGTCATGGAAGACAACAGCAAGGCCATGGGCTACGTCTGTCACCAGTGCGGCCGCGAGTACCTCCCCTACGAGGTCGACGAGCAGCGCACCCTCAAGCGCCGGGTCTAGCTTCGCCACGGCGGGCCTACTCCCCCAGCACGATCCCTTTCGAGAGATCGAGCAGGTCGTCCGGGCTCACCTCGATACCGCTCTTCGCGAGGTCATCGAGGGCCGCCGGATCCACCGCATGGCCGCGGCGCAACTCTTCACGCAGCTCGCCAACGGCTTCCTCGCGGCGCTCTTGTGCCTCACGCGTCAGTTCGAGTTCCTCCGCGATCAGATCACGCAACGCACGCTCGGGCGCCTCGTAGTCCTTTGGAAGGCGCGCCTCCATGATGCCGTTCAGCGTGGAGTAGCGGTTGCCGGCGATGAAGTGCAGCGGCCGCGTCTCCGGATCGCCGACCAGCCACCTGTCATCGAACGACGCGGGGTCGACGCGCACCGCGGTCACGAGGCCCGCGAACAGCATGTGGTCGCCGATCGGAAACGCCTCCACCACCTGGCACTCGATCCAGGCGCAGCAGCCTACGATGAGCGGCGCCGTGATCGTGCGCGAGCCGAATGTCTCCAGTTGCGTCGCCTCGAATTTGTCGACCTCCTCGCCCGAGAGCGTCCCCAGGTACTGGACGTGGTGGAGCAGGGGGCGCGTCGGGATGTTGATGGCGAACTGCTGTGCGTGCTTCACCATCTCCGCGCTGTACCGCTCCTGTCCGATCGCGATCCCCACGATCGAGGGCTTCGAGGACAGCGGCATATGCCACGAGATCGGCACCACGTTCGACTTCCCGCGCCACGTCGTGGTGACGAGCGCGACCGGGCCGCCCATCAGCACCCGCCCGGCCAGCGCGTTCGCGCGGTCTTCGATACCGTCCGGCGGGGGATTCAGCGCGAAATCGATGGACATACACCGAGTATAGGCACGTCGTTCACTGGCACTGGGAGTCCACTGGTACTGGGAGTCCACTAGTGCTGGGAGTCCACTAGTACTGGGAGTCGGGTGTCAGGCGCATCCAGTCGCCTGGCAGACACGCGAAGGGAAGGGCGCCTCACGGCGCCCTCCTTCAATCGCACTGCTTCAATAATCTATTGAGAATCTATTGAGCTATTGAGTCCGGCCCGCTACGCATCGGACGCGGCGCTTGCCGTATCCCCATCTCCGGACAACCCTGGCACCGAAGGCATCGAGGGTGCGGGAGCAGCCGTGGGGGGCGTCTGCAACGTCCGCGGGCCCACCGCCGAGATCGAGATCAACTGGCGGTCGGCGAGGTCTGTCTTGTCCAGCACCTGCTTGATGTGGTCGGACTGACGAGCCATGCCTTCCACCTCGTTGCGGAACGCCTGCATCGCGCGGCCGATCTCCTGTGGGTCGGTCGAACCAGTGGCTGCGATCTGCCCCACGGCTTCCTGGCGGCCGTCCAGATACGCCTTCACCGCGGCGAATGACTCGGAGCGCATAGCGTCCAGCATCCGCATCATCACGCGGCGCTGCTCCGCCAGATTCTGCTCCAACGCGTCCATGTCATGGTCGAAGCGCGACAGCGCCACCTCAACCGCCTCACGCGCGTCCTCCCCATACTGGACGAAGGGGACGCGTTGCTGGTCGATCTGGCTGCGCGTGGAGTTGATCCGGTTACGCTGCTCCTCCAAATAGGGCTGGAACGCACGCGCCACATGATCCGGCCCCCCGGCGGAGATTCGGGACTCCAGCGCGTGTAGGTTGGCTTCCTCACCGTCCGCGTACTCGTTCAGCGGGCGGAGGCGCTCCTCCAGGTTGGTCATCAACTGGTGCATCGCCTGCGCCTGCTGGACCAACAGATCCTGCATCGGCGCCATCTCGGACTCGAATTGCTCGCGCATCGCCGCCAGGAGTTCTCCCTGCTGGTGGAAGTGCTCGGCAACTCGCTGGAGACGCTTGCTGGGGGGTACGGCCCGTTCGACGGAGGGTACCTGCGAAGCCGCCGCGCCTCCCGGCTGCGTGGAACGAGCAGGCTGAGGGGCCGGAGGTTGCATGCGAGGCTCGTCGTCTCGACCGCGGGAACCGAACCGCATATGCGGACTCCCTTCGCCGTTATCCACAGATCATGCGACCCCTAACAGCACGGGTCAACCAACCGGGTTCAATCCCCAGCACCCCTGGAGAACGGTTGACCGGGCACGCAAATCCGAGGATAGTGCGCTCGCGCGCCCGACCGCGGCGGCCGGGGATGGCGGGGGACGTCGCGCGCGACTCTCCACGCGCATCGGCGCATGCCTGTGTCCAACGTACTGATTCGCCATGGGGCAGTCAGAGATTTGAATGTTCGGCGGCCGAATGCCGCATGCCTTCCGTTGGGCTGCAGCACCGCGCAGCACCACCGCGGGAGAGAAGGGACACCGATGGACTGGAGCGACAGCCCCGAGCAAGCGAAATTCCGCCAGGAAGTTCGCACCTTTATTCAGCAGAAATTGCCTGAGTCGTACCGCCCGAAGGCCGGTGAGGCGACCGGCGAGGACGAAGGCTTCACGGGCGGGTGGCAGGCCGACCGGAAATCGACCGACCCGAAGCGCGTCGCGACGGCGCAGCAGTGGGCGACGGCCCTCGCGGAGCAGGGGTGGATCGCCCCCGCGTGGCCCAAGGAGTACGGCGGGGCCGGCCTCTCCACGATCGAACAGTTCATCTACAACCAGGAGATGGCGGAGGCCGCCGCCCCGTCTGTGGGCGGCATGGGCGTCTCAATGCTCGGGCCCACCCTCATCGTCCACGGTTCGCCCGAGCAGAAGCAGGAGCATCTCTCCCGCATCCTCTCCGGTGAGGTCGCATGGGCGCAGGGATATTCGGAGCCGGGCGCGGGCTCAGACCTCGCCTCGCTGCAGACGCGTGCCGTGCGCGACGGTGACGAATACGTCATCAACGGCCAGAAGATCTGGACGTCCGGCGCACACTTCGCGGACTGGCTCTTCGCCCTCGTCCGCACCGACCCGGAGGCGCCGAAGCACCGCGGCATCTCCTTCATGATCATGGACATCAAGACACCGGGCATCACCGTCCGACCGCTCATCAATATGGGCTGGGAGCACGGCTTCAACGAGACGTTCTTCGAGGACGTGCGCGTCCCGGCCAAGAACCTGATCGGTGAAGAGAACCGCGGTTGGTACGTGGGCATGACGCTGCTCGACTTCGAGCGCTCGGGCATCGCCGGCGCGGTCTCGTACCGCCGGGGCATGGCCGAGATGAAGGAGTTCCTGAAGGGCAACGGCAAGTCGTACCGCCGTCAGGACTTCAACACGACGCGCCTCGAGCTGGCGGACCGGGCCATCGAGACCGAAGTGCTGTTCAACTTCGCCTTCCGCATCGTCACCATCCAGAGCCGCGGCCTGGTCCCGAACTACGAGGCGTCGGTCAACAAGACCTTCGGCTCGGAGCTGCACCAGCGCCTGTCGCGCACGCAGAGCAAGGCGTGGGGGCTCTACGCCAACGTATGGGACCGTTCGTCGAAGTACGCGCCCATGCAGGCCGCGCACATCCACGACTACGTGGGCTCCGTGCCGCATTCCATTTTCTCGGGCTCGAACGAGATCCAGCGCAACGTCATCGCCACGCGGGGCCTCGGCCTCCCGCGCGGTTAGTCCTCGCGAAGGACGTACGAAGAGAGCAGCACGCGTACCGGCAGTCTCGCTGGACGCGATTGGGGAGAGGGACGCACAGTGGACCTGGGACTGAACGAACAGCAGGAGCTTCTGAAGAACTCCGCGCGCGAGTTCCTTGAGAACGAGTGCCCGGAGTCGCACGTCCGGGACATGGAAGAGGACGAGAAGGGCTATTCCCCCGTCCTCTGGCAGAAGATGGCGGAACAGGGGTGGCACGGCCTCCTGGTCCCGGAGCAGTACGGCGGCGCTGGTTTCGACTTCATTGACCAGATGGTGCTCGTCGAAGAGCTCGGCCGGGCGCTCGTCCCGGGACCGTACATGTCCTCCGTCTTCGGCGGCGCGGTCCCGATCCTCGAGGCCGGCTCCGACGCCCAGAAGCAGGAATTCCTGCCGAAGATCGCGGCCGGTGAGGTGATCTTCTCGCTCGCCCTGACCGAGCCCTCCGCCCGCTTCGACGAGGCCGGCATCCAGGCGAAGGCCACCGTCTCCGGCCAGGACGTCACGATCAGCGGCACGAAGCTCTTCGTCTCGGACGCGCACGTCGCCGACTACCTGGTCGTCGCCGCCCGCTCCGGCAAGGGGGTCACCCTCGCCATCGTGCCGACCAAGCAGGCCGGCGTGAAGACGACCGTCCTCCAGACGATCGCCCGCGACAAGCAGTGCGAGGTCGTCCTGGAGAACGCTAAGGGCCAGCTCCTCGGCACGGACGGCGGCGGCTGGGCCGCCCTCGGCCCGGTGATCCAGAAGTACACCGTCGCCGAGTGCGCCTACCTCGTGGGCCTGGCGCAGATGGACTTCGAGATCGCGGTGGACTACGCCAAGGAGCGCGTCCAGTTCGGTCGCCCGATCGGTTCGTTCCAGGCCATCCAGCACAAGTGCGCTGACATGGTCACGGACGTCGATGGCTCCCGCTTCATCATGTACAAGGCCGCGTGGTCGATCGCCTCGGGCCAGCCCGCCAACGACACCTCCATCGCCGTCAACATGGCGAAGGCGTGGTGCTCCGAGGCCACCCGGCGCGTCGTCGCGCACGGCCAGCAGATCCACGGTGGTATCGGCTTCACCAAGGACTACAAGATCCAACTGTTCTACCGCCGCCAGAAGCGGGCCGAGCTCGCCTTCGGCGACGCCGACTTCCACCGCGAGCTGGTCGCGCAGCAGCTCGGCCTCTAGCCGAGGCTGACCCGAGCGGCCTCGGCCGCCCCGGATGCAGATAGAGAGGCCGCCCTCACGGGCGGCCTCTTTGTGGGTGCAGGTCACACCGAAATTAGTAATAAGGCGGCACGCCCCATTTCGGTGGTTTGTAAATCGTGCCTCGACCGTCTCGTGCGGGGTCAGGCAACTGACAGGCCGCGAAATCAGTCTGCACCAGCGGACGAAACCCAGACGACGCTCTCACAAGGCGTGGAGATGGGCGAGCAACGGCGCTCGCCACCCAAATTGGCAACGATAGATTTTTGGCGACATGCCCGATCGGTGTGATCAGATCGGTGTCGTTGCTGACGACAACAGCCTCGTCAAAGGCACCTTCATAGGCATCGATGAGAAGGCGTGCAGCAAGATTAACGTCCGAGCCCTTTTCCTCGGATTTCAGAACAGGGACTCGAGTGCCTGGTTGGCCTTTCTTTCCAAACTGCGGCGCACCCGTCGAGTCGGTTGATAGCGGGAGGATATGGCTGTTCACCAAAAAGGAACCGTATTCGATTTCGATCCGATGATCTGCGGCAAGCGCCCGCAAGTATGCCTGCTGCCGCTGTGGTTGCTGAGGATCGTCGAGGGGCTTCACGCGCGCCGTGAAATATCGAACCTTCACCACGTCACAGGATGGAACTAAGCGATCAGCAAGACTCGCAATGTCCAACCATTTGTACGGCGTCCGTCGGAGTGAGTAGTAGAGGTTAAAGCCATCGATGTACACGATGGCTCGTGGTCGAGGTGCCATGGGTGAGAGTGTAGACAGCGGGGGAGCCTCTCGGCTCCCCCGACCCAGCCGCCGAAGCGAACTGGGGTTGTACCTAAGATGATGCGACACTGTGCGTCACGATGCAACACTGTGCGTCACAGTGCGACACCTGCGGCGGGTGACACACCCACTCCGAGATCGGGCACTCCGGGCGTCCTTAGATTCCAGATTCCGGGCCAATCGCCCATTGATTTCGGCTCCGACCTTCACTCCGGCACGCTGACTAGTGCCCCCGTCCTATCGGCGCCCTCTACCCTCGCGGCCGCCGAGGCGGCGTGCGGTGTCCGCGGCTCCACCCCACCGGCCCGCCGAGGAACCGCATCCGCCGTCGCGCCAGCCGCGCCAGCACCCGCTCGCGATCGTGCAGCCAAGCGCCCGCCGACTCGTGCGCCCGCTTCGGCGCGGCCGCGAAGTAGACGACGAGGCCGGCCAACAGCACCGCCAGCGCAGCCAGTTGCTGGCGCGTCGACGCCGCCGCCAGCAACCCGACACAGATGGCGACCGCCAGCACCGGCAACATACGTGTCGCCCGGCCCCGGAACGAGTGGCCCCGGCGCGCCACGTCGGTCAACTCCGTGGGGTGCCCGTGCTGGAACTGCCAGAGCGCGGCGGCGCAGAGCAGGAACGAGAACGCCAGGTTCACCACCGCGAACGAGATCAGCGTGCTCAGCACATCGACGAAGGAGAGCGCCGCCGCGATCGTCCCCTGCGCGATCAGCGCCACATGCGGCGTCCGGAACCTCCGGTGCAGCGAGGCCAGCCCGTGCGGCAGCAGGCCGTCCGCCGCCATCGCGTAGGCCAGCCTCGACGCGCCGAGCATGTCCGACTCGTCCGAGCCGGAGACGGAGACCATCGCGCCCGCCGCCATCACCGCCGCGCCCGTCGCGCCGAAGATCGCCGTCCCCGCAAGGATCAGCGGCGTGTTGCTGCCCATCAACTCCTCGTACGGCACCACCGCCGACACCACGAAATTCGTGACGAGGTAGAACGACGTGACGATGACCATCCCCACCCAGATCCCGCGCGGGATCGTCCGCCGCGGGTCCCGCACCTCCGCCGCCGGCACCGTCGACAACTCGAAGCCCACGTACGCCCAGAAGATCAGCATCAGCGCCGTCGGGAACTCCGCGAAGCCGAACGGCGCGAACGGCGTCAGGCGGTCGCGCGTGGCATCGAGGTGCAACACCGCGTAGCCGAGGCCCAGCACCACGAGCAGGAAGAGCGGCGTCAACTTCAGCAGCGTCAGCGCGTCGTTCACGCGCCCGGCCGTCCGCACGCTCACCACGTTCACCAGCGTCAGCACTACCAGGAATCCCACCCGCACCGCATGGGTCGAAAAGTCGTCCAGCGCGACGAAATGGCCGAGGTAGGCGGTGAACGCGATCGCGAAGACCGGCATCGCCGTCATCTCCGCGATCCACATCGACCACCCGGCGAGAAAGCCGGGCAGCGGCCCGAACGCCCGTGAGACGTACGCGTATGGCCCGCCGACGCTGGGGACGATCCGCGCGCACTCCGCCAGCGTCAGCGCCAGCAGCGTCGCCAGCACGCCAGCAGCCACCCAGGCCAGCAGCGAGGCCGGCCCCAGCAGCCCCGCCGTGATCGCCGAGGCGACGTAGATGTCCGCGCCGACGATCGCGCCCACGGTGATGTTCGTGACGTCGAAGGTGGTCAGGACGCGGGGGATTCCGCCAGGCTCGGTGGAATCGGGACACCGGCCATCGGAGCGCCGGGCACTCGTCGGATCCGGCACCTGGCCAGGCGCTCCGTCAGGCATTAGCACTTCGCTTGCAACTCGCCCGGTGGTCCGGCTGTAGGATAGGCCCGTCAGCACTCTCACCCGGTTGGAGCGGAACGCATGAACAACCTCAAGACCGTCGTACTGCTTGCCGCGCTCAGCGGTCTGCTGATCGCGGTCGGTGGCGCCATTGGCGGGGCCAGCGGCGCCATGATGTTCTTCTTCTTCTCCCTGCTTCTGAACGCCGGCTCCTACTGGTTCTCGGCCGACATCGTGCTGCGTTCCGCGCACGCCCGCGAGATCACGCGCGACCAGGACCCCGCCCTTTTCGACATGGTCGCCGAGGTCGCCCGCCGCGCCGAGATGCCGATGCCGCGCGTCTACGCGATGGACTCCCCGCAGCCCAACGCCTTCGCCACCGGCCGCAGCCCGAAGCACGCCGCCGTCGCCGTCACCTCCGGCATCCGCCAGCTGCTCTCCGAGCGCGAGCTCTTCGCCGTCCTCGGCCACGAGATCTCGCACGTCAAGAACCGCGACATCCTCATCAACAGCATCGTCGCCGCGATCGCCTCCGCGATCTCGATGATCGGCTGGATCGGCATGTTCAGCGGCGGCAGCCGCGACAACCGCGGCGGCGGCCTGCTCGCCATCCTCATCGCCCCGATCGCCGCCTCCCTCATCCAGCTCGGCATCTCCCGCTCCCGCGAGTTCGAGGCCGACCACGATGGCGCGGTCGTCTCTGGCGACCCGGAAGCCCTCGCCTCCGCCCTCCAGCGGATCGAGATGGGCGCGCGCCGCATGCCGATGGCCGTCCCGCAGTCCACCGCGCACCTCTTCATCGTCAACCCCTTCGCCGGGGTCAGCGCCCGCACCCTCTTCTCCACCCACCCCCCGACCGAGGAACGTGTCGCCCGCCTCCAGCGCATGACCCGCACCCGGTAACGCGCCGAGGACCACACACGTACCCGCAGAGGACCTGAACGCGATGCACGCGTTCAGGTCCATCTCCTCGGATACCTCAGGCCGTCCTCCTGGAGGTAGAGTGTCTCCAACCCCTCGGGCGGCTTTCCCGAACATATGCTCGTAGCCGCGATGTCCGCATTCCGACGCCCGCAGTGCGTCAGACCGCTATCGATTGTCGGAATCATCGAAGATTTCAAGGCGTCAAACTGACCCACGACCGCCGGTTGAGGCTGCGATGTATATTCCATGCCTTGTCGGAATTCGGTCAGATGGGCCGATGCGACGCACACAGAGGGGCGAGGGGCATCTTGTCAAGAAAGGTTATGGTCGGCCTGGCGGCGGTCGTTGCCAGTCTGGCGACGTTTGGGTCGGCCTGGGCGGCGACCGCGATTACGAACGGGTCGTTCGAGGGAAGCATGAGCGGCTGGACGGTCGCCCAGCCTGTGGATCTCGTCTGTGGCGGCTGGCAGAACGCCGACGGGAACTGCTCCGTGGACATGGGCGCGTCACCTGGTCAAGGCGAGATCAGTCAGAGCCTCGCCACAGTGGCCGGTGCAACCTACACCGTCACGTTCGCGCTGTCCGGGAATCCCTCCTGCACGCCGGGCAATGAGAACTGGGTCGGCTGGGTGAGCGAGCCCGGCATCAAGTACCTCAGCGTCACCGCCTCACCCGCGGTGTCCACGCTGATGGTCTACTCGTTCGACGTCACCGGGAAGAGTTACGCCGACATGGGCTGGACGCCTCAGGCGTTCGTCTTCACGGCGGACAGCGCTGCAACCACGCTCACCTTCCGAAACATCGAGAACAACTGGTGTGGTCCGGCGATCGACAACGTCTCGATCAGCGGCGGGCCGGCGGCGGTCGTGCCGGCCTCGGCGGAGGAGTGCAAGAAGGGCGGCTGGGCCGCGCTCACGGACGATCTGGGCAACAAGTTCAAGAACCAGGGCGACTGCATCTCGTACGTGGCCACGGGCGGGAAGAACAAGGGCGCCATCGCACCGTAGCCTGATCGCGAAGGCACAAAGGAACGGGGGCCTGAGTCAGGCCCCCGTTCCTTTGTGCCTTCGCGAAAACCCACTGAGCGCTCGGTACGATTGACCAGAGTTCCTCATCCGGACGCCGCAGACACATGACATCGTGGAAGGGGGTGGAGGACCTCTAAGTCCCGCTGAAGAACGCACGCGCCACCCAATGGTGCCACGACGCTACAGCTAGGCCACGGCGAGGGCGCTATCTGAAGGTGAGCGGTGATCTCTTCGATTCGCAGCCGTGGAACTCGCTGGCAGAACTCGCCACCGCCTCGTCCTAACCTACCCCGCGATGCTCCCCGCGCGGCGCTTCGCCTGCGCCTGCCGGTCGGCGCGCGCGCGGTTGCCTTCGAGGCGCGCCATCATCGTCATCGCCTTCTTCGTGTCCGAGGCCACACGCGCCGGCTCGACCGTCCTCAGACGGTACTTCGACAGCCAGTAGGTGAACGCCTGCATGGCGCTCAGGGACATCTCCTCGGAGACCTCGCGGTCCTCCTCCAGGAGGTAGAGCGCCTTCAGTTCCTCCAGCGGCTTCCCGTACACATGCTCGTACGCCGCGATGTCCGCGTTGCGACGGCCGTAATGGGTGAGCCCGCCCGCCTTCAGGATCTCGAGCTCGGTCGCGAGCAGCAGCAGCTCCTCGATCACCACGCCGTACTGGAAGTTCAGGTGCGCCCGGTACTTCGCCGGGCCGATCGCCCGCTCAAAGTCCTCCTCCGACTCGGTGCGCGGCGCGAGCCCCGTGACCAGCAGCCGCTCCGCCTCCGCCCGGGGCACGAGGTCACCCGCCGCGTCGATCAGCCGCTGCGCCAGCCGCAGCCAGTCGAACGCCTCCCCGCCCACGAGGTACACCTGCTCCACGCCATCGAGGAACTCGGACGGCGCGACCCACCGCGACACGATCGACAGCAGCGCGTCGTACCAGTCGTCGCCCCGGCGGAGCGCGCGACGGTACGCCTCCACGGCCTGGTCAGGGAGCAGCGGCCCCTCTGGTGGGACGTGGAACTCCAGCGCATCCGCGACGGAAGACGTAGTCGTAGACATAGACCTTGAGTGTAGATCGGTGGGGCGGGAAGCACGCGCCAGCTGAGGCCCCCGCGGTCCGTCAGAGGGGCGGCAGTAGCGCCTCCGCCTGCCGTTCGAGGATGGCGTCCGCCGTCGCTTCGACACTCAGCGCCGACGAGTCGACCCACAGCCCGAACCCCGCCAGCTCCTGGCGCATCGTTGCGTCGAGGTGTCCCCAGCCGTCGCCGGCCTTCCCCCCGCGCGCCCGGTCGCGCTCCAGCGTCACCTCGACGCCCGGCGCGAGGACGACCAGACGCAGACGGGCCCCGCGCAGGTACCCACGGAACGCCTCCAGGTGGTAGCGGGTGACCACAACGAGGTCGAGGAACGGAGTGAAGCCGCCCTCGGCGTACGAGCGCGCCAGCAGGCACATGTTCCGGATCGCGAGTTCGTACTGCCGCTCCGCCTCGCCGGACAGCGAGCCACCCTCCGGCCAGACGGCGCCACGCACCACCCACTGCCGGAGCGCGTCGCCCTCGACCACCGCCGAGCGGTCGAGCCTCGCCGCGAGCGCGCGGGCGACCGTGGTCTTCCCCGCGCCGGGGATCCCCGTCACCAGCCAGATCTCGGGCGGGCGTCCAAACGTCATCGGCGACTCCTACGCCGCCCATGATCGGGGCCTGACGACCGTGGAGGAAGCGGGCGGACTCCGGACGCCGTTACAGCCAGCGGCGCAGCCAGTACTGCTCGAAGGCGACCTTCCCCATGTGCCAGGCGCGGCTCGGGCGCCGCATCGACACGTCCGGCCGCGGAGAAGCATAGAAGTCCCCGGACGCCATCCCCGCCTTCCCGTCTCCGGTCTCCACGAAGCAGAGGCCGTGCCCGTCGAACATCGACTCGGCGGTGCTGCCCTCGATCTGCGCCGCGATGTTCCGCGCGACCGCCTCCGCCTGCGCGTGCGCGAAGACGCCGGCCTTCGGGAGCATCATCCCGTTCTCCAACGGGATCGCGACCGCGTCCCCGATCGCGTAGACGTTCGCCGCGCGCGTCCGGAGCGTCTGCCGGTCGACCGCGAGCCACCCGGCCGGCCCGGTCAGGCCGCTCTCCGCGATCGCCTGCGGCGGACGGTGGGGCGGGATGACCACGGCGAGGTCGAACGGGACCTCGCCGCGCTGCGTCCGCAGCATGCCCGCCTCGACGCCGTCGATCTGTGACGTCGGGTTGAACCCGATCGAACGCGCCGCGAGTTCCGCCGCCACGCTGTGTCCCGCGTATGGCCCCGCGACCGGCATCGGCAGCGGCTCCGGCGTGTACACGCTGATCTCGGATCGGTCGCGCAGCCCGCGACGGCGCAGCAGGCCGTCGATCAGCATCGCCGTCTCGTACGGCGCGGCGGGGCACTTATACGGCAGTGACGCGATGGCCACGACGACGCGTCCGCCGCCAAAGCGCGCGAGCGTATCCCGCAGACGCTCCGCGGACGCGAGGTCGTACGGGTCGTGCGCATACTCCGCCACGCCCGGCAGCGCGCCTCGGTCGGGCGTCGCCCCCAGCGCGATTACCAGATAGTCGTACGGCACCGGCCCCTGGTCGGTCCGCACGGAGGAGGCCGTGGTGTCCACCGCCTCGACCGAGGCCTGCATCACCTCCACACCGCGCCGTCGCAGCGTGGAGTAGTCGCGCGTGATCGCCGGCGCCGAGCGGTCGCCGACCATCAGCCACAGCAACGACGGTGGGAACGTGTACGAGGGCGCACGCTCGATCAGCCGGACGCGCGCGCGCGTCCCGAGCCGTTGCGCGAGCCGCGTCGCCGCGACCTGCCCGCCGATCCCGCCGCCGAGGACCACGACCTGCTGCGGTGCGTCAGGCACGGTTCCACCTCATTCAAGACACGCGATATTCAAAACATGCGATCCAGAACATGAAATTCAGAACACCAGAGCGCGGTCGCTGCCCGTTACCCAGGCTGCCAGTTCCGGCATCGACGACAACAGCACCTCGGGGATCACCTCGCCATGGCCCATACCGCAGCGTGTGATGCAGGTGGTGCAGACCTTCACGCGTGCCCCACGCGCCAGCAACGCGCGCAGCATCGCCTGCAGGTCGAACTCGGCGGGAGGCTGGTCGGCCTGCTGCCTCACGACGTCGATCGCGTCATTCATGACAAACAGCCGGACGGACGCGCCTCGCGCGGTCAAGGTCGTCGCCAGGCGCAGGGCGTTCCAGATCGTGTCGCCATCATCCGGGGCGTGGCTCAGGATGATCAGCACCGAGGCGCGCTTGCCGGTCCGCGGCCAGAGCGTCCGCACGGCCTCCAGGAGTTTCAATCCGTTCATGCGGCCTCCACTGGCAGCCCCGCTGCCCTCCACTCGGGCACACCATCCTCGAACCGCCGGGCGTCCCAACCGTTCGAGCGCAGCACACCCACCGCCTCGGCGGCCAGCACGCACAACGGCCCGCGGCAGTACGCGACCACCGGACGGCCGCGCGGGAGCGCCGGCAACAGCTGTTCCAGTTCTTCGAGCGGCACCGAGAGCGCACCGGGCAGATGCCCCGCGCGATACTCCGGCGTGGGGCGGACATCGATCAGCACAACCGCGCCCTGCTTCATTCGCTCGATCAGTTCGTCGCGGCCGACTGGCTGGAGCGAGTCGCTCGCCTCACGCATTCCGGACATCGCGCGGTCGACCTCAGGAAGGCGGGAGCGGGCAAGATCCCGGAACGCGAGCCAGAAACGGGCCACGTCCTCGTGCGCCACGCGGTAGTAGACGAACGGCGGCTCCCGGCGTGCCTGCACGAGGCCGCTTTCCGCCAGCAGCCGCAGCTGCCGGGACGCGTTCGAGATGGACAGCCCCGCCGCGGACGCCAGCTGTTCCACCGTCTGCTCTCCCTGGACGAGCCGGTCGAGCAGCCGCAACCGGCTGGGCGCGGAGAGCGCCTGCGAGAACCGTCCGAGGAGAGCAAAGGCGTCGACTTGCACAGTTGCGCAACTTTACAACCTCACCCGCCTGGCGTCACGCCCGTCACACCCCCAAGAACGGCCGGTTCAGGCTGATCGACAGGCACCCGCGGCACGCGCAGAATCAAAGGCTCTCAGGAGGGTATCCATGTTTATCGCGATGAATAATTTCCGGGTGAAGACCGGCCACGAAACCGAGTTCGAGGAGCGCTGGCGGACCCGCGAATCCTACCTGGCTCAAGTGGATGGCTTCGTCCACTTCGCCCTGTTGAAGGGCGAGGAGCCCGGCGACTACGCCAGCCACACGATCTGGCGCGACCGCGCCGCCTTCGTCACCTGGACGGAGTCACCTTCGTTCGCGGCCGCCCACCGCCAGGGCTCCATCGGCCCCGTCCTCGACGGCCCGCCCCATGTCCGCCTGCTGGAGGCAGTCATGACAGAGGGCGTCCCGATCGGCAGTTAGCCGCGTCAGCCAGCACCCGCACAGATACCGAGACGCCCCCGGATCACTCCCGAGGGCGTCTCAGATCAGCGCGGATTTACAGGTCTACAGGCGATCCAACGAGAGGCGAGTTACTCCCCGCGGATCGCGATCGACTTCGGGCCGCGCTGTTCCAGCAGCGGCAGGCTGACCGTGAGGACGCCGTTCTTGAGTTCGGCGTCGACGGTGGTCTCGTCCACCTCGGCCGGAAGCGTGACGCTCCGGCTGACCGCGCCCCACGA
>QZJI01000047.1 GCA_003599735.1 Dehalococcoidia bacterium | reverse complement strand
CTTGCCAAGGGCATAGTCGAGCGGGCCGTCCTCCGAGGGTACCCGCCAGTCCTCGTTGTCGAAGCCGCCGACCGCGACGATCCGGCCCCACTCGGCCGCGCGCATCGCGGGCAGGCAGGCGCGGGCCAGCAGATAGAGCGCATCCACTTCCTCGGCCATCGCGATCCGCCACTCTTCGGGCGGGATTTCATCGAGAGACCGGGGCTTCCAGAGGCCGCCCGCCGAGGCGACGACGATCGAGGGTTCACCCAGCGTCGCGCGTGTCTCCACAAACATCGCATCAACTTCGGCGGCGACGCTGACATCCGCGGTGATGGCGAGGGCTCGCCGGCCGAAGCCGCGCACCTCCCCGGCGACGGCCTCCGCCGCCTCACGGCTGCGATGTGTGTTCACGACCACGTCCGCGCCGTCGCGCGCGAGAGCAAGCGCCGTCGCGTGGCCGATGCCGCGGCCCGCAGCCCCCGTCACGAGTGCGATCCGTCCGAGGAGGGGCTCCGGCTTCGCCATGCCCCTATCGTATGCGGATGACCCTCATTGACGAACTGATCGCCGAGCTCGATTCCGCCCACGCGGCGTTCCTGGCTGCCCTCGACGGCGTCACGCAGGAGGAGTTCGAGCGCCGCCCGCCCGGCGAGGTCACCGAGGGCGAGGAGCGATGGCCGATCCTTGAAGTGTGCTGGCACCTCGGCCAGTACGACGACTACCAGCGCCGCACGATCCTGGCCGCCACCGAGGGCCGCCCGCTGCCGAAGAACGAGCCGACGAAGCGCCCTGAGTACCTGAACACGCCCGACCAGCAACGTGAGTGGCTGGCGCAGTCCCGCCGTGCGCTGGTCGTCATGGCATCACGGCTGGACGAGGAGACGCTGAACCGCGAATTCGAGGGCCTGAACGGGCGGACGGTCACGGCACGCGGGCTGCTCCGCTGGGTCGCCCGCCACGAACAGGCGCACATCACCCAGGTGGAGGCGCTTCGATCTCTCCCGCCCGAGGAGCACTAAGTTCTCAAATCGGGCGGGAACGGAACGAATGGTCAATTCGTTCCTCCCCAGGCTGACCCGGAGGGATCCCGCCCATGCGCCACTCGATCTACCTCGCTGCTATCGCACTCGTCGCCATCACTGGATTCGCAGTCCTCGCCTCACCAGTACAAGCCCAGACACCACCGACTCCGCCCACTCCGCCCACTCCGCCGCCAACCCCCTCACCAGGACTGCGAGACCCATTGGCCGGCGACATCGTCTGGACGTTCGCACAAGAATTCCCGTTCTTCGATCCGCGTGCCGCAACGGCCCTCGCCTGGACCATGGCACCGATCGTCGGCTCAACCCAGGGAGCACCTGTCTTACCTGCTGATGCCGGTCTGCGTCGAGGCGTGCGCCCTGGCGATATCCCTCTGCTAATGGAAGCAGCCGGACTGCGCGCCCGCCCGGGCACCAATACGCCACCTTCATTGAAAGTGACCGGCCGTTGCAGAATCTGGGTCGCGGCGTCTCCCGCAGGGATTACCGCCAACGCTCCGCTCGACAAGTCGGCCGAGAGCATCGGCAGTGCGTTCGCACAGACCATGCGCGACCTTCTGGGGGTCACGATCGCCCCCTGCACGACCACGGCGGACGTTGCCGAAGCGCAGATCCTCGTCTGGATCCATGGCGGGCCGGTACCGGCAAACCCAATGCGCCCAATCCCCACCCTGGTCGCCCCAAACATCGCTCAACCCCTACCGGGGCAACCTGCCCCGGCGAGGACGGGTAACGCTGGCCTCGATGTCGGTGGCCCCGGCATTGGTGCCGTCCTCGCCATGTTGGTAGCTACAGCAGCCGCTGCCCTCGCCGTCCGTGCGCTGGCACGCCGCGCGGGGTAGCGTGGCCGCGTAGGAGGCGTGCATGACCCCTCGACGCTCTGCACCCGAGGCCGCCCCCTCGCTCGCCGCGGAGATCGAGGGGTACCGGCGCGATCCGCAGTTCCGCGCGACATTGCGCGGGCGCGAGTTCCGCTTCACCACCGCCTGGGGGCTCTTCTCGCCGCGCGAGGTCGACCTCGGCTCCGCGCTGCTGATCGAGCATCTGGAGGCCGCCGAGGACGCGGACACCGTCGACATCGGCTGCGGGTACGGCGCCATCGGGCTCGTCCTCGCCTCGATGGCGCCCCGGGGCGAGACGTGGCTGCTCGACAAGGACTTCGTCGCCGTCGAGCGCGCCCGCCAGAACGCCCAGGCGAACCGGCTGACGAATGTGACCACGATGCTCTCGAACGGCCTGAGCGCCGTCCCGCACGGGCGGCTCTTCGACGTCGCCACGGCGAACCTGCCGGCGAAGGCGGGGAACGAGATGCTGACGCTCATCCTCGCGGACGCCCACGCGCACCTGAGGCCGGGCGGGCGGCTGTATGTGGTCACGACGACCGCGCTCCGGCGGTTCATCGAGCGGATGTTCGAGGAACTCTTCGGCAACTACGAGAAGGTGAAGCAGGGCCGCCTGCACACGGTCTCGATGGCGGAGAGGCGGTAGCCCGCCTCCTCCGCGCGCTACCATCCCCTCATGCCAGCACCCGATGTCCCCGCCGACGCACCGCTCTACCCCAGCCTCCGTGGCAAACGCGCGGTGGTCCTCGGCGGGTCGCGCGGGATCGGGCGCGCGATCGCGCTGCGCCTCGCGCGTGAGGGCTGCCACGTCTTTGTGAACTACGCCCGCTCCGCCGCGGCCGCCGAGGCGACCGCCGCCGACTGTCGTGTCTTCGGTGTCGAGGCCGCGACCGCGCAGGGCGATGTGGGCGACGCCGACGAGATGGCCGCCGTCTTCAAGGCGGTCGAGGCTTGGGGCGGCTGCGACATCCTGGTGAATAACGCCGCGCGTGGCCTTGAACGCCCCCGTCCCGCCATCGAGCAACGCCCGAAGCACCTGCACAGCACGATGGACGTCAACGTCTTCGGCCCCTGGCAGGCCTCGCAACTTGCAGTGCCCATGATGGAGAAGCGTGGCGGCGGCAGCATCGTGAACCTGCTCTCGCCGGGCGCGTTCCACTACATGCCGGACTACAGCGCCGTCGGCGTCTCGAAGGGGGCACTCGCCTCGCTGACGATGTATCTCGCGGTGGAACTCGCCCCGCGCGGCATCCGCGTGAACGCCGTCTCCGCCGGCTGGGTCGAGGGCTCCGAGGGTGAGCACTCCCTGGGCAACGACACGAGCGAGAAAGTACGCCCGCACGTCCCCGCCGGGCGTAACGTCCACGGTGCGGACATTGCCGCCGCTGTCGCCTGGATCTGCTCCACGGAGGCCCCGATGCTCGTCGGCCAGACGCTCCACCTCGACGGCGGCTTCGCCGACTCCGCCTGGCGCGCGGTGCTCGGAGGGTAGGAGCGGGGGGGCAGCCCCTACGGCCGGATTCCCGGCCCGCCTGTTATCATCCCTCGCCACAACAGACGGAGACGCCGTGCGCGCGCCCTGGAACCCCGCACCCGCCGGATCGACGCCCGTGGGGGACGTCGAAGTCAGCGCGCCGCCTCACGCCTCGCGGATGCCGTCGCTGCGGACATTTGAGGCGCTGAACAGCCGCTCCTTCCGCTGGTTCTTCGTCGCGATGCTCGCGCAGTTCTCCTCCATGCACATGCAAATGCTCGTAAACCCGTGGCTGGTGTTCGACATCACCGGGTCGTACGCGCGGGTCGGCGCGATCTCCCTGGCAAGCGCGATCCCGGGGCTGATCCTCGGGTTCCCCGGCGGCGTGGTCGCGGACCGTGCGCCGAAGAAGATCGTGGTGCAGATCGGGCAGACGGTGAACGCGGTCGGGACGCTCGGGATCGCCGTGCTGTTGAGCCTGGACATGCTGGCCTTCGAGCACCTGATGCTCGTCTCGGCGCTGCAGGGCGGCGTCTTCGCGATCATGGGCCCGGCGCGGCAGGCGATGATCCCCGAAATCGTGGGGCCTCGACGGCTCTCGAACGCCATCGGGCTGAACATGGCGGGGCTGAACGTCACGCGCATGGGAGTGCCGGCACTGGGCGGATTCTTGATCGTGATCATCGGCCCGGCGGGCGTGTACTACCTGATGGGTGCGCTGATCCTGATCGCCGTCGCCGGCCTGATCCCCGTGACGAAGCACGTGCCCACCGCCGAGGACATCGAGGAGGAGCGCCTGCTCGCGGTCGCCGCCGGGACGGAACAACCGGTGCCCCAGAGCCGCATGGCAGGCGGGCACGGCGCGGGAGGCGGCGCCCGAGGCCTCAGCGACATCCGCGACGGCATCCGCTACATGATGGAGGACCCTGTCGTGATGGCGCTGCTCTGGATCAATTTCCTCATCGTCCTGATGTCGATGCCGTACATGCAGATGATCGCCGGGTTCGTGAAGGAAGTCCTCCACGGCGGCCCGGAACAGATCGGCCTGCTCGTGAGCGCGACGGGGGTCGGCGCGCTGGTCGGGTCGCTCGCCGTCGCCTCCATGCCCAACCGAGGACGGGGGAAGGTCTTCCTCATCAGCGCGCTGATCCTTGGTGTCGCGCTGATCGGCTTTGTGATCTCGACGTCGCTGTGGCTGACGGCTGTCATCATGCTGGCGGTCGGCTTCGGGCAGGCGGGGCGGATGTCGCTCGGCAGCATCCTCATCATGTCCTACACGAAGCCGGAGTTTCAGGGCCGCGTGATGAGCGTCTACATGATGGAATTCAGCCTGGTCTCGTTCGGCACCTTCGCCGTGGGCATCCTCGCGGAGATGGTGGGCATCCAGTGGGCGATCGGCAGCACCGCCGCCGCGCTCGTCCTCATCTCCATCTACGGCCTGCTGTTCATGCCCCGCGTGCGCGACCTGCCGTAACCACCGGAGGTCACCTGCCCTCACCATCGGCTGCCGTCCACGGCGGACGGGTCGCCGCCCCGATCGGCTAGGTCTTGACGATCACCAAGGTGCCCGCGAGCCCCGTCGGAAACGCGGCATTGAACTCCGTGTTCACGAAGCTCGGCGCGCCCACCACGAACGTCAGCAGCTTGCCGCTCAGCGTGGCCGAGACGGAGACGGCCTTCACCGCTGCGCCCGCGGTGTTGAGTTGCTCGGTCGAGCCAGTGAAGGCAACGAGCGACGTGCCAGACGGAGCGATCATGCCGCCCGAGAAGATGCCAGCGGTGGCTGTCGGAGCTTTCACCGTCACCGTTAGGGCGATACCGCGGGACGCATCAGCCGGAGCGCCACCCTGAGTCCATATCACGGTCTGGTCGGCCAGCTGGCCATCCACCGTGAATGAGATTATGTCCCCCTCCTTCGGGGCACAGGGGGCGGTCTCTGCGATCGACATCAGCCAGTTCCCCTGGGCGCTCACCACGACGGCGGGGCCACAGGACGCACCACCGACGCTGGCGGCGATCATCGCACCGGGCTTCTGGCCTACTCCGTACGCGGTGTACGGGGCTCCGGCGGAGACGGGCTGAACAATCACCCCGAAGAGGACGATGGCAGCCGCGACAGCGGCGCCCACACCAGCCAGACGAGTCGAGGTCATTCCGGAACTCCTTCGGTACGTGAGGGCCAGCCGCGCCCGGATCATAGGACGGTGGAGCCCAGAGGGATGCCAACCGATACCATTCGAGGCCACCAATGCCACTCACGCTGACCGATCTCATCGAGAACCGCACGCTGTCGCCGGAGATGGCCGCTACCCTCGCTGCGGCTGCCGAGGAACGCCGTTCGCTGCTGTTCGTAGCGATTCCCCGATGGGCGGGGAAGAGCACCATCATGCAGGCGGTGCTGCGGTACGCGCCCTCCGGGGCGCCGTTCCACGAACTTTCCGCCGCGCGCCCTGATCTCGGCATCCCCGCGTCTGGCGACGGCGGGTATCTCATTGCGGGCGAGATCTCCCCGGCCGGCTTTGTGGACTACTTCTGGGGTGCCGATGTCAGGCAGGTCTTCGCCGCGCTGGAACGAGGGTTCGCGCTGGCGACGGCCCTGCACGCAGGCAGCGTGGATGAGGCCTTCGAGGTGCTCACGCGTGAGAACGGCGTGCCCGCCAATCAGGCCGCCCGGATCGACATGGTCGTCTACATCCGTAGCATCGGCGACGACTGGAGCCACCCCGAACGCAGGACCGTCGCCGCAATCGCTGAGACGGATGGCATCCACGCACGCCAGGCCCGCCTGCTTCACCACTGGTCGGAGCCCAAGGACCGCTTCGAGGCCGTCGAGCAGTCGCAGCGCATCGACGCTATCACCATCGAGCGTTACCGCAGGGAATTTGGTGCGGGCTGAACTACCCGACTGCCTCCAGCGCCGCATCAAGCGTGAGCGGGCGGCGTCCGAGGGGGAACCGGCAACTCGGATCGGCGACCTGACGCTCGCGGAGCGTCTCCAGCAACAGGCGCGTCTCGCGCCTCGGCAGCCGCGCGAGGCTCCACGCCAGCTGCTCCTCCAAGCGCTCGGCCCAACCGGGCAACGGCACGTACAGCCGTGGCCGCCGGCCTCGCCGCCCCCACGCGTGCGCCATCGCACCGAAGGTCGTGCGCGTCGCGCCGGTGAGATCGTACGTGCGCCCGGCCATCTCCGGGTCGTCGATCGCGAGACGGAGCGCCTCCACGACGTCGACGAGGGCGACCGGCTCGACCTCGGTTCGACGCCAGCGGAAGAGCGGCACCACCGGCGAGCGGTCGATGGTGCGGCGCATCATCTCGAACAGTATGCTGCCAGGCCCCACGATCAGCGGCGCACGCAGCACCAACCACGCGAGCCCTCCTTGACGCACGGCCAGTTCGACCGCCCACCGCGCGACGAGGTGCTGCCCTCGCGCCTCAGGCGATGCCCCCACGTTGCCGAGGTAGATGATGCGCTTCACACCGGCAGCGCGGGCCGCGAGCAGCGCGTTCTGCACGGCTTCGAGGTCGTTGGCGACGACGTCGCCGGGGGCGTCGAGCGTGTGGACGAGGTAGACGAGGGTGCGCGCCCCGCGCATCGCCGCCTCCAGACCGCGACCGGTCGCGAGGTCGCCCGTCACGGCCTCGACACCCCGGTCGCGCAGCCGGACGGCGTCGAACTCGCGACGGACAAGGGCGCGGACGGGCCTCGGCTTCCCGTCAGGAAACGGATGCGCACGTAACTCATCGAGCAGCGCGGAACCAACGAACCCGCTCGCCCCCGCGATGAGGATGGTCATGTGAGGGGCCTCGGCTCGCGCCGCCTACTCGATGGTCTACCAGGTGATCGCGCCACGCTCCGCGCCGGAGACGACACGCGCGTACTTTGCCATCACACCCTTCGTATACCGTGGTGGCAACGGCTTCCGCGCCGCGAGGCGGCGGGTGATCTCGTCGGCCGGGACGTCGAGGTCGAGGCGACGGTTGTCGATGTCGATGATGATCGTGTCACCCTCCTGCACCGCGCCAATCGGGCCGCCGGCTGCGGCCTCGGGCGCGACGTGGCCGGCCATCAGGCCGTGCGTTGCGCCCGAGAAGCGGCCGTCCGTCAACAGCGCGACGTGTTCGCCCAGGCCCGCGCCCACCAACGCCGAGGTCACGCCGAGCATCTCGCGCATGCCAGGTCCGCCCACCGGGCCTTCGTTGCGGATGACGAGGACGTCACCGGGCTTGATCTGCTGGGCAAGCACGGCTGCCATCGCGTCCTGCTCCGCTTCGAAGACGCGCGCCGAACCCCTATGCAGACGGCGCTCCTCGCCGGCGATCTTCACGACGCAGCCGGCGGGGGCGAGCGAACCCTTGAGGATCACAAGGCCGCCGTTCGGGCTGAGCGCCTTCGACACAGGGAGGATCACCTCCTGGCCGGGGGTCTCGACGGCGTTCGCGGCCTCCTCGGCGATGGTCTTGCCGGTGACCGTCATCACGTCACCGTGTAGTTTGCCCGCTTCCAGCAGCCGCTTCGCCAGCAGCGGCGTGCCGCCCGCCTTGTCCCAGTCGAGCGCGACGAAGCGCCCGCCCGGCCGAAGGTCGCCGATCAGCGGCGTCGCGCTCGAAATCCGGTCAAAGTCCTCGATCTCCAGCGGGACCCCCGCCTCGGCGGCGATCGCGAGCAGGTGAAGGACGACGTTCGTGGAACCGCCGGTGGAGGCGGCGCAGATGATGCCATTCTCCAGCGCCTGCCGCGTCAGGATGTCCTTCGGGAGCACGCCGCGCTTCAGGACGTCCATCACCAGTTGACCGGCCTCGAAGGCCACGCTCTCTTTGCGCTGGTCCGTCGCGCCGACGGTCGCCGACCGCATCGGCGAGAGGCCGATGAACTCCATCACGGTCGCCATCGTGTTGGCGGTGTACTGCGCGCCGCACGCGCCCGCACCGGGGCAGGCGACGGCTTCGAGCGCGTGCAGGCGCTCCAGCGACATCGTCCCGGCGGCGTGCTGGCCGACACCTTCAAACACATCCTGGATGGTGACGTCACGCCCCTCAAATCGGCCGGGGTCGATCGAGCCGGAGTAAAGGACAACGCCGGGGATATTGAGGCGGGCGAGCGCCATCGCGCCCGCCGGGATCGTCTTATCACAACCGACGATCACGACGGCCGCGTCGAACGAATACCCGATGCCGGCGAGTTCGATCGAGTCGGCGATCAGGTCGCGCGAGATAAGCGAGGCCTTCATGCCTTCCGTGCCCATCGAGATGCCGTCCGAGATGGAGATGGTGTTCACCTCCATCGGCGTGCCGCCCGCCGCCCGGATCCCCGCGGACACTTGCTGCGCCAGTTCGCGCTGGTTGAAGTTGCACGGCATGGTACCGATCCACTCGTGCGCCACCATCACCAGCGGCTTCTTCAGGTCGTCCGAGGTGAACCCGACCGACTGGAAATAGGACCGGGCCGGGGCGCGGTCCGGCGCGTCAAGCAACGTGCGGCTGTGGTGGCGGGTGTCGAAAGCCATACGGGGCTCCTCGCTGCATGCGGCGGTCGGGGCTGCGATCGTAGCAGCGAGGGTGCATGCAGTCAGTCGTCGATCTGGCCATTACGTGTACGCTGCGCCTCGCCCGGGGACGATCACTGGGTTCGACGGAGCGACCGCGCATGGACGTCGCCACACGCGCCCGGTACTGGCGGGACGCTTCGCTCCTGGGCGTGGCGACGATCGGTTCGTACGGCGTCGTGAACTACGCCTTTGGCGTATTCATTGACCCGCTACACGAAGAGACAGGGTGGAGCACCGGCTCGCTCTCCTTCGCCTACTCGGTGGGCGTATTGCTGTCGGGCGTAGTTGCCTTCCTCGCGGGACGAACGCTCGACCGGCGCGGCTCGCGCCCCGTGCTGCTGACGGCACTGGCCGTAGGGTGCCTCGGGTACATCGTGGCCGCCGAGGCGCGCAACATCGCATGGTTCATTGTGTGCTGGGCCCTGACGGGCGGCGCCATCGCGGGCGGGCTGTACTACCACATCACGCTGGCCACGACCGCGCGCCTCTACGGGGACCGGCGTGCCGCGGCAATCAGCGTGTTGACACTCCTCGGCGCACTGGCGAGCCCGATCTTCAACCCCCTGGTGGCGTGGATGCTGGAGGCATGGGGTTGGCGTGACACGCTGCGCGCGCTAGCCGCGCTGCTGATCGTCCTCGTCGGCCCGGCAGCCCTCTTCGTCCGCTCCGAACCCGTCTCGATCCCGCCCCGTGCCCCCGGTGAGCGTGGCGCGTGGCGCGAGCCGATGGTGTGGCGGCTGATGCTAGCCTCGTGCTTCGCGGCCGGTGCTGCCAGCGCGCTCATCCTTCACCAGGTGAGCGCGATCCGCGCGCTCGGCCTGCCGCTGGCGACGGCGGCCGCCCTCGGCGGCGCGCGCGGGTTGATGCAGATTCCCGGCCGGCTGGTGTTGGTGCCCCTGATCAACGGGCTCGGGGTGCATGGCACGCAGTTGTTCGCCTACATGCTGCTGGCGGCTGGGGCTGGCGCGCTCGTCTTCGCGGACGGGCTGGTCGCAGCCTGGTTCTTCGTCGTCGCGGCGGGCATGGGTATTGGCCTCAGTTCGCCGCTGGGGGGGCTGCTCAGCGCCGAGGCGTACGGCATACGCCTCGGTACCCTCTCCGGGATGCAGATGGCCGCGACCAGCATCGCAAGCGCCGGCGGAGCGTGGCTAGCCGGTGTGGCCGTCGACCGTACCGGGGGATACGGGCTCACGCTGGCGGGCATCGCCACCCTTGAAGCCGCCGCTGCCGCCACGTTGCTCTGGCAGAGGCACGCGCTGCGCGCCGCGCAATCTTCGATGGCGGAACCGGCTTCCGTCAGCCCACAGGGTGGCCCCAGCTAGTTCTCGCTCTCGTCCTCGTCGTCATCGTCGTCCTCAGTGGACTCGCGAGGCGGGACCGGCTCCTTCGAGTGGCCATTAGTGTGGACGCACTCGTGCGGGGCATTGGCGAAATCCAATGGCTGCTTGCACAGCGGGCAGGTCGGACGGCCGCCCGCAACGACCTCTTCGATGATGTGGATCAGCGTGAGCGCCTGCGACCGGCTGAACGCCATCCGAAGCGCCGGCGTATCGCGCCGTTCTGCCGCCTGTGGGTCGTCCGCGAGCAGGATCGCCTGCTCCCCTTCGGCGTCGTAGTCGAGGCCCATACGCGCGATCTGGAACTCCACCTGCGCACGCTGGGGGAAGTTTCCCACCGGCTCGACGCTGGTCGCGGGCTGGCCGCGCCGCATCGAGCGCTCCGCCAGCAACTGCGAGATCGACCGGCCGAGGGCGGCCAGTTGCTCCTTCTCCAACCAGAGCGCCACGTAGGTCGTGCTGGCCCGTGCGCGGAGGCGGAACGTACGCTGTCCGGGCTGCCCGATCGCCTCGGCGTCGACTGCATCCACCAGGCCGAGGTCGATCATGGCTCCCCCATCCGCGGGCCGAGCGTAGGCACCGCCCCACGCACGGGTCAAACCGCGCCCTATCATCGCCTCGCCTGACACGAGGAGTGATGGATGCTCGCACCTAACTCGGTCGACTTCGACGCGCTCACAATCGCGGATGCGGACGCGCGAATCGCGAGTGACGGGCTCTCCCCCGTCGCGCTGGCCGAGGCCGCGTTCGCGCGGATCGGGGCGACCGACGGACGGGTCAACGCCTTCGTACGGCTGATGCGCGACTCCGCGATGGAGGAAGCACATGCTGCTGAGGGCCGCGCGCGAGCCGGGAGACGCCTCGGTCCGCTGGACGGCATCCCTGTCGCGGTGAAGGATCTGTATGACACCGCGGGCGTCGTCACAGCGGCGGGCACCGGCGCATACCGCGAGCGTGTCCCACTCGAAGACGCGACCGCTATCCGGCGACTACGCGAGGCGGGCGCTGTCATCCTTGGCAAGACGAACACGCACGAACTCGCCCTGGGTGGCACGACTAATAACGTCCACTACGGACCGACGCGGAACCCGTGGCGGCTCGACCGCGTACCGGGTGGCTCATCGGGTGGTTCGGGGGCGGCGCTCGCGGCGGCGCAGACCCTCGGAGCGCTGGGGACGGACACCGGCGGCAGCATCCGCATCCCCGCCGCCTTCTGTGGCGTCACCGGCCACAAGCCGTCGTATGGACTTGTGGGCCGAGGGGGCGTCGTGCCGCTCTCGCTCACGCTCGATCATGCCGGGCCGATGGCCCGCACCGCCCTCGACTGCGCGCTCATGCTCGATGTCCTCGCGGGACACGACCCGCGCGACGCCGACTCAGTCGCCCGCCCTCCGGAGTCATTCTGTGTGGGGATTGACGGTGGCGTGCAGAGGCTCCGGCTCGCGGTCATTCCCTCGCTCGTCGAGGGAAGCGACGAGGCGACGCTTGCGGCATTCGAGGCCGCCGTCGAAGTGCTCCGCGGCCTCGGCGCAACCATCGGGACCGCCGAACCAATGGCGGGCGAGGATGAGTGGCGCGCGAGTGTGAACGGGTTGCTGATCGCCGAGGGTGCTTCCTACATCGAGCGCATCCTGCGCGAACGGCCGCAGACGATCGGCGAGAGCGTGCGCCGTCGGATGATGGCGGGCCTGGATATCAGCGCCACCGCGTACATTCGCATGCTAGAAGCCCGTGCCAGCATCGAGCGGCGGTTCGAGGCGGCCCTGGCCGAGGGCGGGTTTGCTGCCTACCTGACGCCTACTTCCCACCGATCCGCGGAACTGATTGTGGCAGATGCGAACGCGGACAGCGAGCCGATGAACAAGTTTCGCATTACGACCGTTTTCGACATGACCCGCCAGCCCTCGATCTCCATCCCGGCAGGCTTCGACAGCGACGGGATGCCACTTGGGCTAATGGTGAGCGGCGCGCGCTGGGACGACGCACGCGTACTGCGGATTGCGCACGCCTTCCAGCAGGCAACGGACTTCCACCTGCGCCGCCCCGCCCTCTGACGCGCGCTGTCCGGCAACCGCCTACGATCGCGGCGTGACCGACGCAACATCCGCCGCCCTGCCCAACCCGCCCGCTGCGCTCGGGCTGGAGCGTAATGTCTCATTGGCGCGGCATACCTATCTGCGCATCGGCGGGCCAGCCGCTTACTTCGCCACTCCACCAGACATCGACACATTCGTCCGGATCTGGGCATGGGCACGGTCGCATGAGATCCCGCTCCGCATCATTGGCGGCGGCTCGAACATGCTCGTCGCGGACGAGGGTGTACGCGCCGTCGTCGTCTCGCTGCGGCGCGCCTGCGGTTCGTTTGAATTCCGCGGGTCCGAGGTGCATGCGGGCGCGTCCGTGATGCTGCCCGCGCTCGCGAAGGCGGCAGCGGAGCGCGGCCTTGGCGGCCTCGAGTTTGCCATCGGGATCCCTGGAGACATCGGCGGCGCGATGCAGACAAACGCAGGCATCGGTGACGGTCGGAGCATCGGCGACCTCGTAACCGGCGTAGAGGTGCTGCGTAACGGCGTCCTCGTGGCGCTGACACGCGCGCAGGTCACCTTCGACTACCGCCACACCTCGCTCCGAGCCGCGCGCGAGCTCGTGCTCGGCGCCACGCTTGCCCTCACGCCACGCCCTCGCGAAGAGATTGAGGCCGAGATGAGACGGTTGCTCTCCATACGACAGGCGACGCAGCCCACTGCGGAACCGAACGCAGGCTCCGTCTTTCGTAACCCACCGGGCGACAGCGCTGGGCGGATGATCGAAGCGGTGGGGGGCAAGGAGGTCGCTGCCGGCTGTGTGCATGTCTCCACGCTGCACGCGAACTTCATCGTTCATGACGGACATGGCACCGCCGCCCAGTACGTGGGCGTCATGACGGAGGTGCAGCGGCGCGTCCTTGCAACATATGGCGTGCGGCTCATTCCGGAAATCGAGTGGTGGGGCGACGGGCCACCGCCGGAGGTATTCCAGTGAGCGCCCACACACCAGATGTGAAACGCGGCGGCGCGGGCCACGCCGAACTGATCCGCACACTGGCCACGACCCCTGAGACGCTGGAAGCGATGCTGCTCTCCGCTTCTGAGACGGCGCTCGACCGCGCCGAGCCGGGGGAATGGTCAGCGCGCACGGTGACTGCGCACCTCCGTGATGACGAATTCATGGTGATGCGCCTCCGCCTGGAACGGATGCTCGTCGAGGATGCTCCCACGCTCGTCCCGTTTGACGAGGGCACGTGGGCCGCCAACCGCTGGCGTGGCCGAGATGGCGTCAGAGACCTCATCGCTGACCTGCGGATGCAGCGTGCCGCCTCGCTTCACATCCTCGCGCGGCTGACCGAAGAGCAATGGCGCCGCCCTGGCACACAGTCAGAGATCGGCACGTTCGACATCCACTGGTGGGTGGAGCACTGGGTCGAACACGACGTCAACCATCTCGACCAGGTCGCGACGGCCCTCGGCATCACGAGCTAATCCGTTCCGGCCTGCCAGCGATCGAGGCCCGCGCGTGCCTCGGCCGGGTCGCGCGTCCCGCACGCGGCCTCCAGCGCATCGAGCGCCCGCTCCCGCGCGGCTTCCCACGCTCCGAGGACAGCCAGCCGCGCCGTCCGCTCTCCCGAACCGTGGTCGTCCGGCCGCGTAAGCCGCACGCACTCCGCATCCGTCTGGTCGAAGGCTACAAGCGCCGCTCGGATGGCCTCGATGTGGGGTGGCTCAGGCATCCGTGGTGAGACCTCTCGCGACGGTGGGGAATGTCCCGCACCGTAACATCCGGAGGCGCCCGTCGAATGCGCCCCGGCCACCGGACGTCGGTATGCTGGGGTCATGGCACACTTCGACCAGCTGCTGGAGGAATTTTCCGTCGCGCTGGTGACGATGACCATCCTCGCGGTGATCGTCGCGGTGTCGTACTGGTGGGTAACCGGGCATTCGCCGTGGCCATACATGATCATCGCGGAGGTCGGCGCCTTCGGCTGGGGCACCGCCATACTCACGCGCTCATCTCCGCCAGGCCGGCGCTAGATGTTGCTCTGGACAGCACGTACGGCGGCACTGGGCACCGTCGGCGTCGCGCTGTATCTCACACTGTCGCCAGACCCAACTGGAGCGGGCCTGCTACCGCCCTGGGCGGGACATCTCGGCATCTTCGCGGGCGTCGGTGCGAGCTTCGCGTTGCTCCGGCACGCCTCCGGCTGGGCCGCGTCCCGACTGAACCTGCTCACGTTGGCCGTCGTCGCCCTCAGCGCCACCACTGAGGTCGGGCAGTCCTTCACCGGCCGCGACCCCGACCTGATCGACCTCACGCTAGACCTCACGGGGGGGCTCAGCGCGATGTTCGCCAGCGATGCGCTCCTCGCCCGACTGCGAGGCCGCCCCGCCCGGGATTAAGGACGTGTGACGCTGGCCTCACCCGCAGTGGCGCAGATGTTCCCGCAGCAACCGGTTGAACTCGTCGGGCGCTTCGAGGTTGGAGAGGTGCCCGGCGCCCTCGATCACCGCGAGCGTCGCTCCGGGGATCTGTGAAGCCATCGGCTTCGTCGCCTCTGGCGGTATGAGCGTGTCCGCGCTTGACGTGATCACGAGTGTCGGCACATCGATGCCGCCGAGGACAGGTGTGGAATCGACGCGGTCAGCCATCGCTTGCGAAGCGATTGCGATGGCCTCCACCGGCTGCCTGCCGATCTGCCTCTGGATATGGAGGCGCAGATCGGGCGACGCGTGGTCAGAGAGCAATGGTGGCGGCGAAGCGACGAGGAAGCCGTTCCCTTCCGCCCGCACCCGCTTCGCCAGATCCTCACGACGCTGCTTCCCCGCCTCGTCATCGCCGCCCGACTTCGTGTTTGCCAGGACGAGTCCCGCGACGAGCGCTCGATGCCGCCGCCAGAAAGAGAAGGCGACGTAGCCCCCCATCGATAGTCCGCAGACCACCGCACGATCGACCCCAGCTTTACGCAGCGCCTCAGCGGCAGCGGCCGCCGCAGCATCCATCCAGCCCTCGCGCGGCGCGAGAGGTGCGCCACCGAATCCGGGCAAGTCCACCGCGACCACAGAACCGGTGTCACGCAGCCCGGCGATCTGGCTCGCCCACATTTCCGAGTCCAGCGGGAACCCATGCAGTAGCAACAGGCCTGTCGTCATGTGACGCCTCCGATTTGAGTCGTAAGCCCCCAGCATGCGCTGGGTAATGTGCGCCCGGGTGCAGGCTAGTCCACCGACCCCGTCAGGAACTGGCGCGGCACATCGACAAGCATCGTGTGGATGTCGCTCTCCGCGACGCCGGCTGCCCGGAGCGCGGGCACCGCCACGGTACTGACAAACAGGTAGCGCGTGGGGCTCGGGGACGGCGCGGCCGGCGCGCCCGCGCGGACCGGCGCTGGCGCGTAGTCGTGCCCCAGCATCAGGCGAGACGCCCACCCCCGGTCGACCAGCGCCTTCACCGTCGCGTTCCGCGTCTCCCACGGCACCCGTCCCGCCGCGCCCGGGTACCGATCCATAGAGAGATAGACCCCGGTGCGCAGCAGCGACTCCAAGTAGCCAATATCGTCCGTGTCCGCGCTGTGTCCGATGCAAATCCGCTCCATCGGCGCGCCCTCTTCGAGAAAGATCTCGACCTGTCGCGTGCCGACTTGTTCGGGGGCCCAGTGGTGCGTGCTGATCGGACAGCCGGTCTGTTTCAGCGCCCGCGCTGCGCCGCGCAGCACACGTTCTCCCTCCGGAGTGACGCCGCCCATGTCGTTCGCCACCTTGATCACGCCTGCCTTGATCTCCGTGTCTTCGATCCCGACGCGGATCTCCCGGACGAAGATGCTCGCAATCTCATCAAGGTCACGCGCCCAGAACGATCGAGGCACGTCGCGCCAGATCCCGGTGGCCACCACCACGTTCATCTCAGACGCCTGTGCGATGTCGCGCACGAACGTCACGTCGCGTCCCAGATCGGGAGTCGTCAGGTCGATGACAGTGTCGACACCGCCCGCCTTTGCCTCCGAGAGCTCGCGCACTGCGTTCGCGCGCGTCCGCTCCCAGTCGAACAGCCAGGGGTAGTGGTGGTTGTCCTCGCCCATCCCCACGAATACATGCTCGTGGCTGAGCGTCACACCCAACTTCGACGCATCGACAGGCCCGAGGACGGTTTCGACTGACGGCATGGCTCACCTCCGCCGCGGCATCCTACCGCCTGCCGAAGCGAAGGGGGGCTGGTGCTCGGCTACGAGCGCGTCGCGGTGTGAGAGGCAACGCTCAGGAAGCGCCGCCGGATGCGCATGCTTGCCTGGTCAATGACGACGACCGCCGCGAACGTGACGAGGATCGCCATCATCAGCGCGTCGTACTGGAGGGACTGTACGTACCCCAGCAAGTAGAAGCCGATGCCGCCCGCGCCCACGAACCCGAGGATCGAGGACGCCCGGACATTGTACTCGAAGACGAAGAGCGTCTGCGCCAGCACTGCATTCGCCGTCTCCGGTAGGATGGCGAATCGCGCGAGTTGCAGGCGTCCGACGCCGACGCCGCGCACCGCCTCAACCACCTCCGGATCGATGTCGTCGAAGGCGTCGGCGAACATCTTGCCCATATACCCCATCGAATACATGGCGAGGCCGAGGACGCCGGCGCCTGCACCGAGGCCCACGGCGACGACAAAGACGATCGCCCACAACAGCGCCGGGATCGTGCGCACCAACGCGAGGAACATCCGTACCGCACCCGCTGCGGTGCGACCGGAGACTGTGTCGTTCGCGGCGAGCGCCAGCGGGAGCGCGCCGACGAAACCAAGCATCGTGCCCGCGAAGGCGATCTCGACGGTCTCGACCATTGCACCCGCCACGGTTGGCAGGACGGAGGCGTCTGGCGGGACCAGATCCTGCGCGAAAATGCCGATATTCCGTGCGCCACGGGCCAGCAGGGGGCCGTCCGCAAGCCCGAGATGCCAGAGCACGGCCAGCAGGACGCCAGACACTCCGAGCATGGCCATCTTCCCTGGGCGGACGGTGGACGGTCGCAGGTTCATCCGCGGATTGCTTTCACCAGGGCGGCCTCGTCCACCTCGCGCGCCGGCGAGTCCAAGGCGACCGCGCCGTCCCGCAGGACGATGACGCGGTCGGCAAATTCCCGCGCGAGGTCGAGTTCATGCGTGGTCATCACGAGAGCGACGCCCCGATCCGCCACATCCCGCGCGAGAGACATGATCTCGCGGCTGGTCACGATATCGAGTTGCGAGACGAATTCGTCCGCCAGGATCACAGTGGGATGTTGCATGAGGGACCGCGCGATGGCGACCCGCTGACGCTCGCCGCCGCTCAATGTCTGGACGGGCAACGCAGCCTTCTCGCCGATACCCAGCATGTGGAGGATCGCCTCGGCCTCCTCGGTGTGCTCCACGGGCATCAGGCCAAGTAGGCTCCGCAACGTCCCCGTCCGCGCGAGCGCGCCCGTGAGCACGTTCGTCACTACGCTCTGCGATCGGATGAGCCCGAGCTGCTGCGGGATGTAGGCGACACGCGGATCCAGACGGCCCATCAGGCCTCGCTTCAGCGGGCTGCTGAGGATCTCGATTTCACCCCGAAGGGGCATGACTAGCCCCTTCAGGATACGGAGCAGCGTGGTCTTCCCACCGCCGCTCTCACCCAAGATCACTGTCATCTCGCCCGCGCGCGCGTCGAACGTCACGCCTCGGAGGATCGGGGCGGCGTCACGGTAAGAGAACCAGAGGTCTCGGACGGATACGGCAACGCCGGGGGCGACACGCGCCACCCCCGGCATGCGGCTACCGTCGACAGGGCTGGCCGTGGGCACCTACCGCAGACGTTCGACGAACTCGAGCTGGGTCGACTGCAGGAACGCGTTGAGCGACGCCAGATGCTTCTGGCCAGTCGTCGGCTCGAAGCGGATGAAGATGCCTGAAATGAACTTCCGCATCAGGTCACGCTGACTAGGCTCGTTTAGAGCCATAAGCGCGTCCGTCAGCGCCTGCTTTGTCTGCGCATCGAGGCCCTTTGCGAAGGCAACACCGTGGGAGGGGATCGGGCCTTGCTGCTCGATCACCCGCGTCCCGGCCAGTACCTCGCGGTAAAGCTTCTCGGAAACATCGCCTGCGATGACGGTAGCATCCACTTGGCCTGCCTTCAGCGCCTCCCAGCCTTGGGCGTAGCCGCCCGCGAGCACCACGTCGCCGAAGAACCCCTTCGGGCCGGTCTGCTTGTCCTTCGGCAGCAGGCCGAGCTCCACCATCCGCGCCATCGGCGCGACGTAGCCCGAAGTCGAAAGGGACGACGGCAAGGCAACCTTCTTGCCCTTCAAGTCAGCTAGGGTCTTATACGGGCTGTCCGGCCGGACCACCCAGTATGAGAAGTAGTGCGGCTGCTCCTGTTTCTCCTGGCCAATGACCACTTCGCGCACCTCGGCGAGGGCGATCTCGGCGCCCGCGCGCTTCTCGGCGAGCGCGAGCGGCCACGCGCTCATGAACGCGGCCTGAGCGTGGCCGAAACGCAGGGATTCGATCACGCCCGCGTAGGTCGTCGGGAACACGATCTCGACCGGCCGGTTAAGCCGCTGCGAAAGGAACTGCTCCAGCGCCTTAGCGTCCGTCTGGAGCTGTTCTGGCGTGTTCGTCGGCTGCACCGCGATCACGATCTTGCTGGCGGACGCAGCGGCTGTGGCTGGTTGCGCTGACGAGGCCGTGTCCGATGGCTTCTGACCTGAAGCACACCCACTTGCCAATAGCAGCGCCAGGATCCCGACAGCGGCAAACCACCAAGCCCGTTGTCGGGCGATCCGGAAAATCAATTCAGGCCCCCATTCGCATGAGCAGGTTGGGTATATGTTTGACCATGCTCATGGAATTAGGATTACCTTATTCTTGAATAACGTCTACCCCTCGAAAGTCACCAATAGTCCCCAATCCGCCGCCCCCTGGGCGCTTCTAGCCTGTTTGGCTCCGCAATCGGGCGACGCCGTCTCCCACCCGCTCAAATCCTCGCCAACCTCCGAAGCGCCCCCCAAGGGCACCCCGCACTGTTTCAGTCGCTCGCGGTACATCCTGGCCGTCGCGGAACGCTCCCTCCGCATTCGACACCAGCGCGGCGATGAAGTCGCGTGCCTCGACGAGCGCCGGCTTTGCGCCAATCGGCCCGTGCCCGGAGACGAATCGCTCAAACGGCAGATCGAGGAGGCGAGTGTCAGTCTCCACCCAGTCGTGCATGTAGCCGTCGACCATGTACGGCACCCCGCCGTCCTGGGCGACATCGCCGGTGAACAGCAGACCGTCGTCCGGCAGGTTGATGAAGATGTCGCCGCTCGTGTGTGCCCGCCCGAGGTAAACAAGGTCGACGCGCCGTCCGCCGAAGTGGAGTTCGAGGCGATGGTCGAAGGTAAGGTCTGGTGGCGTGATCCGCACCGTCTTGATCTCCTCAGACCAATCGTTGTTGCGGGCGATCACGTTCGCGCGCCACGCTTCGCCGAATTCTTCGAGTTCACGGCGGCAGTTCACATGCCCGACGATCGTGGCGTCGGTGAACTCCTCATTCCCGAAGGCATGATCCCAGTGCCCGTGCGTATCCACCAGGTAGCGCACCGGCTTGTCCGTGAGCCGTCGCACGTCTGCGCGGAGGCCGCGTGCGAACGACGGCACACGCAGTGAGTCGATGACCAACACCGAGTCGTCCCCGACGATGATCCCGGCGTTGGTCAGGCCCTCGTGTATCCGTGCGTAGACGCCCCGCGCGAGTTCGACGATTTCGGTCTTCGCCCCGTTGCTGCTGGCCATCACCCACCTCCTCGAACCCGCGGATACGTCGGGCGAGGATACGGCGTTCGGCACAAGCGCCGGGCAGTCGCACCCGGGACAAAAGAATGGGAGTGATGGTGAGCCCGCTCGGATTCGAACCGAGGACCGATGGATTAAAAGTCCACTGCTCTACCGCTGAGCTACGGGCCCTGCACGGATCGTACACGCGATGGCGCTCGGAGACCTCCAACCTTAGCCCCGTATGACCGCCACGATTACCCCGGCTACACTGCCCCGGTAGCCGTCTGGATGGGTATGAACCGTCACGCCCCTGCTCCCAGAGACGTCTCGACCCATGGCCAGGGACGCTTGGCGTGACGTCACGCGACTACTTCGAGGCCGAACTGGAGGAGCACCGCGCAGTCCTCGCCGCCT
>QZJI01000028.1 GCA_003599735.1 Dehalococcoidia bacterium | reverse complement strand
GTCCGGACACCCCCCTTCTGACTCCGGGCGGGCCGCACCAAACACACCGCCTCCCGTCTCGTTCTCTCTCATGTAACCCGCCCACCCACCTGGGCAACGTGAGGAAGAACGATGATCAACAAGACAAAATGGCTCTCCGGACTCGCGGTCGTCGCCGTACTCGGCTCTGCGGCTACCCCCATGATTGCCTCCGCTCACTCCTCCGAAGGCGGCGAGCGGACGTCACAAAGCGTGAAGGCGCCCACCAAGATCGGCGCCTCGGGGGCGCTCGCAACTGCCCTCGGTGTCGAACCGGCCGTCCTCGAGGCCGCGGTGAAGGCCGCCCTCGAAGCCACACCGAAACCCACGGGCGAAGAGAAGAAAGACCCCACTGCGCGCGAAACCTACCGAACCGCCTTCGAGGCCAGCCTCGCGGCAGAGCTCGGCGTCACCATTGAACAGTTGAGCGCGGCCATCGACTCGCTAAAAGGTGAGCATCGCGACCGCGACAAGCACGAGAAAATCCTCGGCCGCAAACTCGCTGACGCCCTTGGCGTCACCCCGGACGCGCTCGCGGAAGCCGTGAAGGCCGCGCGGGGCGCCGTCCCGCGCTTGACCGGGGAGGAGAAAAAAGACCCCGCCGCACGCGAGGCCTACATCGCCGCCCTCGAGGCCGCGATTGCCGAACACCTCGGCATCACCGTAGAGGCGTTCAACGCCGCCCAAGAGACGGTCAAGGCTGAGCTGCAGACCAAGAAGAGTGAGCGTCGTGAAGCGGCCGCTGAGAAGGCAAAGGAGCACTTCCTCCAGGTGCTCAACCGTCTCGTCGAGGCAAACGTGATCACCCAGTCACAGGCCGATGAGATCCTCGCGCAGTACAACCTGGGGGGCGAAGAACGGGCACAGATCGTCAAGCGTCTGCGCTCATTGCTCCATGAACAGAAGAGACAGAACCGCGACGAGCGGCGTGACGGTAGACGCGAAGAGAAGCGCGAGCGAAGGGATGAGAAGCGGGGACAGAACAAGCCCGCGCTGGAGCGCCTCCAGAAACAAGATCGAGGCGACGACTAACCTCATCAGGCTCCCGGAGCGCGTACCGAGGCGCACCGACCGTCTTCATATGCCCCCCCCCCCTAAAACGAGGGCGCCCTCCCCTGGGCGCCCTCGCTCGTTCTATCTGGCGAGGGCTTACGAAGAACGGCGGAGTGTGTCCTGGTGCGCCGTCACCTGTACCACCAGCAGGTTGGGCCGCTGCTCGGCCGCCGTCTGGATCTGTTCCGTCGTGCGGTTGTGCAGGATGCGTGCCCACCAGTGCCGCGGCCGGAATTCCGGCACCAGCACAAGCACCGGGTCACGGGGGTCGACGCCAACTCGGTCGATGTAAGCCAGCAGCGGCCCCACGAACGTGCGGTATGGCGACTCCACCACCACCAGGGGCACGTCTGGCACAAGGCGGGCCCAGCGTGTCTGAAACGCCTCGATGTCCTCATGGCCCTCGCGGGCGATATGCACCCCGGTGACGTTCGAGGAAATCCGCCGGGCGTACTGCACCGCGCGCCATGAAACACGGTTCAGGTCACGCACGGTCACTACCACCGGCTCCGAACCCAACCCCGCGGGGCGAGTGAGCGGGCGAGCGTCCTCGTCCGACATCAGGGAGATTCGTGCCACCTCGGCGTAATGGGCGTGGATGTTGCGCAGCAACCAGACCATCACCGGGACCAGGATCAGGACAACCCAAGCGCCGTGAGTGAACTTCGTCCCGGCGACCACCAGCGTCACGACGCCGGTCATCGCTGCGCCGATGCCGTTCACCGTCGCCGCGCGCCACCAGCCTGGTTCCCCATCCGACCGCCAGTGCCGGAACATACCGACTTGTGACAGCGTGAAGGCCATGAACACGCCAATCGCGTACAGCGGGATCAGCCGGTGTGTGTCAGCGTTGAACAACACGATGACCACGCCGGACACCAGCGTCAGCACGATGATCCCCGTCACATAGGTCAACCGGTCGCCGATGTAGGCGAACTGACGAGGCATATACCGATCCTCAGCCAGGATCGAGGCCAGACGCGGGAACCCGTTATATGCCGTATTCGCCGCCAGCATCAGCACGAAGGCCGTCGTCGCTTGCAAGAAGTAGTACGGGATACTCCCGTCCCCAAAGATCGTCCGGCCGATCTGCGAGATCACGGACTCATCGTGGACCGGGACGACCCCTAGACGCCATGCGAGGAACGTCGCGCCTACGAAGAAGAAGGCGAGGATGGCACCCATGATCGCCATAGTGGTCCGCGCATTCCGCGCGGACGGCTCTTGGAACGCAGTCACGCCATTGGCGATCGCCTCGACACCTGTCAGGGCGGTGGAGCCGGACGCGAAGGCACGAAGGACCAACAGCAATCCCACGGCGGCGGTGGCCTCTAGCTGATGCGATGGCACGGCTGTCGTGGTGAGCGTCGCGCCGTCGACACCGATGGCCAGGCGCGCCAACCCAACGACAATCAATGCCCCGAACGAGAAAATGAACAGGTACGTCGGGACAGCGAACACTGTCCCCGACTCACGCACCCCGCGGAGGTTCCCCAGCATCAGCAGGATCAACGCCACGAGCGCGATATGCACCCGGAAGTCGGCAAGCGCTGGCAGCGCCGAGATGACGGCCAACGATCCCGCCGAGATACTTACCGCGACGGTCAGGATGTAGTCCGTGAGCAGCGCCGCCGCGGCAATCAAGCCTGCCCACGGTCCGATGTTTTCGCTCGACACCGAGTACGCGCCGCCGCCCTTCGGGTAGGCGCGCACCGTCTGCATGTATGACATCGTGACCATCGCCAGCAGGACGGCGATCCCAATCGAGATCGGAAGTCCAAGGCTCAGTGCCACGGCGCCGGCCGTCACCAACACCAGCAGGATCTCCTCCGTCGCATACGCCGAGGAGGAGAGCGCGTCCGAAGCGAAGATCGCCAAAGCGCGGACCTTGTTCAGACGCTCGCTGGACTCACGCTCCGTGGACAGCGGCGGGCCAAAGAGCGCGTTGCGCACACGGCGCGCCCACTCCCCACCCTGGGTCGTGGGACGGTCCGCAGCCTCGGTGGCAACAAGATGGCCGTCGTCGGCCGGACGGAGGGCGCGCCCGATCCGGACACGGCGTGACCCCACGCGGCTGCCGGGAATCAACCGACCGGCGCGGGTCACAGGCCGAGGGCTAGATATCTCTTCCCCTGCGGAGGGGTCACCGTCGCTGGGAGCCGCCATGGCACCTCCGGCGCCAGAGGGCGCATCAGTAGATCAGACTCCGCCCGTGCCCAGACCGCAAGCGGTATCCAGGTTGACGGTCGTCTCCACCACGCGTACATCACAACCTTCGAGCGCTGGGGAGGAACGGCTGATGAGTTATGAATGGCTACTGATGGGTCACGTCACCGCTGCCGTGCTCTGGGTAGGCGGCTCGATCGGCCTCATTCTGATGGCGCTCCGACTCAGACACGCCGGTTCCGGCGAGCAGGTGGGGGACTACGCGAAGAATCTGGAGTGGTTCGGTAAGTTCTACTTCACACCACTTTCCCTGCTCGCCCTGCTCTTCGGCATCCTGCTCGTCCAGAACATGGACAACGTGGCCGTCACAGATTTCTTCATCCAGTACGGCCTCACCGCCATCGTCATCACCATCGCCGTCGGCGCCGGCTTCCTGGGTCCGCAGTCGGGCAAACTCGGGAAACTGATCGAGGCGAAGGGTGCCGAAGCACCCGAGGTACAGACATTGACCAACCGTATCCTGCTCGTCGCACGCTTTGATGCGCTAATGCTGCTCTCTGTCGTCGTCGTGATGGCCCTGAAGCCGTTCAGCTAGCACCTACCCCGCAAACTGGGAAGCGATCGTCGTGACCCAGAGCGCGAGGCCGTTCGCGAGCCAGGCCCAGGAGGCGTAACGCACTCCGCGCGCGGCCGTGGCGCTCGCGCCGCCTTCTGTCCCCTCAATACGCCGGGCGCCACTGAGCCATGCCCGGCCGCTGGCTCGCTCCACTGCGGCGACCAGCATGCCCATGGCCAGCAACGGAAGCGTGACCGCGACCGCAAAAAGCGCGATCCACGCATACACCGCGAGCGGATAACGCGTGCCCGCGGACGCCAGGACAAACAGCCCGCTCACGAAGAGCGACCCGCCGTACGCCGCCAGCATCGGCGTCGCCACCGCGGTGACGCGTCGCATCGTCCCGATTCGACCTGTTTCGCCTTGCTCGATCACGCACCACTCCTGCCTGTGTGGTGATCCTCGGCATCAGCGGCGACCGCCATACGAGCGTTCACCCGGATATTCATCCGAGCCAGTGAGGTGATGTTATATTTTGATTATGTCCTCTGGTGTCGCTCGTGATGGTGATTTGCTACCTGCATCTACCTGCATACTGCGATAAACGGTGTGCTCGCGGCTACGCTCGCGGGGAAGCCCGCGTTCACGAACGACGGCGCTCCCGCCAGATACCCCACCAACGATCCACCGGTGACGAGCCAGATCGAGGCAGCTGAGCAGCCGCGCTGGGAAAGCCCGGCGATCACCCCGTCCGCCGTGCCACTACCACCCGTCTGGAGTAGCGCGACACCCGATGTCGGCACACTCCCGGTGATCGCAACGGCCGCCGCCGCCGGCGGCGTCACCGGCTCGCTGTCGTCCACGGAACCGAAGGCCAGCGCCCAGTAGTACGTGAATGCGGTGCCCGGCCGCACGACGAGGGCGATCCCCACGACGGTCGGGTCGGTGGCCAGGTTGTTCACGCGGTGCGGAGGGGAGTCCATCCACCCCTGCACGACCTCGCGCCCCGTTGCCTGTCCGGCGGCGATGTTCTCGCGGATCGAGGAGTTCGGCGTATACCCAAAGGAGGTGAATCGCGACCGGATGTCCCGGCCCAGGGAGTCAGTGTGCGACAGGCTGGTCGGCGTCGAATTGCCGACCATGTCGTTCGCCATCCACTCGGACGCCGCCTGGAGCGTCGGCGAAACCTTGAGCGCGTTCAATCCTCGGCTGGTGCGCTCTACGTTCAGCTGGTCCAGCGCCGCCTGCTCCTCCCGATCCAGCGTCACTGCCGCCGAGGCGTGCGTAGACGCCGATGCCAGAGCGCCGCCTGCCAATGCGCAGACCGCGAGGCTCACCCACAGCACATACGCCACTCCCCGCACCGTCCGCCGCACCATCCGCATGAGACTCCCCTTCACGCGCCCCCTAGATGAGGCAACGGATCCTCCCGAAGCGCGTTCGCCTTCGGGACACCGGAATCACCGAGAGTTAGCATCCCACAAGAACGGAAAGGTTCGTCTGTGATGCTTCCACCCTCTGCGCGTCCCGGCCGCGTCCGTCTGGGCGGCATGCGGATTGGCGTCGTCTCCGACACGCATGCGCAGGGCGATGGCTGGGACTCGCCGCCGGAACTCCTCCACGCGCTGCGAGGCGTTGACCTCATCCTCCACTGCGGTGACCTCGACGCGCTCGGCGTACTCGACCACCTCGAGACCGTCGCGCCCGTCCTCGCGGTGCGCGGCTACCCCGATCCGCATGAGGACGGCGACCGGTTGGCGGAGATGCTCCGCGTCGTCGAAGTGGAGGGCGTGCGGATCGGCATGGTGCATGATCCGCGCTGGCCGCTCCCGCTGACCTTCACCCACACCCTGGGCTTCCCACCCGGCCCGGTCCAAGATCACCTGCGGCCGCGCTTCGGTACCGAGGTCAACGTCGTCTGTTTCGGCGACACTCATGACGAGTACATCGGCTGGTATCAGGGTGTGCTCTTCCTGAACCCCGGCAGCCCCAGCCGTCCCGGCATGCGCCACGCGCCGGACGATGTCGGCACCTTCGCGATCCTTGATGTCCACCAGGGCGTGGTATCCGCCGAACTGCACAAGCTGCGACGCGGCCAGCACCTCGACTAGTACGTACTCCACGGCTTCCTCGTGTCACGAGGCGCCCGTAGAGTGAATTGCATGACCACAAACGAGGGCATCACGCCCCCTGACACCTCTTTCCACCGCGACGGCGACTTCTACATCCCCACAGCCCGCACACGCGGGCCGTGGGATCCTGATTCGCTGCACGGCCGCGTCATCGCCGGCCTGCTGATGTACGAAGTGGAACGCCTTCACCTCGACCACGCGTTCCAGGTCGCGCGCCTGACCGTGGACATGTTCCGCGTCGCCCCCATGCGCCCTGTCACCGTGGTTACCAGCATTGTGCGCGACGGCAACCGCATCCGCGTTGCGGATGCCTCTCTGCGCATCGAAGACGGCATGGAGATCGCGCGGGCCAGCATCGTGATGCTCCGCCGCGCTCCGATCCCGGAAGGCAACGTCTGGGCCCCACCGGCATGGAACGTCCCGCACCCCGACACGCTGCCCCCGCTACCCCCACCACCCGCACAGTTCGGCCCGGCAGCGTGGGAGACGCGCGCGATCACCGGACAGGTAGCATTCGCCAACAGCGGACCGCCCGTGCAGAAGCGCGTGTGGATCCGCGACAATGCCAACTTCGTCGACGACGAACGCCCCAGCCCGCTGGTCCGCGCCGCGCTGGTGTCAGACTTCGCCAACCCGTTCGCCAACTCCGGCGACCGAGGGCTGAACTACGTAAACGCGGACGCCTCGCTTTACCTGCACCGCGATCCCGAGGGGGACTGGATCGGCATGGAAGTCGTCGCGCACCACGCATCGGAGGGGATCGCCATTGGCGAATGCGTCGTGTACGACCTGGATGGCCCGTTCGGACGGTCAACCGTCTGCGCCGTGGCAAACCAGCGGCGTCTGTAGCCGCTATCCTGCCTATATGACGCCTCGACGGCGGGGGCCGAGAGGGCGACTGTGCCGAGGATCGCTGTCCCACGCGTAACCACTACCGAACACCGCACATTGTTGTGCGCGGACGGCGTGATCGAGTACCGCCTCGTCCGCAGCAGCCGGCGCAGGCGCACCATCGAGATCACCATTGAACCGGACGGCGTCCGTGTCTCCACGCCAATGCGCACCCCGAACGCCGAAATCGAAGCCGCCGTCCGCGAACGCGCGGCTTGGATCTGCCGCCACCTCGCCGCGCCACGCGAGGCCCCCCGTGTCGCTACGTACGAAGACGGCGAACCGCTGACGTTCCTCGGCCGGCCGACACCGTTGCTCGTGAGCGAACGGCCGGGACGCGCCCGAGCGGCGCTCGACTTCTTCAACCTGCGTGTCTCCGTACCGCCCCGCCTGGAGGCCGAGCGACGCCAGGCCGCCGTCCGAACCGCCGTGCTCGCCTGGTACCGCGAGCGCGCAGCTGAAGTCATCCCGCTGCGTGTGGAGGGCTGGGCGAAGGCGATGGGCTGCCAGCCCAGCCGCATCGTCGTGAAAGAGCAGAAACAACGCTGGGGATCCTGCGGGCCAGATGGTGTCCTGCGCTTCAACTGGCGCCTCGTCCTCGGCGCGCCCGTACTCCTCGACTACGTCGTGGTACACGAACTCGCCCATCTCTGGCACCCGCACCACGGCCCCGCCTTCTGGCGCGCCGTCGCGCGGACGATGCCCGACTACCGTGAGCGGCGAAGCCGGCTGCGCGAGTGGGGCCGCACGCTCGCGATCTAACTCTCGCTAGCCATCCGCGCCGCGAGCCCCGAAGTAGAATCCCGTCACGGTGCCCGCCTCCAGGGCAAGCGCACCAAGGAGCGCGAGGCCGCTCTCCACTTCACCACGCGCGAGGAGCCAAACGGCGCCCGCCAGATGCCCAGCCAGAAAGGCGGCCACGATCGCCAATGCGAGGTAGGCTCGCACCGTTCCGCTCGGACGACCCAGGGGTGTGCCGGTCATCGCTCGCTCCTCCCGCTTCGAAATCAACGTATCTAGGAGAAACGTGAGAACTGAGTCAGGAACGGCACCGTGCGGCGATAAAGGAGAAGTGACGCTACTAGCACAAACCTCACGCGCGCGTTAGGGTGAGGGTCGGCGTCGCGTACGCTCACGAGAGGTCATGCCGTCATGCGCGTTCTCATCCGGCTGCTCCGGTTCACCTTTCCTTACAAGCGTCAGGTGGTGCTGACGGTCGGCTCGATGATCGGCGCGAGCTTGTTCGCTCTCGCTGTCCCCACCATCGTGGGTCAGACCTTGGACACGGCGCTGAAGGCGCAGCAGGATGGCCACGTCGCATGGGAACCGCTCCTCAGGGCAGCACTGTTAATCCTGGGAGCCGCCAGTCTGCGCGGGCTCTTCGCGTTCACGCAACAGTACTTCGGCGAAAACCTCTCACAGTCCGTCGCCTACTCCATCCGCAACGCGATCTACAACCGACTGCAGCGCCTTTCCTTCGCCTACCACGATCAAGCCGAGATCGGACAGATCATGTCGCGCGCCACCCAGGACGTCGAAGGCGTCCGGATGTACGTGAACTTCGGCATCGTCCGCGTCGGATACATCGTGATTCTGCTCGGTGTAGCGCTCTACCTGATGCTCCGCTCGAACGTGACGCTGGCCATGGTCTCGTGGGGTTTCCTCCCCATCATCGCCGTCGTATCGACGTTGATGAGCATGCGCCTCCGTCCGCTCTGGCTGGCCGTGCAGGACAGCCAGGGCCGCTTGAGCACCACGCTCCAGGAGAGCCTCTCCGGCGTCCGTGTAGTGAAGGCGTTCAGCCGCGAGGAGTTTGAGAGCCGGAAGTTCGAGACGGAGGCGAAGAACCAGTTCACCTGGTCCTACGCGACCAATCGTATCCAGGCGATCAACCAGCCGCTGCTCACGGCGCTCAACGCCGCCGCCCTCGTCGCCACGATCTGGGTCGGTGGCCGGCAGGTTGCCAGTGGTGCACTGACAGCCGGACAGCTGACCGCGTTCCTCGGCTACCTCTACCTGCTCGCGCAACCAGTGCGGGCGCTCGGCATGATCGCGAATATCCTCAGCCGCACTGTGAGCGCCGGCGAGCGCATCTTCGAAATCCTGGACGCCGAGAGCGCCGTGAAGGAGAAGCCAGGAGCGATCGTCCTCCCGCGTGTGACTGGCCGCGTGGAGTTCGACCACGTCGCCTTCGGCTACAAGGCGTCGAACCCAATCATCCGCGATGTCAACTTCGTCGCGGAGCCAGGCCAGATCTTCGCATTGGTCGGCCCCACCGGCTCCGGCAAGTCAACGCTTGTGAACCTGATGCCAAGGTTCTACGACGTGACCGGAGGCGCCGTCCGCATGGACGGCGTCGACGTGCGTGACGCCACGATCGCCTCGCTCCGCCGGAACATCGGCATCGTGCAGCAGGATGTCTTCCTGTTCATCGATACGATTCGGGAAAACATCCGCTACGGCCGGCAGGGCGCCACCGACGAAGAAGTAGAAGAGGCAGCGAAGGCTGCTCGCATTCACGACTTCATCCTGACGATGCCAGACGGGTACGACACCTGGGTCGGGGAACGCGGCGTGACGCTCTCCGGCGGCCAGAAGCAGCGGATCTCCATCGCCCGCACGCTGCTGATGGACCCGGCCATCCTGATCTTCGACGATTCCACCTCCAGCGTGGACATGGAGACCGAGTACCTGATCCAGCAGGCGCTAGCGGAACTCATGCGCGGACGCACCACTTTCGTCATTGCGCAGCGGCTCCGCACGGTGGAGAGCGCCGACGCCATCCTCGTCCTGGACCGAGGCGAAGTCGTGGAGCGCGGGACGCACGACGAATTGATCCACGCCGGCGGGCTCTACCAGAAGATCTACGAACTTGAACTACGCGATCAGGCAGAGGCGTTCCGCGGGAACGCCGCTGCCGTTGCCGGGCTATAGCGATCCCGACACGAGGGGAATACGACCATGATGGGTGGCGGCGGAGGTGGCGGCTGGGGCGGCGGAGCCGCGGGCGGCTGGAGCCAGAGCGCAACCTCCATGGGGCCCAACGCCCGGCGCGGCATGGATGGCTGGAACGACGACGACCTCGGCAAAGTTTACGACTCCCGCGTCGTCTCGCGCCTGCTCCCTTACCTCAAACCGTATAAATTCCGCGCCGCCCTTGCCGTCCTCGGCGTCCTCGGGTTCGCCACTACCTCCACGCTCCAGCCGTTGCTCATCGGCCTCGCCGTGGACAAGGCCATCAAGGGTGACGTCGACGGCGTAGCCCGCATCGGTGTGCAACTCGCCGTCCTGGTGGCCGTGGCATGGGGATTTCAGTACCTCCAGCTGACGCAGACCGGCTACATCGGCCACCGCGTGCTCTATCGCCTCCGCACGCAGATGTTCGACCACATTCATTCACTCTCGCTCTCGTTCATCGACCGGCACGAGGTCGGCCGCATCATGTCCCGCGTCACCAGTGACGTGACGTCGATGCAGGAGCTCCTGACGTCGGGCGCGCTCACGATCTTCTCGGACCTTCTCATCCTCTGTGTAGTCGTGTTCGTGCTGCTGCAGCGCGACCTCGAATTGGCGCTGGTCACGTTCCTCGCCGTGCCGCTGCTCATCCTCATCATGGTGATGTGGCAGAGGCGCGCGCGCAGCGCCTTTGTTGAAGTCCGCCAGGCGATCTCCACCGTGAACGCGACGCTGAACGAGAACGTCTCCGGGGTCCGCGTGATCCAGTCGCTCTCCCGCGAGGAGGAAAACGCCCGGCGTTTCGACCAGATCAACCGGCAGAACCTCCGCGCCAACATCAACGCCGGACGGCTCTCCGCCGCCGTCCTCCCCATGGTCGAGGGCATCGTGGCGATGTCCACGGCGCTCGTCCTTGTAGTCGGCGGCGTGCGCGTCGCCGAGGGGGCTGTGACCGCAGGCATCGTGGTGTCGTTCGTCCTCTATATCCAGCGGTTCTTCGACCCCGTGCGTGACCTAGTCCTGCAGTACACCCAGATCCAGCGTGCGATGGCCGGCGGCCTCCGCATCGTTGAAGTCCTCGACACGAAGCCGGATGTCGTCGACCGCCCCGACGCCCGCACCATCGAGGTGCAGGGCCGCGTCGACTTCGACCATGTCGCCTTCGAATACCTCGAAGGCCGTCCCGTGCTGCATGACATCAGCCTGCATGTGGAGCCGGGCGAGACGATCGCCTTCGTCGGCCAGACTGGCGCCGGTAAGAGCACGATGATCAACCTCATCGGCCGCTACTACGACGTGACCGGGGGCGCGATCCGCATCGACGGCGTGGACGTGCGCGACATCAAACTCGCGAACCTCCACCGCCAGATGGGCGTGGTCCTCCAAGAGCCGTTCCTCTTCTCCGGCACCGTACGCGAGAACATCCGCTACGGACGGCTGGACGCCACGGACGCCGAGACGGAGGAAGCGGCCCGCCTCGTGGGCGCGCACGACTTCATCCGCCGGCTGGAAGACGGCTATGACACCGTCCTTGCGGAGCGGGCGCACAACCTCTCCGTGGGCCAGCGCCAGTTGATCTCCTTCGCCCGCGCCATCCTCGCGCGGCCGCGCATCCTCATCCTCGACGAGGCGACCGCGAACGTGGACACGCAGACCGAGGTGATCATCCAGCGCGCGTTGAAGGAACTATTGCGCGGCCGCACCTCCTTCGTGATCGCCCACCGGCTCTCCACCATCCGTGACGCCTCACGCATCGTGGTGCTGGAGCGCGGACAGATCGCGGAGATGGGCACCCACCAGCAGTTGCTCGACCGCAACGGCATTTACGCTCGCCTCTACCGGATGGCCTATGCCTCCACCGGCGAGGAAGGTGTGCTGGCGGACAGCCTGACCGTGGATGGTGCATCACCCGTCACCATGACGGGCCAGTGGAACGTAACGATGACCACACCCCGCGGGATGCGCGAGGCCACTCTCTCCATCGAGTCCTCCAACGGCGCGATCCACGGCACCTGGCAGAGCCCTATGGGCACCTCCCCTCTGATCGATGGCAAACAGGACGGCGACCGCCTCCGCTGGTCCGTGCGTGCCTCCGGCCCCGCGGGTGAGATGACCATGCAATTCGAGGCCGTGGTGCAGGGCGATGCCCTGGCCGGCGAGGTCGTCCTCGGCGCGATGGGCAACGGGACGTTCACCGGACGGCGCGCGTAGCCACACGCGCCTCGCACTTATACTGCGGTCAGCTCGGCGGAACCATGAGAAAACGGCAGGCCATGCGGGCGATGCCGCATATGGCCGAGGGGCCTCGCCGGACTCAATCGCTCGTACGAGGGCCAATAGCGATACCGGGCTCCATGGTCGCATCAACGGTCGGAAGAAAAGTGCCCGTGGCAATACGAAACAACATCATCGAGGCCGCCCATTCCTAACGATCCAGGACTCCTCCGTCCCAGCGAGGCGGCCGCGACGGCCGCGTGGGCGGCGCTCATCGACGCGGACGCCGCTCAGGTCGCCCGCGTGAGAGAGCCCGAGCCGCCAGGCGACTACTACGCCCCTCTGGCCGCGCAGTTCCAGCCAGGCAACCGAGCCACGCTCGAGTTCCCGCTGATCGAACCATTCGCACGATCCGGCGATACCTGGTTGGACATCGGCGCGGGAGGCGGGCGATTCGCGATCCCGCTCAGCAGCCGCGTCTCTCGCGTGATCGCCATCGAACCGTCCGAGGCGATGCGCGCAACGCTGATCTCCGCCGCGGCGGAGGCAGGCTCCACAAACATCGAGGTTCACGACCAGCGGTGGCCGGCCGCTGGTTGGTCGGCCTCGGCCGACGTGTCGCTAGCGGCCCATTCAATCTATGACATCCGAGAGATCGCACCGTTCCTGGACGCGATGGAACGGCACACCCGCCGGGTGTGCATCGCCGTCTTTGGCGATCAGGCTCGCGGAGCATCGCTGGCCCCGCTGTTCGAGGCCGTCCACGGGGAGCCACTTGCAGCGTTACCGGCCCTCCGCGAGTTCATCGCACTCCTCGGGGCTCGGGGCCGCCGCTTCGACGTCGCGACCGTCGCCGCTGAACCCCCGGGCGTCATGTCGCTCGATGAGGCGGTCTCGAGCGCTCGGCGCCTCCTCTGGCTCGCCCCCGGATCGGCGAAAGAGCAACGGATACGCGCGCTCATCGACGAGTGGTGGCGAACCTCCAGCGGCATTGCGCTGCCCGTCGGGCGCCGGTATCTCGGCGTCGTGTCGTGGGAGCCACCCCGCCACTAACTGGCCGCGAGGTGCGCTTCCCGCCCGGCGAATTCACGTGGATGATGTGCGCGAGGGGCACATCATGGGCGAAGCGGCCGCGCTGGCATCGGCGCTGACCTGGGCTGCGACCAGCGTGACGCTGGCCCGTCTCGGCACGCGTTACCCTGCGCCCATCCTCTCGTCGCTTCGGCTGCTCGCCGCGACACCGTTCCTGATCCTGCTGGTCGTCGCCACTGGCGCGACCTCACAGTTACGCGACGCCTCCTGGCTGGTGCTGATGGCAATGGCCGGGAGCGGGCTCGTCGGGTACGGGCTGGGGGACACGACCTACATTCGCTCCATGGGAGGCGTGGGGATGCAGCGCATGGCACCGCCCACCACCGCGCTCTGGGTCGCGCTCTCTGCGGCAGGCGGGATCTGGCTGCTGGACGAGCCGTTCTCGTGGGGGCTCATCGCGGGCGGTGTACTCGTCATCGTCGGCACCTGGTTTATCGTGGCCCAATCGGCCGCGGCGGCGGCAACCGGCCCCATGCGATGGGGCACGCCTCGTTCCATCCTCGCGATCAGCGCCGTCGCCCTCGCGTGGACCGTAGCCACGCTCGCGCTGGCGGGCGGCCGAGGCGACCTCGGCGCGGCTGCGGCAGGAATCGTGCGCATCCCGGCGGGCGGCCTCGCGATTGGCCTCGTGATGTCGGTCACCACACGGGGTGCGATCCTGCGCCGGCTGCCTCAGGGACGCGACCTGGCCTTGATCGTCGCGGTCGGCATCCTCGGTACCGGGATGGGGTCAGTGCTGTACATTTTCGCGGTGGCTGAAGCTGGCGCGGCGCGGGCCGTCATCCTGAACTCGATCTCCCCGCTCATCGCGCTCCCGCTCTCCATGCTGGTGCTGCGCGAGCGCCCCACAGGGCGGATCGGCATCGGCACGCTGCTCTGCGTCGCTGGGACATTCATCGTCCTCGCGACCTAGCCAGATTCAGGACGGGCCTCGCGGACGGCCTCATACACTTCACCCTCACGTATTCGTCACAGGGGTATCGCAAATCTGATATCGTGCGCTTGTCACCCGGCACGGGGATACGGGCGACAAGGCGGGGGAGGTTCTCAGGTGAGTGAGTCGAGCGTGACTGCGCCCTGCACCGGACATCACTGGATGCTCCCGGCGCCTGGAGGGCTTACCAGCGTGGGCACCTGTAAGAACTGCGGGGCCGAGAAGCAGTTCTCGAACTCCTCGGGCGGCGGATGGGTGCTGCGTTCGGCAGCCAAGCGCCGCTAGACACCACAACACCGGATCGACATTACCGTCCCGGTCACAGGCCGAGGACGGTACGGCTGTCCCACAACAATTTCAGCCCCGTCAGGAACAGCGCGCCATAGGCGATGCGATAGAACATCCCCTCGTCCACGCGCTGGTTGAACAGATACCCTAGCCCGAACCCCACAGGCGCCAGCGGCGCCAGCAGTAGCGACGTCCCCAGGTTCACACCCTCGAACTGGCCGATGACGGCATACGGGATCAACTTCACGTAGTTCGCCAGCGCGAAGAACATCACGGTCGTCCCCACGTACACGCTTTTGTCCAGCCGCTGCGGCAACAGCAGCACGTTCAGCGGTGGCCCGCCCGCGTGCGCGACGAACGAAGTGTATCCCGCGAGGCTGGACCAGAAGGCCGCCTTCGCCGGGCCCGGTCTCGCTGCCGTCTCTTCGATCCGTCGCAGCCGAGGCCCGAACCACCGATCCAGCGTGAACCCGACCGCCAGTGCGCCGACCAGCAGCCCGACCACGTGATCTGAGGTGACCGCGAAGGTCGCCGCACCCAGCGCGATGCCGAGCACTGCACCGGGAAAGAGCATCCGCATCATCCGACGGTCGAATCGCTGCCGATACGTGATCAGGCCGACGAGGTCCATGAGGCAGAGGACTGGGAGGAGAATCGCCGCGGCCTGAGTCGCCGGGATAGCGAGTGCCATGATTGGCACGCCAACTGAGCCCAGGCCACCTCCGAAGCCGCCCTTCCCGATGCCGACCAGCAGCACGGCGATCGAGGCGACCGCGTAGAACGCGGGGTCGTGCAGAATGCTCACCGAGACTCCGGACCTGACGCGACGCGACTGACGCCGCGGTGCGCGGAGGCTACCATCGATGCATGCCAGTCGCCCGTTGCGCCTTCTGCACCGCCACCCCGCTCCGCGAAGTCGCGGTGTCGAAGTGGACCTCCGACCCAGACGACCGGCAGCGCCTGACTGTCTGGCTCTGCGGCAAGCACATGCAACGCGTGCAGAAGGCCGGCCCGACCGGTTACGCCCACGGCGCGGAGAAATTCAAAGCCGGTTTCTGGTAGCCATCGCCTCCGCAGCACAGTAGCCACACCTCCCTGCCCGCACACACAGCACGACTGACCGAAGTCCGGTGCGTTATCGTGCGCGCCTCCGGCATCAGACGACGCCGAGGATGGCTCAACGACAAGGAGGGCCCCGATGGCCATCGACGAGGCATTGCTGCGTCACCTGTACGCCTACGACCGCACACTCCCCCTCGTCTCCACCAGCGAAATGGACCCCGCGACCGACCCGCGCACGCGTCAGCCTATCCCGGGCCTCCGCCGCGAGCGTGTCACCTTCACCTCGACACACGACGAGCGCGTCCTTGCGACGCTCACCATGCCCGCCGAGGACGGCCCCTTCCCCGCCGTCATCATGCAGCATGGCTCCACCCCCTCCGGGCGGCATCAGATGACGACTCCCACCCCCGCGCTGGCACAGCCGCTCTCCGTGCAGTGGGCACTCACCGGCTTCGTCGCCGTGACCGTGGACGCCTACGGGTTCGGTTCGCGTGAGGGCGCCGACAACCGCGGCCGGCTCACGCCGAACCGCCCCGACCTCATGTACCGCACGCGTGACGCACGCATCCAAGGCGTCCAGGACCTCATGCGCACCGTCGACTACCTCGCCACCCGTCCGGAGGTGCGTGCGGACGCGATCGGCTACCACGGCGTCTCGATGGGCTGCCGCCTCGGCGTCCCGTTCATCGCGCTCGACCACCGCGTGAAGGCCGCTTCGCTGTTCGTGGGCGGCAGCGCGCCCTACTCCCGCTTCGTCGTCGAAGGCACGCCCTTCGCCGACCTTGCCGAGGAAGAACAGCGGATCTTCGACCTCACCGACCCGATCACCTTCGCACCGCTGACCGCGCACATCCCCAAGTTCATCGCGAACGGCCTGAAGGACACCCTGGTCACCCTGGAGGGCGGGCAGCGGCTGCAGGCGGCGTTCGCTGAACCGAAGGCACTCCACTGGTTCGACGGCAACCACGGCGACTCGCCCGCCTCGCTGGTGGAGCAGGCGAGGGCGTTCCTGGCGCAACACCTCGGCGGATAAGGCCGCTCTCCTATCCCGAGTACGACCACCCGGTGAAGGTGGAGGTCAGCGGATCGCCGCTCTGCTGCACTTCGCCGTAGAGGACGCGCGCGGTCACGAGGACGTGGTCGCCCGCCTCGATGAACTGATCAGCGGCGCATTCGAGGTAGGCGACGGCGTCCTCCAGGATCGGGCAGCCGGGTGCGCGCTCGGAGAGCCGGTAGTCGATCCCCGCGAGCTTGTCGTGCTGCTGCGCGGCCGCCTCGTCGCTGCGCCCGCGCACCTTGGCGGCGTTCGAGGGCTGGACGAAGCGCTGTGCGATCAGCAGGCCGTCCTTCTGGGGCAGCAGGTTGACCGTGTAGTAGCCGTGGTCGCGAATGCGGCCCAGCGAGGACGAGTCGCGCTCGAACGCCGCCACGACGAGGCGCGGTTCGAACGAGATCTGCATCACCCAGTCCGCGATCATCCCGTTCGGCTTGCCGCCACGCGTGGTGCCGATGACGTAGATGCCGTACGGCAACTCGTGCATCGCTTCGCGGATGAAATCGTCCTCGGTCTTCTGGATTTTGCGGCCGACCATCGTCCGCCCCCTGTCCGTTGGCTACTCGACGAGGCCGAACTCGCGCGCGACGAGTTCGTACGAGCGGATGCGGTCGGCGAAATCGTAGGTGATCGTGAGCAGCACCAGCTCCTCCGCCCCGAACTCCCCCGCCATGGCCTCGAGGCGGGCCTTCACCGTGGCGGGCGAGCCGACCGCCGCCTTTGACATCGAGTACGTCACGTACTCGCGTTCCGGCTGCGTGAGCTCGAACGCCTCGGCCGTCTCGGGCGAAGGCACCGCGCCGCGGCGGAAGCGCCAGACGTAGCGCACGCGCGCGAGGCGTTCCGCCTCTTCGTCGGTTGGCGCGCAGAGCGTGGAGACGCCGACCGAGACACGCGGCTCGGCGGCCCATTTCGAGGGCTTGAAGCGGGTGCGGTAGAGCGCGACGGCGCGCGCGCCGAGCTCCGGCGAGATGAACTGCGCGAAGCAGTATGGCAGCCCCAGGCTGGCGGCGATCTGCGCCCCGTCCAGCGATGAGCCCAGGCACCACACCTCGGGCGTGCCGTCGATGACCGGGCTGGCGTGGATACCGAAGAACGGATGATCTTCGGGCAGCGAGTCGTCGAGGTAACCGAGCAGGTCCTCGACCTGGTCGGGGAACGCCTCCAGCGGCAGCGTGCCCGGCCCGTGCTCCAGCGCCTGCTTCGTCTGCATGCTGCTCCCCGGCGCGCGCCCGATGCCGAGGTCGATCCGTCCAGGGAAGAGCGCCTCCAGCGCGCGGAACTGCTCGGCCACCTTCAGTGGCGCGTAGTGCGAGAGCATTACGCCGCCCGAGCCGACGCGGATCGTTGAGGTCTGGGCGGCGACGGCCGGGATCACGACCTCGGGCGCGGCGCAGGCGAGCCCACCGCTCGCGTGGTGCTCCGCGAGCCAGAAGCGGGAGTAGCCGAGGCGCTCAGTGGCCTGGGCGAGCAGGATCGACTCGCGCAGCGCCTGCGCGGCCGTCCCGCCCTCGCGGATGGGGGCCTGGTCCAGGACGCTGAGACGCAGCGATCCGGGGCGCAACGCGGGGCGGGTCGGTGACGGCATAGTTGCTTCCTTACCGGGCTGATCGTAGCCGAGGGCGCGCGGACTCGTGCTTCCGGGCCGGGCGAGGCATCATCGAGGCATGACCAGCGAGCGACCTCTCCCCGACCTGCACGACGCCGACGCGCGCGCGGTCGCCTCGATGCATCAGGTGGTGCGCGTCTTCGCGAACCCGAACCGCTGGTGGCAGAACGCCACGTTCGCGCTCCCGCTCGTGGTGACCGTGGTCGCCCTCGTTGCCGGGTTCATCCTCGACTCCACGGAGGCGAAGGGGTTCGGCGTCTTCGCGCTCGCGGTCACGGTCTTCATGGTGCCGGTCGTGCTGCTCACCTGGCGCGGCACCGCTACCTCGGTCGTGCTCACCACCGAGGGCGCCACGGCGCTCCACCTGGGCCAGCCGCTGCACGAGGTGGCGTGGGCGGACCTTCAGCGGATCGAGAAGGTCGAGTACCTTGGCAACGCCCGGTACAAGCTCGTCCACCACGACAGCGAGTTCCTCACGATCGAGTCCGAGATCGAAGGCGCCGCGGACCTTGTCGAGACGGCGTTCGTGCTCAGCGGGATCCCCCGCCAGCACCCGGAAGAGGCGATCTGACCCTCGACGCCCGCCCCCTATGATTCGGCGATGACGAATCCCGCCTCCACGCCGCCCTTCGACTACACCCTCGCGACGCCGGAGCGCATCCGGGCGGGGGTCGAGACGGCGATCGCGCGGTGCGAGGCGATCCTCGACGGCGTCGGGCGGGTCGAGGGGGTGCGGACGTTCGCGAACACGCTGCAGCCGTTCGATGAGGTGGCAAACCTCCTCGCCCTCGCCAGCGGGGAGCACGGCTTCCTCACCTACGTCGCCGCCGACCCGGTGCTGCGCGAAGCGGCGCTGGAGGCGGAGCAGCGACTCGACACCTACGGCATCTCGATCGGCTTCCGCGAGGAGATCGCGGCGGCCGTACGCGCCTTCGCGGAGACGGACGAGGCGCGAGCGCTCGAGGGCGTGCCGGCGCGGCTCTTGGCGCACACCCGGCGCGACCACCGGCGCAACGGCTTCGACCTCGACCCGGAACGCCGGGAGCGCGTGCGGGCGCTGAAGGAACGGCTGATCCACCTCGGGATCGAGTTCCGGCGGAACATCGACGAATACGACGACGCGCTGCTGCTGCGTCGCGAGGAGTTGCGCGGGTTGCCGGAGTCGTACATCGACCGGCTGGACGTCGTGGAGACGGCGGAGGGGGCGCGCTACCGCGTCTCCCTCGACTACCCGGAGTTCTACCCATTCCTCGAAGCCGCCGAGGAGGAGGCGCTGCGCCGCGAACTGTTCCTGAAGAACTACCGCCGCGCGGCGGATGTGAACATGCCGATCCTCACGGAGGCGATCGCGGCGCGCCACGAGATCGCGGAGACGCTTGGCTACCCCTCGTGGGACGCGTACGTGATCGAGACGAAGATGGCGCGGACGCCTCAGGCGGCGCTCGACTTCCTCGTGGACCTCGAGCGGCAGGTGCGGGTGAAGGCGGAGCGGGACATCGAGGAGTTGCGGGCGGAGAAGCGCCGCCACCTCGAGGATCCAGATGCGCGGCTGGAGATCTGGGACTGGCGGTACTACCAGCAGCGGGTGATGCGCGAGCGGTACCAGGTCGACCAGTTCGCGGTCGCCGAGTACTTCCCGCTGGACGCCGTGCTCGACGGGCTGTTCGAGGTGTACCAGCGGCTGGTCGGCGTGCGCTTCGTGCCGGTGATTGAGGCACGGGCGTGGCACCCGGACGTGCGGCTGTATGCGGTGCAGGATGCGGTGGAGGACGCCGTGGAGGACGCCGTGGAGGACGCCTCGGACGGCCGCCATATCGGGCACTTCTATATGGACCTGCATCCGAGGCCGGACAAGTACGGCCACGCCGCCGCGTTCGTGCTTCGCCCCGGCCGTGCGCTGCCGGACGGCCGATACCAGCCCACGGCGGCGGCGATCGTCGCCAACTTCACGAAGCCCTCGGCGGAGTCGCCGAGCCTGCTGCGGCACTCCGAGGTGGAGACGCTGTTCCACGAGTTCGGGCACATCCTGCACCAGGTGATGACGCGGTCGCCGTACGTCCGCTTCGCGGGGACGAACGTGCAGCGCGACTTTGTCGAGGCACCGTCGCAGATGCTGGAGCACTGGGTGTGGGCGCCCTCGGTGCTGCGGGGGTTCACGCGGCATGTGCGGACGGGCGAGCCGCTGCCGGAGGCGTTGCTGGCGCAGATGGTGGCGGCGAAGAATGTGGGGAGCGGGCTGCACTACCTGCGCCAGATCTATTTCGCGCGGCTCGACCTTGCGTACCACGACGCGGGGGCAGTGAAGACGGCCCCGATGCTGGACGCCATCGCCGAGGCGCTGCACGGGATCACGGGCTTCGCGTTTCCGCCGGAGACGCATTTCCAGGCCGGTTTCGGGCACCTCTTCGGCTACGACGCGGGGTACTACGGCTATCTGTGGTCGCAGGTCTTCGGCGACGACATGGCGACGGTGTTCGAGCAGGCGCGTCTCGAAGGCGGCCCGGAGGGGGAGGTGGGCGCGGGGCGCGAGTACCGCCGTGTCATCCTTGAAGCCGGGGGGACGGAGGACGGCGATGCGCTGGTGCGCCGGTTCCTCGGCCGTGAGCCGTCGAACGCGGCGTTCCTGCGCGAGATTGGGTTGGGTTGAGTGTCTAGAGCCTTCACCCTTGCAGCCTCTTCTCCCCTCCCCTTGACGCCTCATCGCCCAGATTTTTGAACATTGTCAGATAGCGGCTCAAAAAAGCGCGGGGGTGCCTGTGGGGCTTTGTTAGAACATTTGTTTCACGTGAAACAGGTGTGTGTGAATCTGATCGGCAGTGGCGGCGTGACGTCGATGCCTCGTGAGGTCATGGCCGCCGGGGGGATTTGCGTGGCGGGGTTCAGGATCTTGCGAGGGGTGGCTCAGGGAAGTTGAGCCGGAGCGGCTCATATAACGATGTCTTGTGACAGGTCGTCGTTGCAGGTGCTGGTCAGCAGGGATCCTCACCCTAAAGAGGGACCCTCACCCTCCCAACCTCCCTCCCCCTCCATGAGGGGGAAGGAGGCTTCAGAGTCCCTCCCCTTCCCTCCCTCAAGGGAGGGTGTTTGGCTTCGCGCGTGCCAACGCAGGGGGTGGCTGAGCAACGAGGATGAAGGTGATCGAGTGCTGTCTACGGCTCCAGCGGGATGGC
>QZJI01000010.1 GCA_003599735.1 Dehalococcoidia bacterium | reverse complement strand
TTCAGGTCGGCGTCGGTGAGCCGCCAGCCCTGCTGGGTCATCTGCTCGGGCGGCAGGTGCAGCGCTTTCGCGAACGGGTCGGCGAGGAAGGGGAACGCCTCGAAGGAGATGCGGGCGTTCATCGTCTTCGAGTCGCCGGCGAGGTACGGCATGGCCTGGTCGACGAAGCCGAACCATTGCTGGTCGAACCACGCGCCGGCGCTTTCACCTCGAAGTTCGACCGCGGCGGTGACGGTCCGCACGCCCGGAGGCGCGCCGGGGACCGGCTTGCCGGCGTTGGCGGGGTCGCTGTCGTAGGAGCGCGCGATGCTGAGGACAGTGCGCTGCCCCATGCCGAGGTCGCGCCACGCCCGCTCGAACGCCGAGGGCTGGCCCGAGGTCGGGTGGCCAAGCGTACCGATGAGGCCGTCGTGCAGGCTGACGTTGATCGTGAAGTGGTCGCTGCGTCCGGCCAGCCATGGGAGAAGCGCGTCGATCGTCTCCTCGGTCTCGCGCTCGACCCACGCGGGCGGCAGGAACGACTGTGCGAGGGTGGTGACGCTGTCCTCGGCCTTCTGGTCAGTGGGGAGGGCGATGACACGCAGGTTCGCCGGGCGCTTCTCGGGGTGGTCGAGCACGTTGCGGACGAGCCGGCGCACGCCGTCTTCGTGCAGCCGCTGGTAGAGCCGGAGGTCGCGCGCCTGCTGTTTCACGAACGTCGGGTTGAGCAGGGTGGCGTCCAGCCGTCCGGCGACGAGGCCGAGCAGGAAGAGCACGGTCAGCGGCAGGACGAGGAAGACGGCGAGGGCACGGCGTGCATTCATCATCGCGCGGCTGCCTGAAACGCCGGCAGGTGGTCTTCGAAGTGGTGCCATGTCTCGCCGCGGAGCCATTGCCAGAGCGGGAACGACATCGGTGTGCCCTCCGGCGCTGGGCGGACGCGCCCGATGTCGCCAAACGGTACGAGCGCGTAGATCACGTCGCCTTCGGTTTCGGGCAGCCGCAGGAGCAGGGCCTCGGTGCGTCCGCGGAAGTCGAGGTAGCGCGCGTGGACCTGCTCGAGGGAGAGACTCCGGAGCGCACGATGGTGCCACGCGTTCCGGCCGTCGTTCGTCGTCATGTCCTCATCAGGTGCGACAGACACCTCGTGTCCGTAGCAGGACAGCATCGTTGGCTCACGTCCGTCGAGGTGCGCCTCGATCTGGGCGGTGAGCCACGGGTTGCCGAGGTGACAGAGGATGTCGCGGAGCGACCAGCCTTCGGGCGTGTGCGGGCGGAGCATCGCGCCGGGGTCGATGTGCACGAGGGCGGCGTCCAACGCGGCCCAGGCCTCGCGCGTGCGCGCGAGGATCGCTGAGGGGGTGGTGGGCTGGTCGCCTACCACTGCTTCCCGATGCCGCCGCGCTGTCCGTAGAAGGCGGCGGGCCAGTTGCGGCCGGTCATCATCGCGCGGTCGATGTCCTCGCGGGTCGCGAGGCCTGCCTCGACGATCAAGTCGGCCTCGCGTTTGGCGGCGGCGAAGACGCGATTCATGACGAAGCCATAAGAGCCGGGCGCGTCCTTCACCATCGAGACGGCGCGGCCCGCCTTCTCGGCGACGCCCTTCACGGTGTCGATGGTCTCCTGTGAGGTCCGTGGGGTGTAGATGACCTCACACATCTTCATCGTGGGGACGGGGTTTGAGTAGTGCATGCCGGCGAAGAGTGGCCTGCGGCCTTCGGAGACATCGCGCGCGATATCAGCGACGGGGAAGCCGGATGTGTTCGTGGTGAAGATCGCCTCGGGCTTGATCAGCGTGTCGAGTTCGGCGAAGACTTGCTGCTTCAGGTCGAGTTTCTCCGGCACGGCCTCGATGATGAGGTCGGCGTCGCGCAGATCGCGCGGGGCGAGGGTGAAAGAGATCCGGTCGATGGCCTCGGTGCATTGGTCGAAGGAGAGTTTGCCCCGCTCGACGGCGCGTTTCATTCCCCAGCGGCCCTCAAAGACGGCGTCGCGGGTCACCTCGACGAGTTCGTGGGTGAGATCGCGGACGATCACGTCGTAGCCGGCGACGGCCATGATCTGGGCGATGCCGCCGCCCATGACGCCGCCGCCCATGATGCCGATGGTCTTCACCTGATCGAGCCGCATCGTCGCCTCCGCCTTCGATGGCCTGGGTTCAGGAGGCCGGTTGCTCTGCCGCTGTTACCACTGCCGTCCGATGCCGCCGCGCTCTTCATAGAAGCCGGAGGGCCAGTTGCGGCCGGTCTTCATCGCCTTGTCGATATCTTCCTTCGTCGCGATGCCGGCCTCGACGAGCTTGTCAGCCTCGCGGCGGGCTGCGGCGTAGACGCGGTTCACGATGAAACCGTAGGTGCCTGGGGCATCCTTCACGTGGACGGCGACTTTGCCTGCTTGTTCGCCCACACGGAATACCGCGTCGGTCACCTCGGGGAGCGTCTGGGGCGTCGAGATGATCTCGACGCACTTCATCGCGGGGACCGGGTTGAAGAAGTGCATGCCAGCGAAGAGCGCCTTGCGTCCTTCGGAGACATCCCTCGCCATCTCGGCGACGACGAACCCGGAAGTGTTCGAGACGAAGATGGTGTCTGGTTTCACGATCTTGTCGAGCTCAGCGAAAACCTGTTGCTTGAGTTCGAGTTTCTCTGGCACGGCTTCGATGACCATGTCGACGTTGCGCAGGTCCTCGACCTTCGTCGTGAAGGAGATGCGCTCCATGGTGGCGCGCGCCTTGTCGAACTCGAGTTTGCCGATCTCGACGGCGCGCTTGATGCCCCAGCGGCTTTCGAAGATGGCTTCTCTTGTCTTCTCGATGAGGTCATCGTTGAGATCACGGACGATGACGCGGTATCCCGCGGCGGCCATGACCTGGGCGATGCCGCCGCCCATGACGCCGCCACCCATCACGCCGATCGTCTTGATGTCTTCGAATTTCATGAGTCTCTCCCTTACCGCTGGGACGCGTCAGACCGGGGCGCAGTCTAGCCGCAGATCCCTCTCACGGTTTGGAACAGGATCTGCATTCCCAGTCGCACATTCTCGATCGAAATACGCTCGTCGTTGCCGTGGACGCGGCCAAGATCCTGAGGGCCGGTGAGCGTGGGCACGAATCCGTAAGCTTCAATGCCACGGCGGCGGAAGATGCGCGAGTCGGTGAATCCGGTCCCAACCCCGGGGACGACCACGGCATCCTCGACAGCACGCTTCGCTTCACGCTTCATGACCTCGTACAGCTCAGTGCCGACGGTCGAGGCGGGCGATGCGGAGGCGAAGACCGGCTCGACATCGACTCGGTCGTCCGCAATCACCTCCGTGATTTCGTGGATGAACTGATCCGGGTCATAGCCCGGGATGAGACGGACGTCGAGGGTGGCCTCGGCCTGGGCCGGAATCACGTTGTGCTTCACGCCCGCGGTGAGCGTAGTGAGCGAGATCGAGTTCATCTGCACGGAGCGGTGACGTGGATTCTCTTTCGCGAACTCCGCGAGCACTTCGTCGGTGGGTTCCCGGCCGATGATGCCCGCCTGCCAAAGTTGCCGGAAGTTCTCGCGTACCTCTGGCGTGGGTTGCAGCGGGCGCTCCCAGTCCTGGATGCGCTGGAGCGCGCGGATGAGCCGGTCGGCGGCGTTGTCGTCGTGCGGGACGGAACCGTGGCCCGGCCGGCCGTGGGCGCGGAGGCGGAGCCAGAGCGGCCCCTTTTCGGCGACACCGATGTTGAACGTGTTGCGTTGGACGCCCAGGATCTCCGTCGACCCGCCACCGCCTTCGTTGATCACGTAATCGCAGTCCAACAGTTCAGGGTGGGTGGCGTCGAGGAACTCGACACCGAACTCGGACCCTGCTTCCTCGTCAGCGACGGCCATGAAGACGAGGTCGCGCGTGAGTGGCAGGCCGAGGCGGTGGTGGAGCAGGAAGACGACGAGCTCCATGATGCCCATACCCTTCATGTCCTGAGCGCCACGGCCCCAGATGTAGCCATCGCTGATCTCGCCGCCCATCGGGTCAACGGTCCAGTGGTCGCGTTCAAAGGGAACGACGTCGGTGTGGTTAAGGAGGATGAGGCCCTTGCCGCGTGTGCCCGTGCCACTGAGACGGGCGACGAGGTTCCCGCGCTCCGGGGCGCTGCGGTAGACGGTGTAGGGAATGCCCTCGGCATCCAGGATGCGTCCGAGCCAGTCGCAGGCCCGCATCTCATTGCCGGGAGGGTTCACCGTGTCGACCCGGATGTATTCTGAGAGCCACTCGGTGGCACGTGAGGTCCATTCGTCCCAGTCGATCCGTGGTTCCGCCATCATCGAGACCTCTCGTCGCGCGACCGGTAGCCCCGGCATCATAGCGGGCCCGATGGTAGCCTCCGGCGCATGCCAGACTCCCGCCTGAGCAGCCGCCACCTCCTGGCGCTAGGCGTGGGCGTCCTGGCGATCTCCTTCGCCGCGCCTCTGATCCGGTTGTCCGAGGCGCCCGTGCTGACCATCGCCACCGTGCGGCTGGCCATTGCCGCTCCGCCGATGCTCCTGCTTGGCGCGGCAACTGGAGGCGCACGCCAGTGGCGAGGCCTGACGCGAGGTGAGTGGGTGCTCCTCGGATTGTCAGCGGTGGCGCTCGCGACGCATTTCGGCTTCTGGGTCGCATCGCTCCAGCGCACCTCGGTCGTGGCCAGCGTGGCGCTGGTGACGATGCAGCCGTTGTTTGTCGCCCTCGGCGGGTGGGCCTTCCTCGGCGAGCTGCCCCGCCGGGGGACGCTCGCCGGTGTCGCGGTGGCGACGGCCGGTGCATTGCTGCTGGTGCTGCCGCACGCTGGCGACCGAGGGACGCTGGCCGGTGACGCCTTCGCGCTCTTTGGGGGTGTCATGGGTGGCTGCTATATCCTCGCGGGCCGTGGCGCGCGACGACGCCTCTCCACCGCCGCGTACGCGGGCGCGGTCTACCCGGCAACGGCCCTGCTGTTACTGGCCGCGCTCCTCGTGAGCGGTACGCCACTGGCCGGACATCCACGCGAGGCGTACGTAGCGATGGCGCTGCTGGCGCTTATCCCGCAACTCGTCGGGCACAACGCGCTGAACTGGGCGCTGGGGTCGATGCCCGCGGCCGTCGTCGCGGTCGCCATCCTTGGTGAACCGATCGGCGCGGCGGCAATCGCGGTGCCGCTCCTGGGTGAAACGCCGCGTGCCATCGAAGTTGCGGGCGGGGCGGTCGTCCTGTTCGGGGTGTACCTTGCCCTGCGCGACGCGCGCACCCTTGATGCCGCGCCGCCCGAGGTGTGAGGGGGGACGCGATGCCGCCGCTGCCGACGACCGGGCCGCTTGCCGGAGTCCGGGTGCTCGACCTGACCTGGGTGCTCTCCGGCCCATTCTGCACGGCCACACTCGCTGACCTGGGCGCGGACGTCATTAAGGTTGAGCGCCCGCCCTACGGCGACGTCGCGCGTACGACGGCCCCGATCATCGACGGAGAGTCGGGCTACTTCTTTTCGGTGAACCGCGGCAAGCGGTCGATCGCCCTCGACCTCACGACGGAGGAGGGCAAGGGGCTTTTCCGCGAACTGGTGCGTGAGGTGGACGTGCTGGTGGAGAACTTCACTCCCGGCGCGATGGACCGTCTGGGCCTCGGTTACGACGCGCTGTCGAAGGATTACCCCGCATTGGTCTACGCCGCGATCTCCGGCTATGGCCGGACGGGTGAGATGTCCTCGAAGCCGGCGCTCGACGTGATCGTGCAGGGGGCCGGTGGGGTGATGTCCGTTACCGGGGAGCCGGGGCGCGGGCCAGTGCGGCCGGGGCTCTCGTTAGGCGACATCGCGGCGGGCCTCTACTGCGCGATTGGGGTGCTTGCCGCGCTGCGCGAGCGTGAGCAGTCGGGGGTCGGCCAGCTGGTCGACATCTCCATGCTCGACTGTCAGATCGCCATCCAGGAGAACGCGTTCATGCGCTGGCATCTGACCGGCCAGGTGCCGGAGCGCCTCGGCACCAGACATCCTTCGGCGGTGCCGTTCCAGGCGTTCCCGACAGCGGACGGTTGGATGGTGCTGGCGCTGGCATGGGGCGTGCCAAACCAGTGGGCGCTGCTCTGCTCCGAGCTTGGCATCCCGGAGATCATTGACGACCCGCGCTTCCTCTCGTCTGCGGCCCGGCTGCGGAACCACGGGGAACTTGAGCCGCTGCTGAACGAAGCGTTTCGCCGACGTCCGACGGCGGAGTGGGTCGCGGCGCTGGAGCAGTACGGCATCCCCTGCGGGCCGCTGAACTCGATCCCCGAGGCGGCAGCGATGCCTCAGGTCCAGGAGCGCGAAATGTTCGTGCCGGTGCCGCATCACACGTTTGGCACGGTGCCGCTGACGAATACGCCGGTGAAGCTCTCGCGCACGCCGGGCGGGCTGCGCGGCACCTCGCCCGACATGGGGCAGCACAGTCGCGAGGTCCTGGCCGAGCTGCTGCGCCTGGACGCCGCGCATCTGGACGACCTTGTCGCGCGGCAGATCGTGTGGGAGCACCGGCCTGAGGTGGAGCTGGGCTAGCACGAGAGGTTGTTCTGGCCTCGCTAACGGCGGCGGCCACCTCGGCGGTAGGGGAGGCGTGGCAGCCCCACCGTACGCGGCGCGAGCCGGTTGCGGAACGACCAGAGCACCATCAGGGCGATGGAGCCCAGGGCGATCAAGACGACCGCGAGCAGTGTCGCCTGACGGGCCTCGGCGTTGGTGAAACGCCCCTTGAGGCTGTTCTCGTCGACGTCGGCCAGCCGCTTGAGTGAGAAGGTGTTGACCTGCTTCGCGGACTGGAAGAGGGCCACGTTGCCCGTCAGGCCTCCCTTTGGCAGCGCGTCTGCGGCCCAGCCAAGCGCGATGTTGTCCGTACCGGTGACCGCGAGGAGCCGGCGGCTCGACGCCCACGGTACCTGTGCCAGCTGGAGCGCGCCTACACGCGAGGAGTCCAGGATCTCCGCGAGTGTCCCCTTTTCCTCCACGAGCGCGCGTGTGCCGTCAGGTCGCAAAATCAGCGGCAGTACTTTCTCGAACTGCTGGCCGACGACCGTCTCACGGGGGACGTTGATCGCGACGATATGGCGGTCCCCAATGCTCTGGGGTGTGGCGGTCGTCGCCGGGACGACGGTGAAATCGTTTTGTGCGCCAAATCGTCGTCCCAGGGCGATCGCGGCCAGCATGCCGGCACGCAGGGCGTCATTGTCCTGTTCATGTACGACGAAGGTGGTATCGCGCAGCCCGAGGAGTCCCGCGAACGGGAACGGCAGAGAGGCGAGGTCGCTTCCAGAACTGGTGCCCGCGGCCTGCGGGAGAGAGATCGCCGAGTCGTCATGCACGGTGATGAAGAATCGTTCCGAAGCGGTGCTCTCGCAGGCCTCGAGTACAAGCGGTTCGGGGTCGTACAGCGTCGCCCGGAGGGTCAGTGTGTTCGGGCCGACGCGGAGGACATCCGAGAAGAGGTCGACCTGATAGGAAACGCGGCGTGTCTGTTCTTTGCTGACGCGGATGGTCTGGATTGCCTGCCCGTTCAACTCGACCACGACGTTCGACCGGCGACGGTCAATGATGTCCGGGTGGGAGACGATGAGGTCAAGCTTCCCGTTCGCGCCGGGCGCGGGCGCGGGCGAGGAGAAGACGAGGGTGATGGTCTGGGTACCACCGCCGACGAGTGTCTGCTCACTCGCCCCAGCCTCTTTGAATGTGAAAATCGATTGGAAGCTGCGGGTCGCCGACGCGGCCACGGGCTCCGTCAGGATCCCCGTCGGGCCGGCGAGCAGGGCGGCAGGTTCCGCGCTGGTCAGCGCGTCCACGGATCGCTTGACGGCTTCGTCTGATGCACCCGTCGCGAGCAGCGCTCGCAAGTTGCCGTTAAACGGCGATGCGGTGAGCGCGAGGACGCCGAAAGCCGGGTCGAAAGCCTGCTGGTCGCGCAGCATCTGATTGCCTTGCATCCGAAACGGCGTGCTGGTCAACGCACGGGCTATCAGTGGGTTCCTCGGTGGCGTACCGATAAGGATGATTTGCTGGTTCCGCAGTTCGTCCTGGGAGATCGAGGACACAGGCCGCACGCTGAGGAGTTCGAGGTCGAAAAGGACGCGGGTCGCGAGGTCCGCGGCCATACGGTAGGCACCGGTGAGCTCGACCTCGTTCGGGTTGTCCGGGATCGCGATCATGACCGGCGCGACCACGGGGTAGCCGGGCCGGAAGAACGGGTACGGATACTCCGCCAGGTTCGGCGCTGCGATGCGAGGGATGGGCGGGTTGCTGGCGAAGTCGATCTGGAGGGCGGTCGTGCGGAGGATGTTGGTAAAGAGCGCAGGGCTGAAGGGATCTTCACAGAGCAAGCCGGTCGTCATACCGAATTCAAATGTCAGCCGGTTGAACTCTTTTGACACCAAATCTTTCGGGATGTTGATCTCGTAATGTCCGAACGTGACGTTGGTCTGGTCCAGCCTGATCGACTGTAGTGGCCGGTTGTTCAGCACGACGTTCATGACGGAACGCTGCGCATCCAGCAGGTTCGAGTGCGAGATATCGACGAAGATCTTGCTGTTGTTGCCGAGCTCGTAGTCGCCCGCTCCGGAGAAGAAGAATTCCTTGGAGATGCGTGCACCCTGTGCCGCGGTGTCGCCAAGCCCAAGATCCTCCAACGTAGTGAGGCTCTTAGGGGCAGTCTTGGGGGCGAAGGTTGGCGGCTCCTGGGCGTGTGCCACAGAACGTGTCCCCAGCAGGGCGCAGAGCGCCAGGATGGTCACGGTGGTGACGGTCTGCCACCACGCGGGGAAAGGGAGACACCGGTTGAAACGCCTCATGCGTGCATCCTATGACGCGGCCCGGTTACGTCTCTCTGTGGGAGCCCCATTTACTCGAATTCAACCACCGCTAACCCCCCGTTAGGCCTCGTAGAGGCGGTTATGGTCAGTCTGGACGAGATCGGCTATAGTCCGGTGCCTTGTGATGAATTTCGCAAAGGCCCGACCATGGGGTTTGCCGGATGGACAGGGACGGAGCGGGGTATAATACCCGACTCTTCACTGCTTCCGAATCTGAGCAGGGACGGACGGGTCATGACGTCGACGGTCAGCCACCGCATTTGTTTTGTGCTGGCGGTCGCTCGCGCAGGTGGGGGGGCTGAGTGATGGACGTTCCGGGGCTGCCACCGGCCCAGGGGCTCTATGACCCCGCCATGGAGCATGACTCCTGTGGTGTGGGCTTCATCGCGCATCTGAAGGGCATCCGTTCGCACCAGATCGTCAGCGACGGGTTGCTTGCGCTCGAAAACCTCGACCATCGGGGCGCTTCGGGTTCAGAGCCCAACACGGGCGACGGGGCCGGCCTTCTCATCCAGATCCCGGACGGCTTCTTTCGCGACGAGGCGGCGCGGCTGGGCTTCGTGCTGCCAGAAGCAGGCGCCTATGGCGTGGGCGTCCTGTTCACACCCAAGGACGAGGACGCCCGTCAGCGCGTGACCGCCCTGCTCACCTCGATCGTGGAGGAGGAGGGGCAGCGCGTGCTGGGCTGGCGCGACGTCCCGACCGATTCCGTGACGGCTGACATCGGTGCCAGCGCGCTCTCCGTCGAGCCGCACATGCTTCATGTGGTCATCGGCCGCGAGTCCTCGATGCGCGACCAGGACACGTTTGAACGCCGCCTGTATGTGATCCGCAAGCGGTTCGAGAAGGCGGTCGCCGCGTCCGGAATTCCGGGCGCGGCGCTGACGTATCTCCCAAGCTTGTCTTCGCGCACCCTGATCTACAAGGGGATGTTGACCGCTCTTCAGTTGCGGATGTATTTCCCGGACCTGCGCGATCCGCGCATGGTCAGCGCAATGGCGATGTTCCATTCGCGGTTCAGCACCAACACCTTCCCGTCGTGGAAACTCGCGCACCCGTACCGGATGATCGCGCACAACGGCGAGATCAACACGCTGCGCGGGAACATCAACTGGATGACCGCGCGCGAGGCGTTGTTCGCCTCTCCATTGTTCGACGACGTGCAGAAGATCCTGCCGGTGGTGCTGGACGAGGGCGGAAGCGACACCGCGATCCTGGACCACGCGTTGGAGTTGTTGGTGCAGGCCGGATGGTCGCTGCCTCACGCGATGATGTTGTTGATCCCGGAGGCATGGTCCGGCCACACGACGATGCCGCGGGCGAAGCAGCAGTTCTATGAATACTACAGCACCGTCATGGAGCCATGGGACGGTCCGGCTTCCGTCACGTTCACCGACGGCCGTTCGATCGGCGCCGTCCTCGACCGGAACGGCCTGCGTCCGTCCCGCTACATCGTCACGAAGGACGACATCGTCCTGATGGCTTCAGAGGTTGGCGTGCTGCCGATCGAGCCCGAGCGCATTCTGATGAAGGGGCGCCTTCAGCCCGGCAAGATGTTCCTGGTCAGCCTTGAAGAGGGGCGGATCATCGACGACACCGAGCTGAAGATGGGGCTTGCTGAGGCGAAGCCGTACGGGGAATGGTTGGCGGACCATGTCCATCCGCTTTCCTCGCTGGCGGTTGGCGCGGCCCCGCCGCGGTTGCTGGGCGAGGATCTGCTGACCAGGCAGATCGCCTTCGGCTACACAATTGAGGACCTCAAGTACATCTTGACGCCGATGGTGCTGAACTCGGAAGAGTCTACGGGTTCCATGGGGTCGGACACGCCGCTGGCCGTCCTCTCCACGCGTGCCCAGCCGCTGTACAACTACTTCCAGCAACTGTTTGCCCAGGTCACGAACCCGCCGCTGGACGCGATCCGCGAGGAACTTGTGACGTCCGTGGACACTGTGATCGGGCCGGAGGGGAACCTCCTCGACCAGTCGCTGTCGGACGTCCATTTGGTGAAGCTCGACAGTCCGTTCATCGACAACGCGCAGATGGCGCAGATCAAGGCGCTGAAGGACGACCCGCATTTTCACACAGCCGTCATCCCCATGCTCTTCCCGGCGGTGTCGCGGACAGGGAAGGGTCACGCGCTGGAAGAAGCGATGGAGCACCTGTTCGAGCAGGTGGACGCGGCCATTGCGCATGGCGCGCGGATCATTGTGCTGTCCGACCGCGGGGTGGACCGCGACCACGTCGCGATCCCAGCGTTGCTCGCTACCGCTGGCGTCCACAACCACCTGGTGCGTGAGCGAAAGCGAACGCAGGTTGGGCTGGTCATCGAGACGGGCGACGCGCGCGAGGTGCATCACTTCGCCCTGCTTATCGGCTATGGCGCGGGCGCGGTCAACCCGTACCTGGCGCTGGATGGCCTCGCCCGGCTGCGCGAGGACGGCTTCGTCGCGATCGACCTGACCGAGGACGAGGCGCACAAGCACTACCTGAAGGCGATCAAGAAGGGTACCGTGAAGGTGATGTCCAAGATGGGCATCTCCACCGTCCAGTCGTATCGCGGCGCGCAGATCTTCGAGGCGATCGGCCTCGCCCGGGACTTCGTCGACCGGTATTTCACGAAGACCGTCTCCCGTATCGGCGGCATCGGCATCGACGAGGTCGCCGCGGAGGCGCTCCAGCATCATCACCGGGCGTTCCCGACGCGTGACGGCGGTATGCATGAACTCGCGTGGGGCGGCCAGTATCAATGGCGACGTGACGGCGAGTTCCACCTGTTCAACCCGGACACGGTGTTCCGTCTGCAGCACGCGACACGCACCGGCCAGTTCAACATCTTCAAGGAGTACACGACGCTGGTGGACGACCAGAGCCGCCAGCTGGCCACGCTTCGAGGACTCTTCGACCTGAAGCCTGCCGGGCCTCCGATCCCGATCGAGGAGGTCGAGCCCGTAGAGAGCCTGTTCAAGCGGTTCAAGACGGGTGCGATGTCTTACGGTTCGATCAGCGCGGAGGCGCACGAGACGCTGGCGATCGCGATGAACCGCATTGGCGGGAAGAGCAATACCGGCGAGGGCGGGGAGGACCGCCGGCGGTTTACGCCGGACGCGAACGGCGACTCACGGCGCAGCGCGATCAAACAGGTCGCCTCGGGCCGCTTTGGCGTCACGAGCGAGTACCTCGTGAATGCGGACGAGATCCAGATCAAGATGGCGCAGGGTGCGAAGCCCGGCGAGGGCGGCCAGTTGCCCGGCCACAAGGTCTACCCGTGGATCGCCGAGGTGCGTCACGCGACGCCTGGTGTCCCGCTGATCAGTCCGCCGCCGCACCACGACATCTATTCGATCGAGGACCTGGCGCAGCTGATCCATGACCTGAAGAACGCCAACGTGAACGCGCGTATCAGCGTGAAACTGGTCGCCGAGGTTGGCGTGGGGACGGTCGCCGCCGGTGTGGCGAAGGCGAAGTCGGATGTGGTCCTCATCAGCGGCCACGACGGCGGTACAGGCGCAAGTCCGCTCACCTCGCTCAAGCACGCGGGCGTCCCGTGGGAACTCGGGCTTGCTGAGACGCAGCAGACGCTGGTCCTCAACCGGCTGCGCGACCGCATCACAGTCGAGGTGGACGGCCAGTTGAAGACCGGCCGGGACGTGGTCATTGGCGCGCTGCTGGGTGCCGAGGAGTTTGGCTTCGCCACAGCGCCGCTGGTGGTGATGGGCTGCGTGATGATGCGCGTCTGCCATCTGGACACCTGTCCGGTCGGCATCGCCACCCAGAACCCGAAGCTGCGCGAGCAGTTCGCGGGCCGCGTGGAACATGTCGTCAACTTCTTCCACTTCATCGCGGAGGAAGTCCGTCAGTACATGGCGCAACTCGGCTTCCGGCGGCTGGAAGACATGGTTGGACGCAGCGACCTGGTGGACATGCGTCAGGCGGTGGACCACTGGAAGGCGAAGGGGTTGGACCTCTCCGCGATCCTCTACCGGCCCGACGTGGGGCCGGACGTGCCTACGCACCAGGTGACGCAGCAGGACCATGGCATCGAACGCGCGCTGGACCAGCAACTCCTGAAGCTTGCCGCACCTGCCCTCAACCGTGGTGAGCGTGTCCAGATTGAAATGCCGATCCGGAATGTGAACCGCACCGTCGGGACGATCCTCGGGGCCGAGGTAAGCCGCCGCTACAACGGCGCTGGCCTGCCGGACGACACGATCAATATCCAGTTCACAGGGTCGGCTGGCCAGTCCTTCGGGGCGTTCATCCCCGCGGGGATATCCCTGCGCCTCGAAGGCGACACGAACGATTACGTGGGCAAGGGACTGTCGGGCGGGAAGATCATCATCCGCCCACCGAGGGCGGCCACCTTCGTACCGGAAGAGAACATCGTGATCGGCAATGTGGCGCTGTACGGTGCAACCGGCGGCTCGGCGTTCTTCCGCGGGATCGCGGGAGAACGGTTCGCCGTCCGGAATAGCGGCGCGCTTGCAGTCGTTGAAGGTGTGGGCGACCACGGCTGCGAATACATGACGGGTGGCCGCGTGGTCGTCATTGGACGGACGGGGCGGAACTTCGGTGCCGGCATGAGCGGCGGGATCGCCTATGTCTGGGATCCTGAAGGCGATTTCTCCCAGCGCTGCAACATGGAGATGGTGAGTTTCGAAGCCCTCGACGAGCACGAAGATCTCGAACTCGTCCACGGCCTGCTGGAACGCCACCGGGAGTACACGCAGAGCACGGTCGCGGACAACCTGCTTGGCCGGTGGCCCACGGTGGCGAGGGAGTTCGTGAAGGTGATGCCGAACGAGTACCGGCGTGTGCTGAACGAGCGCCGTGCCGCGCAGGAGACGGCTGCACAGGCGTCGGCGGTGTCTCGTGGCTAAGCCCACCGGGTTCATGGAGTTCGGCCGGACCACGCCGCCCCGTCGTCCTGTCCAGGATCGTGTCCACGATTGGCTGGAGGTCTATGAGGCCTTCCCGGCCGAGCGCCTGCAACAGCAGGCGGCCCGTTGCATGGACTGCGGCATCCCGTTTTGCCATCAGGGCTGCCCGCTGGGCAACATCATTCCGGACTGGAACGACCTCGTGTACCGCGACCAGTGGCATGAGGCGATCGAGCGGCTGCACGCTACCAACAATTTCCCGGAGTTCACCGGGCGACTGTGCCCTGCTCCCTGCGAGGCCGCCTGCGTCCTGGGGATCAACAACGACCCGGTGACCATCAAGCTTATCGAACAGACGATCGTCGACCACGCATGGCGCGAGGGCTGGATCAAGCCCGAGCCGGCACTGCACCGCACCGGCAAACGCGTGGCCGTGGTCGGCTCGGGGCCCGCGGGCCTCGCCGCCGCACAACAGCTTGCGCGCGCGGGGCACGACATCACGGTTTTCGAACGGGACGACCGGATCGGTGGGCTCCTCCGTTACGGCATCCCCGACTTCAAGATGCAGAAGGAACATATCGACCGCCGCATCGCGCAGATGGAGGCGGAAGGGGTCACCTTCAAGCCTTCCTCGAACATCGGCAAGGAGATTGACGCGCGCGAACTGCTGAAGCAGTTCGACGCGATCTGCCTGGCCGGCGGCTCAACGCAGGCGCGTGACCTGGAGGTCCCGGGGCGAGAGCTACGTGGCGTCTACCGGGCGATGGAGTACCTGCCGCAGCAGAACCGCCGGAACGCGGGCGACGAGGTGCCCGCGGAGACGTTCGTCTCCGCGAAGGACAAGCGCGTCGTCATCCTCGGCGGCGGCGACACCGGCGCGGACTGTCTCGGCACCGCGATCCGTCAGGGCGCGCGGGAGGTGCTCCAGTACGAGTTGCTGCCACGGCCCTCAGACTCCCGTCCGGCGGGGCAGCCGTGGCCTACGTATCCAAATATTTACCGGGTCTCCTCAGCGCACGAAGAGGGCGGCGTCCGCGATTACAGCATCCAGACAAAGCACCTCTCGGGTGAAGGCGGCGTGCTGAAGAAGTTGCATGCGAACCGCGTGGAGTTCGTGCAGGAAGACGGCCGCCAGGTCATGAAGGAGATCCCTGGCTCCGAGTTCGAGGTCGAGTGCGACCTCCTGCTCCTTGCCATGGGCTTCGTCGGCCCGGAGCGCGGTGGCCTGCTGGAGCAGTTGGGCGTCGAGCTGACCGAACGCGGCAACGTGAAGGCGGATGCGGACAAGATGACCAGCGTCCCGGGCGTCTTCACGGCCGGGGACATGACGCGTGGCCAGTCGCTCATCGTCTGGGCGATCGCCGAGGGCCGGACGGCCGCCCGCGGCATCGACGCCTACCTGATGGGCGAGAGCGCGCTGCCCGCGCCGCTGTAGTCACTGACCCCGCAGAGACAACGAGAGAGGCCGTCCCACAGGCGGCCTCTCTGTATGCAGGCGGATGTCCTAACCGTTGTAGCGCAGCGCCTCGGCGACCGGGACGCGTGAGGCGGACCGGGCAGGGATGAGCGTCATCAGGGCGCTCGCCCCGTACGCAATGCCTACCATGAGCGCCAGGCGGCCCCACGGCACGCCGTAGTCCACCTGTGAACCGTTGGTGAACTCGGGTGAGGTCATCAGGTTGTATGAGAGCGCGCTGCCGAGCAGTAACCCCATCCCGATCCCCGTGATCGCGATAAAGGAAGACTCCAGGAAGAATGTAACCGCCACGAGCCGCCTCGAATATCCGATCGCGCGCAGCATTCCGATCTGCTGCCGCCGCTCCGCCACCGTGCGGAATGCGATGACGCCCAGTGCGGCGATTCCGACGACCATCCCGAGGCCCATGAAGCCCTGGAACAGGGTCTGGAACGCCTGAGCCTGCGCCGCCGAGTCCTCGATCCGTTCGCGGATCGAAGTCGCCTGCACGCCCTTTTCGAGGAGCGCCGACTCCACTGAATCGGCCACACGCCTCTCCCCCGTGGCGGAGACGTCACGAATAGTCAGGTAGAAGAGGTCGGACGTGCCGGACTTGAACTGCTGGTCGAGCAGCTGACGTCCAACGAAGACGGACGCCCAGTCCTGGATGACGCCTGTGACCGCCTGATCGACGAAACCGACGATCTTCACGTTCGCCTCGGCGCCGGAGCGTTGGTCACGGATGACCGCAGGGATCGGTTCCCATGGCTGTTCTTTCAGGGCGATCGGATTGCGGTCGATGACGAACTGCTGGGGCGTGTCACCACTCCCACCAAACGGGTTCTGCTGGTTGATCGCCAGCCGAGACTCGTCGACCAATGCAAGCGTGGGGTCGCGCTGCATCGCCGCGAACACCTCGGCGTCCGTGGCGTAACCGGCCGCACGGGCAGAGAGCGGGAACCGGGCGATGCGGAGGAACTCTGCGTCCGCGCCGGCCACCCGGTAGGTGCCCGTCTTCGTCTGATCCTGCTCGGCCAGTCGCACGCGCGCTGGCATCTGGACGAGCGCCCCGACACCGGTGATCTCGGTATCGGACTGGCCGGCGGCCTTCAGTGCCGTGCGGAGGTCGGCGATCCGGTTGGTCGGATTCCCGGTCACGGCGACCTGGAAGCCACCCGAGGCGTCGTCACCGAGGAACAGCTGCGCAAAGTTGTGGTTCAGCGTCGCCATCACGACGAGCGAGAACATCACGAGCCCGAACATCGCCAGGGTCATGCCCGTGCGGAATTTCGCGGCGAGCGGGTAGGCGATGGCGGTCCGCATCGCCGGGGTGATGCCCCGGAACACCTTCGTGCCTTTGCCGAGCAGGGCGAGGATGAGATCAGCGTTGAAGATGACGAACAGTGTCGCCGCCGCCGTGATGCAGAGCCCGGAGACGAAGAACATCTCGATGTTTCCCTTCACCGGCTTGTGCTCCAGCCCGACCAGGCTGGCGAGTCCGTTGAGCGGGTCACTCCACCCCTTGCCGGCCTCGAACATGAGAGAGAAGGGAAGCGGGAGCAGCCAGTACCAGAGCAGTGCAACGCTGGCGATGGTGAATGCGGGCCTCGACGCCGCGCCGAAGTAGACGGCGAGCATCGCGAGGGCCAGCATCGCCAGTGTTGTGCCACTGGTATAGGCGAATGCCTGATGAGTCCCCCAGCCGCCCCAGATTGTGAGTCCGATGCCGGTGAGGAGCATCAGGACGGCCCAGCCACCGACGTTGCGGTGAGGCTTCGCCCAGCGACGCGTGCGGAACGCGGTGAACGCGATGGGTACCGACACGGCCAGGGCGACGACTCCGGGCACCACGGGATCACCTTTGCTGGCAAGTTGCGCCAGCATCCCGAGCCCCTGCAGCGGCCCGAGCAGGAGCGGGATACGCAGCGCGGACCAGATGACCGCGATCGCCGCGATGGCCAACCCGCGGACCGTCCGGTCGTGACCCCGTAGCGGCTGCGGTTCGGGAAGATCGCGGATCGCACGGACGATGTTGAGGTTCGCCGCGCGCCAGGAGGAGAACGCTACGGTGACGAAAGTGATCACGACGCCCAACGCGTACGCGATCACAAACCCCTGCGGATTGAAGTGGAAGGCGATGTTCAGCCCGAAATCGCTGAACAGGTTTCCCAGGACCGTGATGAGGATGTAGGCGACAACGAGGCCGAGCACCGCCCCCACGAGCGCAGAGCCGACGTTGTAGGCCATGCCCTCGGCGATGAACGACTGTGTGAGGTGCGAACGCTTCATGCCGATGGCGCGCGCCATCCCCATCTCGGATCGGCGCTCCGCGGCCAGCATTACGAACGTGAGGAAGATCAGCATGATCCCCGCGGCGATTGAGAACAGACCGAAGACGAGGAAGAAGGTCACGAAGATCGAGCCGACGAGTTCGGCGATCGCCACCGCCTGTGTCTTCGTCGCAGCGACCCGGAGTGCAGGGGCCCCGTCCGTCTTCAACCAGTCTTTCAGGCGCGTCTCGACGCCCGGGACGACATCGAGTGTGTCCCGAACACCGCCTTTCACGGAGACCACGACGAGCGAATACTGGTCGCTCTTGGCGGTCAGGGCGCTCACCACCGCGCGGGTGGCTACGATGCCGCCGAACTGTTGTTGTTCGTTGCCGGCGAGCGCCGAACGGGAGGTCAGGGCGTTGTCCTGCACGATCTCCAGGACGGTGAACGTCGAGGGCTGGTTGTTAGCGAAGACGGTGAGCGTCCCGCCCTTGTCGAGGCCGATGTCTTTGCTCAGCCGTTCCGAGATGAATACGCCACTGCTCGTGAGCAGCGACGGGGCGACTTCGGCGCCGTCATGGGTGACGAGGCTGTGCAGCGCGGCCATGTCCGCGGGGTCGATGCCCGCGAGGATGGCGCGTGGCTCCGACAGGCGACGCTCGGCGTTTAGTGCGGGGATCCGCTCATGCACGATGCCGGCGACGCCATCGACGTCCGCGTCCTTCTCGAGGAAGGTTTTCAGGGCGGACAGGTCGGCAGGCGAGATGCCCTCACCAGCGGTCTGAGTGCGGTCCACATTGCGTACGAGGATGACGTCCGCCTGGGAGAAGCTGCGGTAGACAGCGTTGGTGATTGAGTAGCCGACGGTGTCGCCGGTGGCGAAGGCGGCGCTGATGATCAGCGTGGAGAGCATGAGGCCGATGACGATGAGCGTGGTCTGCGTCTTGCGGCGGGCGGCGTTGCGCAGCCCCATCCGGACGAGGAGCGGGTTCTTCCAGGCAATCCAGCCGACGACGGCAAAGGAGATCCCCAGGAGGATCAATCCTGCGACCATGAAGCGGACGAGGGGGATACCGAACAATTCAGTCATCGGTGGCGCTCCTCGCGCTCAATCAAACCGTCGCGCATGTGGATCGTGCGGTGGCAACGCGCGGCAATCCCCGGGTCGTGCGTCACGATGACGAAGGTCTGACGCTGTTGCTCGTTCAGGTCCTGCATCAGCGTCATGATCTCGTCCGCCGTGACGGAGTCGAGGTCGCCCGTCGGTTCGTCCGCCCAGACGATTGCGGGGTCGTTGGCGAGGGCTCGCGCAATAGTGACGCGCTGGCGCTGGCCGCCGGAGAGTTCCGCGGGCTTGTGCCCCTGCCATTCGGTCAGTTTCACGTGGTCGAGGACGGACAACGCCCGCGTGCGTGCCTCAGAAGGCCTCGTCCCGGAGACGAGCAGCGGGAGTTCGACGTTTTCCACGGCGCTGAGGACCGGGAGGAGGTTGTAGAACTGGAAGATGAACCCCATCCGTCGCGCCCGATACGCTGTCTTCCGGTCATCATCCATCGAGGCGAGCTCGGTCCCCTCGATCTTCACAGAGCCGGAAGTGGGTTCGTCGATGCCGGAGACGCAGTTGAGGAGCGTCGTCTTCCCACAACCGGAGGGTCCCATGATGGCGACCATCTCGCCCTTGGCGACCGTGAGCGAAACCCCTCGGAGGGCCTGCACCCGCACCGCCCCGGTGTCATACGTCTTGACCAGGTCGGTGACTTGGATGATTGGCTCGTCCACATTCAGTCCTTCCGATGGGCGGTGAGAAACCTGCTCCAAAGTACCTGTCTGTCTCGAATCTGCACCTCACACTAAGCGCCGCCTCCCGAGGAAGATTCGGGGCACCCGAGGGAGATTGCAAGAATGATGTCACAATGACATCATCTCGGCGTCATACAGGCAATCACGGCTCACGGCGTAGACTCCGAGCGCGAGCGCGCCAGGCACTCGCGGGCTCGGGGAGGAGGTTGGGCATGGCGTTCGGGGTGGTGTTCATCATCGTCGGTACGCTCTTATTGCTTGACTCTCTCGGCGTTATCCCCGAAGTGACGGTCACGGAGTTCTGGGCGGCTGCCCTCATTGGTTTCGGGGTGATGATGGTGTTTCGCAGCGCGCGCCGGTCCTGGCGTCGCCGGTGACTTCTCGGCTTCGCGATGTCCTCAGCGTGACGGTGGGCGCATACCTGTGCGCCTTCGGCCTTCTGCTGCTGGCCGACGAGTCCGGGTGGCGTGACATCGGCCCGCGCGGGCTAGTCGAGGCCGGTGTGGGGCTCTTCTTCATTGTGCTCGGCGTCCTTGCCGTCCTCGCGGAGGCACGTGCGCGGCGCGTGCGTCGGAGACTTTCGCAGACCTTCGGGCATATCCGCTCCGCCGACGGCTGGTCGGTCGAGGACGGCGTCCTGCGCACTGTCTTTGGCGACATTGACCTCGACCTGCGGGATGCCGACCTGCCACTTGGTGAGACGACACTCACGCTCCTCTGTTGGGTCGGCGCGATACGTCTCCGTGTCCCCCATGGTGTGGGGCTGGAGGTGGAGGCACAGTCGTTCATCGGGACGGTCGACGTCCTCGGCCGCCGCGAGGAAGGGCTCGTGCGCGACATCCTTGTCCGCACCGATGACTACGAGGAGCAGGAACGCCGGCTGCATGTACGGATTTCGACCGTGATCGGCGAGCTCGAGGTTGTGCGGGATCGCGGCTAGCCGCGCGCCGGGCACTTCGCGCAGCGGTCGAGGGCAGGCGCAGCCGCCTCGACGCTCGCCTCATGCAGCAGCCGTCTGAGCGTCCACAGCGGCAGGCCGATCACGGCACACTCACAGCCTTCGATGCGCGCGACTGGGCGGAACTCCGCGTCCTGGATGGCGTAGCCGCCGGCCTTGTCGAACGGCTCGCCGCGCGCGATGAACGCCTCGCACTCCGCTTCGGTGTACGCGCGCATCACCACGGCCGTCCGCTGATGGTCGACGACCTCGGTGCCCCGATCCCACACGACGACGGCGAGGCCCGTGACCACTTCGTGCGCGCGGTCGCGGAGGGCGTGGAGCATCGCACGCGCCTCGGTGGCGTCGGTGGGTTTGCCGAGGAGGCGGCGGTCCAACGCGACGACGGTGTCGCTGCCGATCACCACGTCGGCAGGGTGGCGTCGGGCCACGGCACGCGCCTTCAGCAATGCGAGTGACTCAGCGAGGCGGACGGGGTCACGTTGTACGCTGGTCTCGTCCACGTCGGCCGCGACGACTTCGAACGGGATGCCGAGGGTCGCGAGCAACTCGCGGCGCCGGGGCGACGCGGAGGCGAGGACGAGCGTCACGCGCGGGCGACCGCGCGGTCGAGTGCGACGACGCACTCGATGTGCTGGGTCTGCGGAAACATGTCGACGGGTTGTACCTCGCGCACTATGAAGCCGCCGTCCACGAAGAGGCGGAGGTCGCGCGCGAGGGTGCTGGGATCACACGAGACATAAACAACGCGCCGGGCGGCCGACGCGAGGATCGCCTCAATCACCGCGGGGAAGAGGCCGGCGCGGGGCGGGTCGATGATCACAACGTCCGGTTCCGGCGTCATGCCCGGGAGCAGCGCCTCCACCTTGCCAGTGATCCGCGTCACGTTCTCGAAGCGCGCGAGGTTCGCCTCGGCGTCCACGCCAGCGGCGGCGGACTCCTCGATCGTCACGACCTGATGCACCTTGTCCGCGAGTTGTCCGGCGAACGTGCCGACGCCGGCGTAGGCGTCCACCACGACGTGCGGGGCGGCCTCGAGGACGTGCGCGACGGCGATGGCGACGAGGCGTTCGGCCTGCCGCGTGTTCACCTGGAAGAAGGCGGGGCCGGAGATCTGGTACGACACGCCGTTCAGCGACTCGTGGTACGTCTTCTGTCCGCT
>QZJI01000018.1 GCA_003599735.1 Dehalococcoidia bacterium | reverse complement strand
AGCTGATGGGGAAGGCGACGGAGCAGGGACACGCAGCACTCGCGCTGACCGACCACGACGGGATGTTCGGCGCGATGGAGTTCGCGCAGATGGCGGTGGCGGCGTGTGTGCGGCCGATCACCGGCCTCGAGCTCACGGTCGTCGAGGCGGACGGTGGCCGCTCCCACCTCACACTGCTCGCGGAGACCCGCGCCGGCTACGCGCACCTCTGCCGGCTGGCGAGCTTGGCCTGCGGGCTGGGCGAGGACGGCACGAAGCAGAAGGAAACGCGGCGGCTCGACCCGTGCGTGCCGAGCACCGCGCTGGCCGACCATGCCGGCGGGCTGATCGTACTCACCGGCTGCCGTGAGGGGCGGCTCGCGCAACTGGTGACGGCCGGGCATGACGCCGAGGCGGAGACGGTGCTGCGGCAGTACGTCGCCTGGTTCGGGCCGGGGCAGGTGTACGTCGAGCTCGTCGACAACCTCGTCTTCGGCGACCGCCGTCGCAACGCCGCGCTCGTGCGGCTGGCGGAGCGCGTCGGTGTGCCGGTCGTGGGCACGGGCGACGTCCACTACCACGAGCCTGACCGTCACCGGCTGCAGGACGTGCTTGTGGCGATCCGTCACAGCAAGACCCTCGACGACTCGCACCGTGAACGCCGTCCCAACGCCGAGTTCTACCTGCGCTCGCCCGCGGAGCAGGCCCAACGCTTCGCGCGCTACCACCCGGACGCGGCGAGCAACTCCGTGCGCATCGCGCGGCGCTGCACCTTCGACCTCACCGCGGACCTCGGCTACCACCTGCCGTCGCCGCCGGTCCCCGCCGGTACGACCCCCGACGCGGAACTGGCGCGCCTCTGCCGGGAGCGGCTGGTCGACAAGTACGCGCAGCCGCGCGAACAGGCGCGCGCGGTCGAGCGCCTCGACGAGGAGTTGCGGCTGATCGCGCGGCACGACCTCGCGGGGTTCTTCCTCGTCTACTTCGAGGTCATGCAACTGGCAGAGGAGGTGGCGCGCGAGGTGCGCGGTCCGAGCCGTGCGCGCTCCGTCACGAAACTGCCGCCGGGGCGCGGCCGTGGCTCGTCGGTCTCGTCGATCGTCTGCTACCTGATCGGGCTCTCGCACATCGACCCGGTGCGCAACAACCTCTTCATCCGGCGCTTCCTCAACGAGGAGATGCACTCGCTGCCGGACATCGACCTCGACTTCCCGCGCGACATCCGCGCGCGCTTGATCGAGCGCGTCTACGAACGCTGGGGCAAGGACCACGCGGCGCTGGTCGCGGTGTTCCCCACCTATCGCATTCGCAGCGCGGTGCGCGACGTCGGGAAGGCGCTCGGCCTGCCGGCAGTGGAGCTCGACCGGCTCGCGAAGCGCGCGAGTCCCTACGACGACGTGCGGGGGCTCGGCGAGGAGTTCGCGCGCTCGCCGCTGACCGCGGATCGCGCCACCAGCCAGGGCTGGCGCGACCTCGTCGAGCTCGCACAGCAACTGGCGGGCTTCCCGCGCCACCTCTCGCAGCACCCCGGCGGCATGGTGATCTCGTCGGAGCCGCTGATCGACTGCGTCCCCTGCCAGCCCGCCGCGTGGCCGGACCGCTACCTCTGTCACTGGGACAAGGATTCGATCGACGACGCCAGGATGGTGAAGATCGACTTCCTCGGCCTCGGCATGCTGTCCGCGGTGGAGGAGTGCGTCGACCTGATCGAGCGGCACCGCGACAAGGTGGTCGATCTCTCTCGCATCCCGTTCGACGACGCGGCCGTGTACGACGACATCAGTCGCGGCGACACCGTCGGCGTCTTCCAAATCGAAAGCCGGGCGCAGATCGCGATGCTGCCGCGCACGCAGCCGCGGACACTCGACGACCTCACCGTGCAGGTGTCGATCGTGCGTCCGGGGCCGATCGTGGGTGGCGCGGTGAACCCCTACGTGCGCCGGCGCGAAGCGCTGCGCAAGGATCCGCACTACCAGCCCGAGATGCCGCATCCGATCGTCGCCGACGTGCTCGCGGAGACGCTCGGCGTGGTGATCTTCCAGGAGCAGGTGCTGCAGGTCTGCGAGCAGATGGGCGGGTTCACGCCGGGCGACGCCGACGGCTTCCGGCGCGCGATGAGCCGCCGCCGCTCGCACGAGGCGATGGAGGGCTACCGCGAGCGCTTCATGGCCGGCGCCCACGCCAGGCAGGTGCCGGCCGCTGTGGCGGAGCGCATGTTCGAGACGCTGCTCGGGTTCGCGGAGTTCGGCTTCCCGAAGTCGCACGGCGCGGCCTTCGGGTTGCTCGCCTACCAGTCGACCTACCTCAAGCGCTACTTCACGCCGGAGTTCACCTGCGCGCTCTTCAACTCACAACCGATGGGCTTCTATCCGCCGCACGTCCTGACGCGCGACGCGCAGCGGCATGGCGTCGAGATACGCCGGCCCGACGTGAACGCCAGCCACGCGGTCTGCACGGTGGAGGGTGAGGCGGTGCGCGTCGGGCTCTGCTACGTGCAACAGGTCGGCGCGGCCGGCGGCCGGCGCGTCGACGAGGAGCGCGCACGCGCCGGGCCGTACCGGTCGCTGTTCGACTTCACGCAACGGACGGGGCTGCCGCGCCGCGCAACGGAGGCGCTGATCCAGGTCGGCGCGTTCGACGCGCTCGGCCTTAATCGCCGCGAGCTGCTCTGGCAGCTCGGATTGTTCTGCGACGGGATGCAGCGCTCGGTGCTGCGGCTGCCGCAGGAGCGCCAGTTGAAGATGGCGATGCCGACGGCGCAGGACCAGGTGGCGCTGACCGACTTCACGGCCTACGAGCGGATGGCGCTCGACTACGCGCTGCTCAACCTGTCGCCCGACGCACACCCGATGCAGTTCCTGCGCGTGGCGCTCGGCGAAGGCGTCGTCTCGAGCCGGCACCTCCAGACGATCGGCGGGCATCAGACCGTGGAGGTCGCCGGGCTCGTCGTGTGCCGGCAGCGGCCGATGACGGCGCGCGGGATCGTGTTCCTGTTGCTGGAGGATGAGTTCGGGATGGTCAACGTCCTCGTGAGCCGCGAGTTGGCAGCGCAGGAGCGCGACGTGGTGCAGCTCGCTCAGTTCGTGGTGGCGCGCGGTGAGCTCGAGGTGCGCGCCGGGGAGCAGCGCACGCTCGTGGCGGCGTCGCTGCGGGAGTTGCTGCCGGCTGATGCGCTGGCGATGCCGAAGGGAAAGAACTGGGCCTGACCCCTGAGACATCTATAACGACCTCGCTGGTGTCGCGGCGGCTTCGGCCTGAGTCCTTGTCGGGCTGGTCGTCCGTTAGATCGGCGGGGTGCGGTGTCAGTTCGTCGTCCGGCATGGGGCGATCGTAGGTATGGCGCGGAGTGCGGTTACAGGAGAATTGTTACTGCCGCGGTGTCCATCAAGAGGGAGGCGGCGCGGGGAGCGGGCCATCCCTTTGAATCGGCGGGATCGTCCGCTGGGTGGGGTACTATCGCGCCGGAGGCACGCCGTGAACGCCCCGACCTGTCCTGACTGCGGTCGTCCGATGGAACGTCGACTCGCTCGCCGCGGTCGGAATGCTGGTGGGTACTTTTGGGGTTGCACCGGCTATCCGTCGTGTCGAGGGATCGTCTCCGACGATGCCTCGGCTCCTTCGGAGGGAAACGTGAACGAAATGCCGCCTCCAAAGCGACACATCGGCCCCGTCAGTTGGGCAGACGCGACTCTCGATCGAGCGGGGTGGTCCTGCCGGTACTCGTTCGCGGGTGGTTCCATGCGTTCTTTGCCAATGGCGACGTCGGCCGTGGCATCGAGTTGCTGGATCGCTCGAAATCGAGTCAGCGAGGTTTCTGACCCAACCGCGACTCTCGTGAGCACGGTCTTTCGGAAGTTGCTGCAGCGGGGACGCATGCCTGCCATCCACCCGGCGGCAGAGGATTCTCTGTTGGCGGAGTCGGGGCACACCGATTCCACCGTGCTCAGCACAATCGTCGGCGACCTCTCTCGGTCGTGGCGCCGTGCCACAACCTCCCCGGACTTCAGTGGCCGCCTTCCTGTTGACCTCACCGTGCCGCTCGACTCTGCGCTGGGACTCGAATGGTTTGAGGAGCGTCGATTCTTTTTCGAACTGCTCCCGTCGCTTGCTGCGTCTGCCGCGCGATGGACGCTCCCGCAGGCTTCGCTCGACGCGCTCGTTAGCCCCGGTGAAGGAAACACAGGACACCGACGGGTCGATTTCCTCGTGTGCCGGCCAAACCTTTCCGCTCTCGTGATCGAAATCGATGGAATACAGCATCGTGAGAGCACGGCCGTGGACGCCGATCGCGACCGGCTGCTGCTTCAGGCTGGGATCGACACCATGCGAATCTCCGCTGCCGAGATTCGTGACGGCACGGGGCCCACTCTCGCGCGCCTCGGACAGCTCCTCGGGGGCGGTGACTCTCAGCTAGAGAGTAACGACGAACGTCTCCTGTCCTTCGGCCCGGCACAGGTTCATCGCTTCGCGTTGGCGCTGTGCGAGCTTGTCGAAGTCCGGCTACTACGAGGTGAAGCCGTCCGGATCAATCTCTCGGATGATCTTGGTCTACCTCTTTTGGCTTTCGAACCATACATCGAGATGCTCGGCGCGATCGCAGCGCTCTGGGGCACTGCGCTCGATCTCCCCAAGCACCTGTGTCTAAGTACCGGCAGCGAGACCGAGGTCTTCACGCTCAGGAATGGGGCCTACCTCCAGGACGTCGGGCAACCGGAAGCCCCGTGGTCTGAGGTCAATGTGACCCTCGAGTTCCGCCGAACGCCGGTTCAACAGCTGCCCGACACCGCTTTCCCAACTATCGTTGTCCGCTCTGCGGGCCTGCCCGTCATGCCTGCCGATCCGCTCATTGAAGGTTCAACACGCCCCTCCCTTTCTGATGACATTTCATCGGTTCGAGTCGCCCTCGAAACGCTCCTCATTGCCATCTTCGCCAAGGCCTCCTTCCGGGAGGGCCAGCTGGATGCCATCGTCGAACTGCTAGCGGGCCGGGACTGCGCCGTGCTGCTTCCGACGGGTGCGGGGAAGAGCCTGGTCTATCAACTCGCGGGCCTCGTCATGCCTGGCAGGACTCTGGTGATCGACCCCCTTATCTCGCTGATCGAAGATCAAGTGGAGGGACTGCGGCGAATCGGGATCGATCGCACGGCAGTGTTTTCTTCGTACCAGACGCAGCAGGGGCTCTCAGGTGACTCACTGCAACAGACGGCATCCGGCGAGGCTCTATTCATCTTCCTGGCACCGGAGCGCCTCCAGCAGTCATCGTTCCGCGAGGCGGTGCGCACGCTCGCGTACTCGTCGATCGTGAACCTAGCCGTAGTTGACGAGGCCCATTGCGTATCAGAGTGGGGACATGATTTCCGGACCGCCTACCTGCTCCTTGGGCGAGTCCTGAAGGATGTGTGCCGCGATACAAGCGGTGCACCGCCCCCCATGGTGGCCCTTACAGGAACAGCGTCGCGGGCAGTTCTACGAGACGTCTTGATCGAACTTGGGATCGAGCGTCGTTCAGAACACACCGTGATCCGGCCGGAGAGCTTTGACCGCCCTGAGCTGCGCTTTAGCGTGTTACGTGTACCTCCATCGGAGAGCAAAGCTTCGCTCGTCGGGGTCATCAGGACACTCCCAGGGCGGCTCGGCATTGCGCTCACGGATGCCTTCCGATCTCGGGGGGCGGATACCGCGTCTGGGATAGTTTTTGTTCCCCACACCAATGGGCCATTCGGCGTGGATGATGTCGCCGTCTCTATTGGCAGCGCCATCGGAAGTTCTCCCACGATTTACGCCGGCGGCGCACCGCGTCGCTACGCAAATACGGGCAACTGGGAACAGGTGAAGCGGCAAAACGCAGCTGACTTTAAGGAGAACAAGATTCCCTTACTCGTCTCCACGAAGGCATTCGGCATGGGAATCGATAAACCGAACGTCAGGTATGTCGTTCATTACGGGCTGCCGAGTTCCATCGAGTCGTTCTATCAAGAGGCGGGCCGGGCGGGCCGTGACGGGCGACCAGCAGAATGCGCCATCGTTCTCATCGAGTACGACGAGCAACGCGATCGTGCTCTCCTGGAGGGACGGACGCCGGTTGAGGAGTCGAGGGCGCAATACGTTAGCGTTGAGCGCTCCGAACAAGACGACGTTACCCGACAGTTGTACTTCCATTTCAATTCATTCGAAGGTGTTCGCGCAGAGACCGAAGCCATCAGCCGCATGCTCGCGGAGTTGGGCGACGTCAGCGGACGCAGGACTGTGGAGGTGCCTCGCGGCCGCGATGACGACGATAAGAAGGCACGTGAGAAGGCTATTCACCGGCTTGTCGTCCTCGGAGTGGTCAAAGATTATCTCGTTGAGTCGAAGTTCGTAGTCGAGTTGCCGGGCGCGTCGACCGCGTCAGTCGCCGATGCCCTTGTCGGTTACGTTGCCCGTTACAACCGGCAGAGAGGTAATCGCGAAGCGGAGCAGTCAGAGGGCCTGCGTCATCTCGATCTGAACGACGCAATAGTTGCCTGCGCTGCGCGGCTCATCATGTTCACGTACGACACAATCGAATTGTCGCGGAGACGGTCGCTCCTGGAAGTCTGGTTAGCTGCCAGAGACAGCTCTGGCGGAACATCGTCGGTCCTTCGCGATCGCGTACTCGCTTACCTGACTGAAGGTGACATCTCCCCGGCGCTGGTCGAACTCCTCGACGCCCCCAGACTGGAGCTCCAAGACTGGCTGTCCGTCGCTGAGCGCGTAGCAGACGACGACGAGGCCCGAGAGATGCGGGGAAGCGCGGCGAGGTTGTTAGAGTCCTACCCCGATCACCCGGGACTCCTGTTTGCGCGGGCATGGAGCGAAATACTCGACTCACGTGGTGATATGCGGGAGATTTCGGCGAACCTCTCCGCCGCCTTTGCGAGTGCGAAGGGCACCTACGCGGTTGTCCCGGAAGCGCTTACACGCTTTGCGGAATCGCTGTTGGTCTCGGCGCGCACTGCTGGACGCCCAGCGTCGACAGCTATTGCTGCCTGTGCGATCGAGGCGGGGATCTCCTCGCCAGCAATCGAGACCTTGCTGGACGAGTCCATCCGAAACAGTGGACCGCCGGGATTGCTGGTATTGGCGCTCAATCAAAGACTGCAGCGGGCATTTGAGATCATTGGGGCGGTGACAACGTGACGACCGAGCAGGAAGAGACTCTCACGATCGACGCGGTCGTCCGCAGCTTCCAAGCCGCCGACGCACAGTTGCGTCGCGCAGCCGAGAAGATCGAGGTGATCTCTCAGCACGAGGCAAACACTGGACGGGCCGCCTCGAGCCTGGAGGCGTCGGCCGCTTCAGTGGATCATCTCGTCGCCCAGGCGCAAGAGGCTGTCAGGAGCCTACAGTCAGCACTGGATCTGGCGGGGCAGAGTCTTCGTGCTGGCGCCGCCCTCTTGGATAGCGCGGTACTGACTGACCTTCAGCGGCAGGTCGCCTCGCTGGATGAATTGACCCGTGGTGTCGACGCCCATGTCGAAAGCGCTGAGGCCGCTTTGTCGTCACGGCTCGATGGAGTAGCAAGCGAAATCACAGGTTTACGCGACGGAGCCAACTCGCTGGCGGCTGTTACCAATGAGACCTCAGAATTGGCAAGTCGGGCGGTGCGGGCGACCAGGCGCATCATGCTCCTCGGTGTCGCCATCCTCGCCTTGGAGATCGTGGGCGTTGCACTTCTTGTGATGCGCTGAACCATTCGACTTCAGAAGCGTCATACGGGCGATTCCAGCTAGGTTCGGAAGCTGTTCGCGTCTCGCGTCACCTACCCCCGTGGTGTGCAACATCGTCTCGGCGGTCAGTCGTTGCCAGTCTAAGTCTCCGTTGCCGCCCTGAGTGGTTCAACAAACATGAGCAGGACTATGGGGTCGTGGCTGCGCGCCTCATCGGCTTGTAGTCAACGGGAGCCGAACAGCAGCGTTCCGTGCCTCGCCGCTCCCTCCAGCCGCTCGTCGGCCAAGTCAACGATCACCCGGCCGGTTCAGCGATAAGCAGGTAGCAGCGGCAGAACCAGGGTGCGCATCTCGTCAGATGGATCGATACGCAGGGCTGCCCGGAGCCGATCGCGGAACGCGAGGTAGCATTGCGCCGCCTGCGCGCGGTTCCCTTCTGCGAGGTGGATCTCGATCAGGATCCGCACGGCGCTCTCGCGTAGCGGATCGAGACGGATCGCTTCGTAAACCGCGGCGATCGCCAGAGCAAACCGCCGGTCGCCGGCGAGTGCGATCGCCTGCGATTCGATGGCATGCATCGAGATCTCCCGCAGCCGATCGCGCTCGAACATGACCCAATCGTCGTGCCACCCCGGCAGCAACTCGGTCGTCAGTTGGTCGATCGCATCACGACAGCCGTCATCGCCGGGCTTCTCGAGAAGCTGCGCTGCGAGCTCCTCTCGCTCCCATACATCCACGCGTACCCCTTCACCGATCGCGACATCAGTGGATCCGGGGGCGATCAGGCGCGGACTCGCCCCGCGGAGGCGCGATAGCGTCGAACGCAGACTTGCGATCGCGCGATGTTCACCCAGGTGCGGCCAGAGTTGCTCCGCCAGTCGGGGCCGGGAGATTGGTCCGCGGTGAAGTGCGGTGAGCGCGACCAGTCGAGGCGAGGCAGCCGGCAGGCGGACCTCGACGTCGTCTTCACAGACCGCGAACCCGCCGAGTAGCACGATACGTAACGTGGGCGGGTGCGCACCCACGCGTCGTGTCCGGGTTTCGGACTGATCCCTGGTCGGGGCTTCGTCGCCCACACCAGTTCCTTGTCCGGCCGTGCTGTCTACCGATGGCGGTCACCACAGCCTACGCAACCACCTCAGTGCCGCCCCGAAAAGTATGCCGCACCAGTACACGGATCGCTGAAATGTGGTGTTGCATTTTGTGTTGCAGATCGCGAAACGACCGCGCGGGTCCCCCGGAACCCGCCAAAAGGCTCGTGTCGTCGCATTTCCCGCTGGAATTGTCAGGTACGCGCCCTCGAATCGGCGTCCGTCGGCGCGATTTGTTGCAGGCGTTACAACACCTCACCCGTAGATTCCTGCGCATGACACATCGCCCGTCGCTCGTGGATTGGGTCCTCGTCCGCGCATGGATTGAGCCCGACCACACGAAACCCCTGCGTGTGGTCATCCGACGTCCGAACGCCGACATGGACGAACCGGAGTCGGAGCAGGCGTTCGCCGACGCCGACGGTGCAGCCTCATTCCTGCGGCTGTGGCTGACGGGGCTGACGCGGCGCTGGGACGCAGGTGAACGGTCCCGCCTGTCGCGTGGCCCGCGGGACGACCACGAGCCAGGCAACAAGCCGGAATCCTGATAGGAGCGAGCGATGGCACTCAGTACGGCGGGACGACGAGTACGCGCGGTCGCGTGGCCCCACGCGGATGTGCGCCTATTGCTCGGTGTCGTTCTGGTCGTCGTCGCACTCGTCGGCGGACTGTCGCTCTGGAGCCAGATGCGCGTCACCGAGCCCGTCGTAGTCGCGGCACGCGCCATTCCATCCGGACACGTCATCGCAGCCGACGACCTCGCACTTGCCGAAGCCCGTCTTGAGGGACCGCTCGCAGGGCTCGCGATTGGCGAAGGAGAGCGTCCTGCGATCATCGGCCAGACAGCCGCAGGACCGATTCCTGCTGGCGCGATGATCGTGCGTCCCGACCTCGGCGCGGGTCCCGTCGTCGCACCCGGCGAGGTCGCAATCACGGTGCCGGTCGAAGTCAACGCGGTCTTCCCCGGGCTGCGCCGCGGCGATCACGTCGGCGTGTTCGCGACCTCGGAGCAGGGACGGCCGCAGAGCCTGACGACACCGCTCCTGGACCGCGCGATCGTCTACGACGTTTCGCTCGAGGCGTCGCGTGTCTCACTCGGTGGAAGCGGTGCCAACGAGGGCCGGATCACGAACGTCACGATCCTCGTCCCGAGCGACCAGGCGGAGCGCGTGACGCACTCGCTCGTCAACGGCAGGCTCACCCTGGTCCTCGTGGCCTCGGAGCCGGGGCGATGACCGCCGAGGGAGCGAGTAGGTCGCTCCGGCTGTTGCTCGCCGTCGGCGACCGGACGGTCGAGCAGCAGATCGTCCACGAGTTGCCCGAGCTCGGGTTCGTCATCGCACGGCGCGCGCTCGATGCCCCCGGAATGATCGAGGCGGCATCCGAGTCCGGCATCGACATTGCGTTGGTCACCGCCGACCTGCACCGGATCTCCGAGGCGACGCTCATTGCGCTGCGCGAGCGGGACATTCCGGTGGTCGTCCTGACGCGCGACGAAACGGACGCCGTACGCTTTCGCGAACTCGCGCAGATTCTTCCCGCGCGATCGCCGATCGCCACCGTAGCGTCCGCACTCCGGGAGGCCGCGACGCGCGGTGCCGGAGCCACACAACAACCGATCGAGCCCCCACCACTGGCGGCGACTGGCTCGCCGATGCCGTCGCAGGATCGACGTGGCGAGGTCATCGCGGTCGGGAGCGGCAAGGGTGCCCCGGGGAGGACGACCGTGGCGATCGCGCTCGCGGCCGAACTCGGTCGAACCGGTTCGACAGTCGCGCTCGTCGACGGTGACCTGCGCGGCGGGAATGTCGCCGCCTATCTGGACCTCGATCCGCGACGCGGCATCGTCGGCGTTGCTGCATCTTCTGGATCCCTGAGCGAGCGGCTGGAGGCGGAACTTCAGCCGGGTCCGCACTGCACCGTGCTGGCGGGTGCTGAGCGTCCGGAACTCGCCGCGACACTGCCGGCCGACTTCCTCGGCGCGGTCGTCGCCACGCTGCGTGGGCGCTTTGAGCGCGTCGTCGTCGACCTCGGCGTTCCGGCGGAACCGTCCGTCGTCCGGGCGGCCGATGCGGTCGTGATCGTGGCGGCCGCCGATCTGGTAGCCATCTGGAACGTGCGTACGGGACTGCCGGCGTTGCGCCAGACCGCACCGAACGCCCGGATGTACCTGCTCGTGAACCGTCAGGAGGGCCGTGAGCACTACGGGCCGGACGAGGTGGCCCGGGCCCTCGACGTGCCCACGCTCGGCGCAGTGCGAGAAGACCGGAAGGCGGCGCGGCGCGCGATCGCCGGACAGGCGCCGCTTTCGGAGACCGGCGGGAAGGCCGCGCGTGACCTGCGTGCGGCCGCCGCAGTGCTGTCCGCAGCCGGACGCGAGACGAACGGCGTGGTGTCGGTCGCCGACGGTGTCGCCGGCCGGCTACTGATGGAGCGGTGAGATGGCGGTGCTCCTTCCGAGCAGCGAACGCGAGCGGACCATCCGGGCCGAGGTGCAGGAGGCGCTGCGCCAGAGCCTTCCGGGGGAAGCGCTGTTCGCACCGGGTCCCGCCGAGATCGAGGGCGCCCGGCGCTTGATCGCGGAACGGATCGCTGCGGCGCAACGCGCGGCGGTGACGCTGAGCGAACCGCCGCTTGCCGACCCGGACGCGCTGGCCCGGCGGCTGCTCGACGACCTCCTGGGCCTCGGTCCGCTTCAGCCGCTGCTCGACGATCCCACGGTCGAGGAGATCATCATCAACGGACCGCAGCGGGTCTTCGTCATTCGTGAAGGCCGGAAGCAGCTCTCGGACGTCCTGTTCGACGACGACGACCAGTTGCTGCAACTCGTGCGGCGCGCCCTCGGTCCCCTGGGACGACGCCTCGACGAGGCCAGTCCGATGGTCGACGCCCGGCTGGCCGATGGCTCACGCCTCAACGCCGTGATCCCACCGCTCACCTCCGGGTCGCCCCACGTCACGATCCGGAAGTTCCTGCTCCGCGCCCGCACCCTCGATGACCTCGTCGGTCTCGAAACGCTCAGCGGGGAGGCGGCCGGCCTCCTGCAGGCGGCGGTCCAGGCGGGGCTGAACATCCTGATCTCGGGCGGCACGGGCAGCGGCAAGACGACGTGCCTCAACGCCCTCGCCGCCTGCATCTCGGGCATCGACGAACGCGTCGTGACCATCGAGGAGACGGCCGAGCTCCAGCTCGAGGCGGTGCTCCCGGATTGCGTGGCACTGGAGGCGCGCTTCCCGAACATGGAGGGGGCCGGTGCGATCGCAATCCGGGCGCTGGTGAAGAACGCGCTGCGGATGCGGCCCACGCGGATCGTCGTCGGCGAGGTTCGCGGCTCGGAAGCCCTGGACATGCTGACGGCGATGAACTCGGGCCACGACGGCTCGATGTGCACGATCCATGCCAATGGCCCTCGCGAGGCGCTTGGCAAGCTGCGGACGTACGCCCTGATGGCGGACGAGGCACTCCCAGCGCAGGCCCTGACAGAAATGATCGCTGAGGCAGTCCAGCTCGTCGTCCACCTGCGGATGGATGCGGTCTCACGCCGCAGGCAGGTCTCCAGCATCTACGAGGTCACCGGGCTCGAGGGCGACGCGATTGCCGGCAGCGAGCTCTTCCGGCTCGAGGAGGGCGCACTGCGCTGGAGCGGTATCCGCCCGCGGCGCGAACAGCGCCTCGCTGCGGCAGGCTACTCGGCGACCGATTGGAGCGCCGCGTCATGAGCCGTACGCAGCAAATAAGTCGTTACGCCGGAAATTGGGGCGCTCTTGGGGCGATACGGCGTCCGCTAAGTCGTTGTTGGGGCGGTCTTGAGACGCTCGTCCGTCAGCATGGACTCAGGAGGAATGCGCCATGCCCGTGCTCCTGAGCGCCGCTTTCGCCGCCGGGGTATTGCTGGTGTTCCTCTCGCTCACCGGCGGAGGCCGCACACGAGCTGGTCGCCCTGCCGTGGAGCCGATCGGCCGCCTGCTCCGGCGATCCGGCGGAGGCGAGGTCGGCTCGCGCGAACTCGGCGTGGTCAGCGGTGGCACTGGCATCGCCCTCGCGGTGGTGGCTCAGGCGGCGCTCGGCTGGCCGGTATTCACGCTGGCCGTCGGCGGTGCCGGCGTCCTCCTGCCCTCCTGGTACTTCCGGCAACGGTCGGTGCGGCGGCGTGCCGCCATCGCCGACGCGGTAGCGGAAGCTGTGGACGCCCTGCGTGACGCCGCCCGTGTCGGGATCGGCATTGAGGAGGCCGCACGGCTCCTCGCGCGCACCGGTCCTTCGGCGCTCCGGGACACGTTCCAGCGGATCGACCGGGATCTCCGGTTCGACGGCTTCGAGGCCGCCCTGCTCACCGCCCGCGAGCGAGTCGCCGATCCTGGGTTCGACACGCTCGTGGCCGCGCTGCTGATGTCATATCGCGTCGGCGGTCGCAATCTGGCGCAGGTCCTCGACGGGCTCGGTCGATCCGTGCGGGCGGATGCTCGCGCCCGGCGCGAGGTCCAGGCGGCGCAGGCCCAGAACATCCTGTCCGCACGCGTGATCGCGGCCCTCCCGCTGGTGCTGCTGGTCGCCATCCGCGCGACCAACCCGGACTACCTGGCCGTGTTCTCAACGCCCGCGGGGCAGGCCATCCTGGCGCTGTGCCTCGTGAGCGTGGTCGTCGGCTACGCGGGGATGCTGCGCACCACGCAGCTCCCGGTGGGGCGGCGAGTGCTGCGATGACACTCGCGCTGATCCTCAGCGGTGCGCTGGGCGCCGGTCTGTGGCTCATCGTCATGGGCCAGCCGGTGGGCCGGCCACGGCCGGATCTCTCGCTCGCCCTGCAGCGTCTGTCCGCGCAGGGACGCGGTGCGCTCGGGTACGACGCGGCACGCACACCGATGTTCAGCTCGCCGCTGCTCGAACGCGTGCTGCGCCCGCTGCTCGACGATGCCGGCGACCTCCTCGGACGCCTGCTGCGGCGCGTCGGCATCGAGGCCGGCGACCTCGGCGCGCGACTCGCCCTGGCGATGCCGGAGATGACGGCCGCGCAGTTCCGGGGCCAGCAACTCGCCACCGGCGTGATCGCCGCGGCCGTCTTCCCGCTGATGAACCTGCTCGGCGTGCAGCTGGCCGGCGCGTGGCCCGTGTGGACGTGGTTGGCGGGCTTCGGCCTCGGCTTCGCCGCGCCGAGCTGGCAACTAAACGCCCGCCTGCGGCGCCGCCATCTTGGCGTACTGGCCGAGACGCCGGTCGCCCTCGACCTGTTCGTGCTCGGCGCCAGCGCCGGGCTCTCGCCGGAGCAGGCGCTCGTGGAGGCGGGACGTCAGCTCGACGGTGTGCTCGGCGGGGGCCTGCGCGAGGTCGTGCGCGAGGCCGGGCTCGGAACGACCGGCTACGCCGAAGGTCTCGACGGCCTGGCTGCGCGCGAGGACGTCCCCGAGTTGCGGTCGCTGGCCGACGCATGGCGGCTGTCGCGGGAGCAGGGGATGCCGCTCGCGCCGGCGATGCTCGCACTCGCCGAATCGGCCCGCGACCGCCAGCGGACGCGATTACTCGAGGAGGGCGGGAAGGCAGCCGTGCGGATGCTCTTCCCGATCGTGCTGTTCATCTTCCCGGTCTTCCTGGTGGTATTGCTCTATCCCGCCGGGGTCCAGTTGCTGGGGATCGGGCGATGAAGGATCAGAACCAACAGGTGAGTCAACACCCGAAGGAGGTGTGCAGATGCTGCAACGAATCATGGAACGCGTTCGCCCGCTTCACGCGGACGAGGACGGGGCGACGATGGTCGAGTACGCGATCGTCACGGCTGGCATCGCCGTCGTCGCGATCGTCGCCGTGCAGGCGCTCGGGACGGCCGTCGTCACAGTCTTCAGCGACATCGTCACTGCGATCACGAACGTCTAGGGCGCGCCGCGCCCTCGGCGATGAATCGGGCCAGAGCACGGTGGAGCTGGCGCTCGTCCTGCCACTGTTGCTGATCGTCCTCATCGGTGCGGTCCAGTTCGCGCTCGTACAGCATGCCCGCACGGTCACGGAGGCGGCAGCCGTCGAAGGCGCGAGGCTCGCCGCCTCCGAGGGCTACACGCTCGAAGAAGGCGCGTTACGCACCCGCGCGATGCTCGAGGCGGGCCTCGGTTCGACGGGCACAGCCTTCACCGTCACCGCGGAGCGGCAGGGCGACGCGGTTGTCACGCACGCGACCGGCACCTATCCGCTGTTCATCCCGTGGGTGACGGAGTTGGAGATCCCGATCGAGTCCTCCGGCCAGGTCTGGAAGGAGGGCTTCCGCAGTGGCCCGTAGTCGTCCCAGCCTCCGGCATCTGCTCGGCGATCAGTCGGGCAACGCGTTGATCGAAGCTGCACTGGTGATCCCGCTGGTGCTGATCTTTGCCTTCGGCGTGGTTGCTGTCGGGCGGGTCGTACATGGGCAGATTGCGGTGCAGTCGGTCGTGCGGGAGGCGAGCCGGGCGCTCGCCGTCGCGGCGTCGGCCGACTCCGGGCTGACCGCCGCGGAAGCGCGCGCGTTAGCGGTCGCCGCCGGGCACGGGTTGGAGACGAATCGCTTACAGCTCGACGTCGATGCGCGAGCGTTCGACCGCGGCGGCACAGTGCGGGCAGAGGCCAGCTACGCGGTTGCGCTCGGAGATCTGCCGCTGCTGGGTCTCGTCGAGATCACCGTGTCCAGCACCGACGAGCAGCGGATCGAGCAGTACCGCAGCCGAGCGGCGGCGCTCCCATGAGAGCGTTCCTGTCAGGGTTCCATCGGGACGAAGACGGTCAGGTGCTCGTGCTCGTCGCCGTCTTTCTGATGGGGCTGCTCGCAGTCGCAGGACTCGTCGCCGACGGTGGCCTCGTCCTCGCGCAGCGCCGCGACCTGCAGAACGCCGCCGATTCGGCAGCGGCCGCAGCGGCGATGCGTCTCGACGAAGCCGCGTACCGCGCTTCCAGCGGTTCCGTCGTCGTTCTGGATCAGAATGCCGCTTACACCACCGCGATCGAGCACCTGTTGGGAGAAGATGGCGTGCAGTACGCCGTCGACGTGACCGGCACATCCGTGGAGATCGAGCTCGCTCGCAGCGCGCAGACGGCCTTCCTTCGGGTGCTAGGGATCGATGGCGTCGCGATCAACGCGCACGCCGTGGCCGAGCCGCGGTCCGGAATCGCGGGAGGCCCGTAACGATGCCTGACGTGCTGAGCAAACGATTCGTGTTGTGCCTCGTCGTCGCGGGCAGTCTGAGCGTCGCCTGCGGTAGCGGCGCCAATCCGCCTACGCCGACGCCGACGACCGTCACGTCCGCAACGGCCACGCCAACGCCGACGGCAACCCCGTCTGCCGAGAGTCAGGTGTCTGCGGCCTACCTCGCGTATTGGGAGGCTTACTCCCAGGCAGTGCTGAATCTAGACATGTCACTCATGAGTAAGTTCGCGGCTGGCGAGGAACTCGCGAGCATCCAAGCCGAGATCGACGGGCATCGGCGCGATGGCGTCGCGGCTCGCATCAACGTGAAGCATGACTTCGCGATCGTCGAGCTTTCCGAGCGAACCGCGACGGTTGTTGATCAGGTCACGAGTCAAAGTTTCTTCGTCGATCCCATCACGAAGAAGCCGGATACGAGCGACGTCCCTGGAAGGGTTCTCCGGTACACCTTCTTCATGGAGAAGACGCCGAACGGATGGGTTGTCGTCCGTGGTCTAAAGGAGTCCCCCTCATGAGGACGCGCTCGGTGTGCGCCGCAGTACTCGGCGTCGTCGCGGCGATCACGTTCGCTGGCGTCGCTCATGCCGATCCCCCAACTCCCGGTGGTGAACTTTCACCCCGTTCGAATCTCCCAACGGGCTCGACGGCAGTGTCAGTCGTCTCGAGTCAGTCCGGAGTGACGATCTTTATCGCAAGCTCCGCCGCGAGCCCAGGGCAGCTCGGGACATCTCCATCGACGGGGATCGTGAATGGCCCGAGTCGGCCCGTTTGTACGACAACGCCGATGAACATCGGTAACGCTGCCGCCGGCTGGGTGCGCGAGGGCCTTCAAGCGAATCCTGACACGGTCCCGTGGACGGTGAACTGCGACACAGGGTATTTCGGAATCGCCTGGGTCCCGGTCAACGCTCCCGGTACGCCGAGTGTCGTCGTGACGGAACCCGGCGCGCCTCCCGTGGACCCGATCGCGCTCGCGGCATCGGTACTGGGCACCGTGCCGCTCCCGCCGATCACCGTCGGTGCCAGTCCCGGTGTCGGTCTCGTCGCGATGCCGTCTTGGTTCTGGGTGGATGGCTACGACGGGTCCCCACTTCGTGGCTCTCGGACGCTCGGTCTCGTGACGGTCGAGGTCGAGATCACTCCGGAGAGCTACCGGTGGACATTCGGGGACGGCATTTCCCTCGAGACGACGTCGCTGGGCCAACCGTATCCGATCGAGAGCGATGTCCAGCATCTCTATGAACGCTCGTCGCTGAGCACCGGTGGCACCTACGACCTCCGGTTGGAAATCACATTCAGCGCTCGGTATCGAGTCAACGGCGGCGCCTGGCTGCCGCTTGCCCCGGTCACACAGACGTATGCGCGCGACTATCCGGTGCGGCAGTTGCAGTCGGTGCTCACGTCGAATCAGTAGGAGATTGGAGTCCGACCATGGCGCGGACGTCACTCGATCGGTATTCCTCATCGAAGTCGCCCACAGCCCCCGATCGTCGTGCGGTGCGGGCGCTCAGCGTATTTCTCCTCATGGGTGGCGGCCTCGCGATCGCGCTCTGGCAGCTGTCTGGGCCGCCCTCCGTGCCCTCGCCATCGGATTTCGGACAGCTCGCCGGAACGCTCAGGGGCTCCACCCTGTCCGACGCTCAATTAATCGCCGTGGGGACGGCAGTTGCCTGGATGCTGCTCGCCTATCTGGCGCTCACAGCGACCCTTCGAGCCATCTTGATCGCCGCCGTTCGGGCAACGGGCGGGGCGCGATGGGCGCGGACGGCGCTGCGCTTCAGCCGCCTGATTACCATTCCCGCGATCCGGCGCATGGTCGACGGCGGAGTCGCTGGCGTGTTGCTGCTGTCGACGTCCGTCGCGCTTCCCGCACGGGCACTCGCGTTCACGCCTACGGACTCCCTGGTCGTGCTGGATCAGCCGGTAGCCGGTTCCGCAATCGGGAACGGTCGTGCTGAACCCGGACGCGACGCGCCCCAGGAGCACGCTCGAACCGCCATCGAATACACCGTTCAGCGCGGCGATTCCCTGTGGGAGATCGCTCGACGGTTCTACGGGGACGGATCGCGCTACGTCGAGATCTTCGAGGCGAACCGAGACCGCGAGATGCCGCAGGCGGGACGATTCGTCGATCCCCGCTCCATCGACCCGGGCTGGGTCCTGAGCATCCCGCTTCCCGCGCAGAATCTCACTGTCGGTGAGATAACGACGTATCGCGTCATCGCGGGCGACGATCTCTGGAGCATCGCTGCTCGCCTGCTCGGCGACGGCTTCCGCTGGATCGAGGTCTTCGACGCGAATTCTGGCCGCGAGATGGCCGATGGGCGCCGTTTCAACGATCCGAGCCTCATCTATCCGGGATGGTTGCTGGAGCTTCCGCGGCTGACTGTGCAGGACACGCCGGGCCTGGCTGCGACAGCGACGCGCATGCCGATCCCGGCTTCGCCTACCCCCGCGGCGACGAGCAACGTTCCCATGGCGTCAGATCCGGCGGCCGAGCAAGGCGAATGGTCCTGGCCGACGCTCCCGAGAGAGGTCCTCGTCACCGCCGCGGGATTCGTGGTGCTCAGCGGAGTCGCGCTCTTCGTTCAACGGCTGCGCCGTTCGGTGTCGATCACGCTCGGGCGGAGGCGCTCCGCCGAGCCGCCGATCGGCGACGCCGGGCGTGTCGCGCTCGCCGCGGATGCCCTCTCCTCGGCGCTGGGCGATCTGGGATTCGGCGCTGCACGGATTCTCGAAGTGGACGAGTCGTCTCGCGGTCTGGTCTGCCTCATCGCGTGCTCGCCAGCGGATGCCCTCGCGATCAGTGAGCAGCGGGAAGACATCGAGCGCCGCCTGGCGTGCGAAGTCCAGCTTCGCGGGACTGCGAACGAAAGCATAGAGCTCGTCCTGAATGGCTTCAGCCGCTTCGCTGCATCGGTCCTCCTGGCTTCGACCAGCCCACCGGCCCTCGTCGTGCCAGTCGGTGCGAACGAAGACGCGATCGCGTACATGAACGTAGCCGCCGGCGCCGTCGGGGTCGCTGTCGATGCACATGAGCAACGTCGGCTGATGCGTGCCTGGATCGCGACGCTCACCACGACTCACGCACCCGACCGGCTCGCGCTGCGCGCTGATGCGTCGACGGCGGAGTTGATCGGCGACCTCATCGAGGCACCCCACTTTGTCGGTGTCGCCGGGACACAGGATGCGACGACGCTCGCTGAGGAACTCGACGCGATCATCCAGTTGCGATCGTCTGAAGAGGCCGAGAGGCTGCCAATCCTCGCGCTGATGAGCGCCTCCCCCACATCCGTCGCCCGCCTCCACGAGGTGATCCGTGTCGGCGCTGCGGTCGGAGTGTTCGTCGTCGCAAACGTTGAGAATGCGGACCTGGCACTGTTCCCGACGACGGTGCGAACCGCAGATGCACTCGATCCCGATCCGGACGACGCCGACGCGGCGGGCGCGCTGATGCTAGGCATGGCAGACACAGTCGAGCGGCGGCTCGATCCGGTGCAGGTGCGACGCGACACGTCTCCGCGATGGCGCGACTCCGTTGGGACCGACGAATCTGATCCGGAACGTCCGCCAGATCCGCTGCCACCGCCCGCCGAGTGGAGCGATGAGGAGGAGCGCCTCACGATTGAGGCACAGGGCGACGCCGTCACGCCACGATCGATGTCCGCGGAATGCGCGCCGCTCGATGTGGACGTTCCTGCAGGGGACGGAATCGCCACCCTGAGCTCGCTCTCAGCGATCGCCCGGGAGCGCGATGACCACGCGTCTGCGGTCGAAGCATCGACGACGACCGTTGCGTTAGCGGATCGCCCACCGCTGCCCGAGATACCGTCCGTCCAAGGCGGCGGCGCCGAGACGCCAGCAAGCGCTCCAGTGCCCACGACCGGCCACTCGACACCACGCACCGAAGGGAGTTCGTTGGGCGCTCGCCAGTTGGCGATGTTCGTTCCGGCGCTGGACGATGACGAGCCGACCGTGCGTCCACCCTTCACCGTTCGTTGCTTCGGCGGGTTCGAGGTCGAAGTCCGCGGCTCGCGGGTGACGTCCTGGACGTACCAGAAGGCAGCCGAGCTCCTCGCGTTCCTCGTGATCCAGGGAAGCCCGATCTCCGGTGAACGGATCGCGGAGGCGCTGTGGCCAGGGGTCGGATGGGACTCCAGCCTCCGCCACAATCTGCGAAACATCGCCGCAGTGCTCCGCGCGACGCTGCGGGATGCCGCCGGCCGGCAGGATCTCCGAATCCTCGAGTCTTCGCGTCAGAGCCGGCTGGAATTCGAGTCGCACCTATTCATCGTCGATATCGAGGAGTTCGAGAAGTCGCTGCGCCGCGCGGCGAGCGCGCCGAGCCTCGAAGCATTGGACGAATACGACCACGCGTTTGCGCAATACCGAGGCGAGTTCCTCGCCGGACAGGCGCTGGCCTGGGCGGAATCGTTCCGTGTCGAGTTTCGGCAACGGCTCCTGGAAAGTACGCATCGCGCCGCCGAGATCGCGACACATCTTGGTGCCCGTGAACGGGCCTTCGGCTACTACCGGATCGCCCTCAAGCACTACCCCGTCGACGAAGTCGCGGCGCGTGGCTACATGCGCGTCCTCGCCGACTCGGGCGACATCAATGGCGCACGCAAGGTGTATCGAGTGCTGTCGGAGGCGATCCAGCAGGAGCTCGAGGATCCGCGAGCAGGGCCCGATCCCGAGACGCGAGCGTTGTTGGCGCAGCTCACCGAGGACGCGAAACAACGTGCGTAGGCAGTTGGCCCTCGCGCGCCCGACCACCGCCTCACATGCCTCCGGCCACACGACGCACCTGGTGCTCGCGCTGATGGCGGGGATCGCGATCGGCGGACGTACGAGCGTCAGCGGCTCGGCGCTGCCCGACGCGGTGTTGTCCGCCGGGTTCGGGGGCACGTTGATCTGGCTGGCGATGCATGACGCGGTGACGCGCCTCATCCCCAACCGGGTCGTCTACCCGGCGGCCGTGCTCGCGCTGGCGCTCGCGTGGGCATGGGATACGCGGGGGCCAGTCGAGGTCATTACGGGTGGGACACTCGCGTTCGGCGGCATCGCAGCGCTCGGCTGGCTCGCCCGTGGCGGCCTTGGCGGCGGCGACCTGAAGATGGGCATGCTCGTCGGCCTGGTCGTCGGGTACAGCAACCTTCCACTCGCCGCTGCGGTGACCGTCCTCTCGGGCGGGGTCGCGGCGATCGCCCTCCTCGCGGCCGGCCGCGTCGCCCGCAGCGGCTCGATCGCATACGCGCCGTTCATCGCCCTCGGTGGCGTCGTCGCGCTGCTGAGCTGAGGCAGCGCACGTCTAGATGGCGGCCTGCGCCCCCGAAATCCGCATCCGATCCCAAATAAGTCGCAACTGAGTCGTATGAGCGGCAATTAGGACGCTCCTAAGTCGTTGTTGGGGCGATCCTGTGACGCTCGGATCGCACGCTTTCCTCACGTCATCCGCCACGGCTTCCCTCTGGAGCCAGCGGCTGACGAGAAAGGGGGTTGGCGTGCGCAA
>QZJI01000014.1 GCA_003599735.1 Dehalococcoidia bacterium | reverse complement strand
CGTCCGGGATGAGGGATTGTCGCTGCCGGTGGCACTGGACACGGTTGGCCGGGTTGCCCGTGCCTACGCGGTGACTGGCCCGCCGCTGACGTATTTCATCGACGGGCAGGGGATAATTCGCGAGATCGTCGCCGGCCCGTTGACGCCCGAACGATCGGAATTTGGTCTCCGCGTGGCGTTCGAGGCACCCCCCTCGGCTGGCGCGAGCGCCCCGGTGGAGAGCAGGGGATCGGCACTGTCGGCCGGCGGCCTTGCGCTGGCGGTGGGCGCCGGGATGCTCTCCTTCCTGTCTCCGTGCGTTGTGCCGCTGCTCCCGGGGTACCTCGCGTTCATTACCGGTCTCTCCGGTGCGCCTGGAGCCACGGTGCCAGCGCCGGTTCGCGGATGCCGCGGGCGGGTCATGTCGAGGACAGCGGCGTTTGCATTCGGGCTCGTGCTCGTGTTCACCGTGCTGGGGACGTCTGCGTCGGTAGCCGGCGTATGGCTGGCGGACTATAGGCCCTTGTTGATTCGTGTTGGCGGAGTCCTGGTGCTCTCGTTCGGACTGCATATGACGGGCCTGCTTCCGATTCCGCTGCTCTACCGCGAGTTCCGCCCCGGCCTTCAGTCGCGCGCGCTCGGCGGCGGGGGGGTGCTGCACGCGGGGCTGTTGGGCGGTGCGTTCGCACTCGGTTGGACGCCATGCGTAGGACCGGTGCTGGGCAGTATTCTGCTGCTGGCCAGCCAGACCGATGCCGCCGCCCAGGGGGCGGTCCTCCTCGCTGCGTACGGCATCGGCCTGGGAGTGCCGTTCATCATCGCTGGCCTTGCTGCCGATCGGGCGCTCAATGCGCTGTCGCCTGTGCGGCGGTATTTAGGGACGATAGAGCGGATCAGCGGCGCGCTACTCATTGGAACCGGGATGCTGCTACTCGCCGGAGGCCTCGCGCCGCTGAGCGCCTGGCTGCAGCGCATCGCCTGAGTGAGAGGCGGCGCGTGAGTAAGGTGCAGAATAACGAGAGCACAGCCCTACACGAGGTCACGTCGTTCATGCCACCCATGAGGCATCAAACCCAGGTCAGGTGGCACTCCGCTCGTAGCGATGGTGGAAGTTCACCCAGAAAATAGGACTTGCTATGACGGCTCCGATCCGCTGGAGGATACGCGCACCTTCAGGAGGATCCAGGTATTCCCGTAAGGCGAGGCGCAGGTGGCACTCGTTCAGTGGGGTGATTCACTGGCGGAGGGCGATACTCCCCGGGCCGTCATACTCGTCATACTGTGGAGCGAGTGTCCAAGGCTGTTCCGAGGGGTGCGAGCGCGCGTTGACACCCGCCGTCGACGCTGCCTAGACTCGAACCGTTCGTGATCCTTCGGGGAAGTCGGTGAGAATCCGACGCGGTCGCGCCACTGTGACTGCGCTGAGCCTCTTGGCCAGTGCGGGAGTCAGACCACCGGATCACATTCTGCTGGGACGCGCTATCCCGAGGAGGCCCACTGTGGCGCTTGCCGCACCGATTGCTGTTTCTCCCGCTCCGTCTGTTGCGATTCCCGTCCGCGAGATCGTGCCATGGGCACTGTTTGCTGCCGCGATCGCCTTCGTGCTCGTGTATTTCATCGGGTTCGAGCAGGGCGCGTTCTCGTTCGTCTCTTCCAGCTACGTGCATGAATTCGTGCACGACGCGCGCCACCTCGCCGGGCTGCCCTGCCACTAATCCGTCTCGAACGCAGACGGGATACCGGTCATGCCTGATCTACTGCTCCGTGGGATGCTCGCGGGTGTCGTTGCTGGCGCCCTGGCGATTGGTTTTGCCTCGGTGTTTGGCGAGCCGGCGATCGAACGTGCGATTGCGTTCGAGGAGCGAACGGCCGTGTCTGACGAGCAGGCGGCGTCACACGGTCACCCGGTGACGGAGGCCGACGCAGCGTCAACCGTTGCGCGGAGTGTGCAGCGAACGGTTGGCTTGGCGGCCGGGATGATCGGGCTCGGCATTGCCTTCGGCGGGATCTTTGCCGTGCTGTATGCCTTCGCTCGTGGCCGCCTCGGGTCAATGAGTGATCGCGGCACGGCGCTGACGGTGGCCGTGCTTGCGTTCGTTGCGCTGTATCTGGTGCCGTTCCTGAAGTATCCCGCGAATCCACCCGCGGCTGGCGCTGCCGGTACGATCCAGGCGAGGACAGTCGCGTACCTCGTGATGCTCCTACTCTCCGTACTTACCACCATGGGTGCGGTCATCTTGCAACGTCGTCTCGTCCGGGGCCGAGGCGGTTGGGACGCCTCGCTGATCGCCGCAGGGGGCTTCGGGATGGCCTTTGCCATGGGAGCTCTGCTGATGCCGTCATTCGCCGAGGTGCCCGCGGGGTTTCCCGCCGACGTGCTATGGCGCTTCCGCATCGCCTCGGTGGGCACGCAGCTCGTGCTCTGGCTCGGCATCGGGCTCGCTTTCGGCATGCTCACGGAGCGGGCCGCCCGAGCAGATCGCTAGATGACCTTCGTCCCGCTGGATAATGTATCGGCCGAGCTGTCTACGTTGTCACGCGCCCGCGCTACCAGGAATATCGTCACGCGTTCCGATGGCAAGCTCGTCAACGTAGCGAGGCATCTCGGCCAGCTCTTCGTGTGCGTCAACGGCTGCTGCTGCGGCGATACCACCTTCGGCGCTGCCCCCTCGCGTCGTGAGATCCACCACGCCGAGTGGGAGCGCCGCCGTATGCGCAACCGCGTGCACCTCAACGAGGCGGGCTGCCTCGGTCCCTGCCCGCTGGCGAACGTCGTGATGTTGCTGCTGGCGGGGCATACCACCTTCTTCCATTCGATGAACGCCGAGTGGCAGGTGCTTGCGCTCTGGGACTACATCGAGCGGCAGGTCAAGGTCGGAGGCTACCTGCCGCCGCCACCAGAGCTCGCCGAGTACGCCTTTAATGCATTCTCATGGGAAGGTGGCGCGCAGCATGACCTCTCGAAGCAGATCGAGGTGTCGCGCGTCTCGACCGTGGCGCAGTCGGGATTCCTGTTCCTGACCCAGGCGGACACCGACCTCCTCGCGCTCTCGCGCGCGGTGCCGCTGCTGGACGCCGAGTTCCCGCCGGTGCGCGCTTTCACCGTCAATCACCTGCTGTCCGAGGCGGATGCGATCGCCTTCTTTGACCACGTGGTGCCTGAAGCCGAGGTGGTCGTGGTGCGGCTGCACGGCGGCCGTGCTAGCCTCCCTGGGTTCGACTATCTCATGCGCCTCGTTGAACAGCACGGGCAGTGGCTGATCGCGATGCCCGGCACCGAGGATCTCGATCCTGAACTGACCGCCTACTCGAACGCCGGCGTGCCGATCACACATGAGGTGAAGGCCTACCTTCAGTACAGCGGCGTCGACAACTATCAGCAGGCGTTATATTTCCTTTCAGACCACTTGCTCGCTTCGGGCTATGGGTACCTGCCGCCGATCGAGCAGCTGCGGACGGGCGTCTATCACCCGAGCGCGTCTGACCACACCATCGAGGCGTGGCTGCGCCAGGCGGATCTGGCTCGTCCAACGTTCGGAGTGCTGTTCTACCGCTCCTATCTGCTCACGGGGAATACGGCCTTCATCGATGCGATGATCGAGGCCGGTGAGGCCGCCGGGGCGAACGTGCTGCCCGTCTTCGCCTACTCGCTGAAGGACGAAGCGCTCGCCGCTGGCGGGCTCCCCGAGGCGTTCACATACTTCGTCGATGCCGCTGGTGCGCCACGCGTCGATGTCGTGATCAATACCATGGCGTTCGCGATGGGCTCTGCGGGCGACCCCGTAAGTACCGCCGGCGATCAGTGGTCGGTCGCCGCCCTCGAACGGTTGGGTGTCCCGCAGCTGCAGGTGGTCGCCGCCTCGACGAGCGTCAAGAGCTGGCAAGCCTCCGAGGCGGGGCTTACGCCCCTCGATGTTGCGATGAACATAGCGATCCCGGAGTTGGATGGACGCATCATCACTGTGCCGTTGGCGTTCAAGCAGCCAGCCGCCACACCACGATCGATGGGCCACCGGCTCATGGGGACTCAGGTCCTGCACCACGCGCCGCTCGTCGACCGCGTCGAGCGTGTAATTGGCATCGCGATGCGTCTCGCGATGCTGCGTCGCAAACCGAACGCCGAGAAGCGCGTCGCGGTGATGCTCACCAACCACAACGCGAAGGCTTCGCGGATCGCCAACGCCGTCGGCCTCGACTCGCCTGCCTCGTTGCTTGCGCTTTTGCATCGGATGCGCGACGAGGGCTATGCCGTCGAAGGCATCCCGCCAGACTCCGACGCACTGATGCACTTGCTGATCGACCGCGGGCACTACGACCGCGACTTGCTCACCCTCGATCAGATGCGCGGCAGCGTCGCGCGAGTCGCTACCGGCGTCTATCGAGGCTGGTTCGAGACGCTTCCTGCCGAGCGGCGTACGGAGGTCGAAGCGCAGTGGGGGCTGCTGCCCGGGCGCCACTACGTTGATGATGAGGGCGGGCTCACGCTCGCGGGCCTCGAATTTGGCAACGTCTTCGTCGCTGTCCAGCCGCCGCGGGGCTACGGCATGGACAAGACGGCGATCATGCATCGGCCGGACCTGCCGCCACCGCATCCCTACGTTGCATTGTACCGCTGGCTGGCGGAGGGCCTCATCAAAGGTGGTTGGGGCGCGGACGTCGTGGTGCACATGGGCAAGCACGGTTCCCTCGAGTGGCTACCGGGCAAGGGCGTTGGTCTATCGGAAGACTGTTTCCCTGACCTCCTGCTCGGCGACCTACCGCTCGTCTACCCGTTCATCGTCGATGACCCCGGCGAGGGTGCTGCCGCGAAGCGTCGCGCGCACGCGGTCATCATCGATCACCTACCGCCGCCGATGACGACAGCAGGTGCGTACGGACCGCTGGCGCAGATCGACCGCCTGGTCGATGAATATTACCTTCTGGAGCGCACCGATCCCGCGAAGCTGCCGTTTCTGCAGGTCGAGATCTGGCAGGTGATCAAGGACGCGCACCTCGATACTGACCTGTCACTATTGCTCAACGCCGACGGCGCAACGGCCAACCATATTCATGTCTGGGATCCCGCCACGCATGAAGACGGTGTGCCCTATTCGCTCTCTGATCTCACCGCCTCGGACTTCCGCCATCTGGTGGAGGCGATCCACGCCTACACCCACGAACTGGGCACCGCGCCGATCCGTGACGGCCTGCACATCCTTGGGCGCGTCCTCGACGGGAACGAGTTGGTCGAGATGCTGGCGATGCTGACGCGGCTACCGAACGGGGCGGTGCCCTCGTTGCGCGACGGGCTGGCGCGGGCGTTCGGCCTCGACCTGGACACACTGCTCGATACACCCGGCGCTCCGCTCACGGCGCCGCCGGCGCTGGAGGCGCTCGCGAGCACACCGATTAACGACGCCACCGACGCGCTCGACGCTATCGATGCAGCCGGGCGTGCAGCGCTCCATGCGCTCGCCTCGGCGGACTTCGCGCCCCGCGCGGTGGATGCCGCGCTGCACAAGGTATTTGGTGACGTCGGGAATGGCGAAGCGCGAGCGTCGCTCGCACAGACGCTCGACTTCGTGTGCTCTCTGGTCGTCCCTGGCCTGCGGCGTGCCGGTGAGGAGCTTGACCATCTGATCGATGCACTGTCTGGTCGCTACGTCCTGCCCGGGCCGAGTGGCGCTCCGACTCGCGGCATGGCCCACGTGCTGCCGACCGGACGCAATTTCTACTCGATCGACCCGCGTGTGGTCCCGAGTCCCACCGCGTGGCAGACCGGTCAGCTGCTCGCACAGGGCCTCATCGATCGCTACGTGCGCGACGAGGGCCGCTACCCGGAGTCTGTGGGCCTGTCGATCTGGGGTACAAGTGCCATGCGGACGCAAGGTGACGACATCGCGCAGGTGTTGGCGCTCATGGGTGTGCGCCCCCGCTGGCAGGCGGAGAGCCGACGCGTCGTCGGCCTTGAAGTGCTCTCCCTCGCGGAATTGGGACGGCCGCGCGTCGATGTGATCTGCCGCATCTCCGGTTTCTTCCGTGACGCCTTTCCACACGCCATCACCTTGTTTGACGAAGCAGTCGAGCTCGTCTCCAACCTCGATGAGTCGCCCGAGGACAATTACGTCCGCCGCAATCGCCTCCGCGACCGGCAGCGGTTGCGTGAGGCGGGGGCAACGCCGGAGCAGGCGTGGATTGAGGCCGGCTATCGCGTCTTCGGCAGTCCACCCGGTACGTATGGCGCGGGCATCCTGCCGCTCATCGATGAGCGGCAGTGGCGCTCGGACGCTGACTTCGCGGCGACCTATGTAAACTGGGGGGGCTATGCGTACACACGCGAGGCATTCGGTGTCGATGCACGCGCCCGTTTCCGCGAGGTGCTCGCCAGCGTGCAGGTCGCCGCGAAGAACCAGGACAACCGCGAGCACGATATCTTCGACTCGGACGACTACCTGCAATTCCACGGTGGCATGATCGCTACCATCCGCTCGTTGACCGGCACGAACCCGCGCCGCTACTTCGGCGACTCCCAGGATCCAGCGCGCCCGCGTGTGCATGACCTGCGCGAAGAGGCGCTACGCGTCTTCCGCTCGCGCGTGCTGAACCCGAAATGGCTGGAGAGCATCCGGCAGCACGGGTACAAGGGCGGGCTCGAAGTCGCGGCGACGGTCGACTACCTCTTCGGCTACGACGCGACTGCCGACGTCCTCGACGACTGGATGTACGCCGAGGTGGCGCGCGCGTACGCACTCGATCCAACCATGCAGGCGTTCTTGCAGGCCAGCAACCCGTGGGCAACCACCGACATCGCCACGCGCCTGATCGAGGCGATCGACCGCGGCATGTGGGAAGCGCCCGACCCTGAGCTCCGCGCGGCACTCGAAGACCAACTGCTGGCCGCGGAAAGTGCTATTGAGGGTCGAGGTGCGTACGATGACTGAGCGCGCCATGCCACAGTTCCCCTTCACCGCCATCGTCGGCAGCGAGCAGTTGAAGCAGGCGCTGCTGCTGAATGTCGTCGACCCGCGCATTGGCGGTGTGTTGATCCGAGGCGACCGCGGCACCGCTAAGAGCACGATCGTCCGCGCGCTGAGTGCGTTGCTCCCCTCGGTCACCACGCGCGAAGGCTGTCCGGTGCGCTGCGATCCCGAGCGCGGACATTGTGATATCTGCAACGACACTGGAGCGCCCGTCGAATGCGCCCCGCGCGTGGTCGAGCTTCCGCTGGGCGCCACCGAGGATCGTATCGTTGGCTCCATCGATCTCGCACGCGCGCTCTCGTCTGGCGAACGTCGCTTCGAGCCCGGGCTGCTCGCGGCTGCGCACCGCGGCGTGCTTTACATCGACGAGGTCAACCTGCTTCCAGATCACCTCGTCGACCTGCTGCTCGACGTCGCCGCCTCTGGCGTCAACGTCGTTGAGCGTGACGGCGCATCGGCGGCCCATCCCGCTGAGTTCATCCTCATCGGCACCATGAACCCTGATGAGGGCGAATTGCGACCGCAGCTCCTCGATCGGTTTGGTCTCATCGTCGATGTCTGCACGCCCATCGACCTTGACGTCCGCGCCGAGGTGGTGCGACGTCGCATTGCCTACGACGCGGACTTACGAAGCTTTGTCGAACGTTTCGCGGACACTGAGCGCAGCACGCGGCAAGCCCTCATCGAGGCGCGCCGTGCCGTGCCGGGGGTCCGTGTGCCGGAGTCTATGGTCCATCTGATAGTCGAGCTCTGCGTCGAGGCACGCACCGATGGCCTCCGTCCGGACATCACGCTGTACCGCGCCGCCGCGGCGGTGGCGGCGATGGCCGGCCATTCCGAGGTGTGCGAGGACGATGTATTTGAAGCCGCGCTCCTCGTACTGCCGCATCGACAGCGCCCGGCTCGCCCCGGGCAGCCCACCCCACCACCAGTCGGCGAACTCGTCGAGGCGCGTCGGAGGCCAGGCCCTGGCGAACACAGCGGCGACGAGCCAGAGAACGAAGGCGGCAGCGGTATGCCCCGGCCGCCGCGCACACCTGTGCCGTCTACCAGCCCGCCCAGTACGAGCCCCGCGCCTGAGGGTACAGGCGGAGACTCGTCAGCCGCGGGCTACTCCCCCCCGGCCGAGGATCCGGTGGTCATCCCGCTTCCTGACACACCGCTTCGGGGTCGTATCGATGGCGGTCGCCGCGGCGCCACCGGCACAACCCGCGGCCGGGCATACGGCGCGGAGCCCTGGGACGGCCGCTCACGCCATATCGCCGCCATCGCCAGTGTGGCTGAAGCGACGCGCCACAGCGTCCGCGTCCCGGTTCAGGTTGGCACCCACAGTCTCCGCATGCACCGCCGTCGAGGCCCGTCGCAGCGCCTCGTCCTTCTCCTCGTGGATGGCAGCGGCTCGATGGGCGCCTATGAGCGCATAGCACGCACGAAGGCCGGGCTGCGCTCGATCATCGAGCGGCTGTACATCCACCGTGATCGTGTCGCGCTCCAAGTCTTCCGCAACCGCCGCGCCGAGCTGCTGGTCGCGCCGAGCAGAAACCTCGCCGCGGCGCGCGCGGCGATCGAGGCGCTGCCCACAGGGGGAGGTACACCCTTGGCTGGCGCGCTGCGCGCCGCTGCCGATCTGCTGCGTCGCGACCAGCGCGTGCACCCTGGCCAATCGAGCCTGCTCGTCCTCATCACCGACGGTCGCACACGCGAAGATGCGCGCGAGGCGGCCGCCGAGGTAGCGGCCGTTGCCACCTCGGTCATGGTCATCGACACCGAAGCAGGTCCCGTGCGACTCGGGCGGGTGCGGCTAGTCGCCGACTGGCTTGGCGCATCTTACGAAATGCTCACCTAGGCGTTGTCCGATGGATGAGATCGTGTGCTCGGTGCGCGAACAACAGCGGTGATCGCCGCTTGCATGCGCTCAGGTTGTGCTGACAAACGCGCGCACTTCGTATTCCGGAAGCCCACACCGGTTTCTCCTTCAAATTTCTCCTTCAAGCAGCCCGCTCTGGCCCGTTAGCGATGTGAAGTCGAGGCGGATCTGCCAGCACCGTCCCACCTCGTCGGTACTCACAATTTTGCCCTGGCGACGAAACCGAAACGCACCAACCGCCGGTCAGCTACCGATCGTGCCCCCATCGTCCTTCGTCACGAACACGAGTGAGGGGCGCGGCACACGGCCGTCCGGCCAGCGTGAGGAGGGGGACTCGAACGTCGAGCCCTCGCCCGGGTGCTGGATGGTTACGAACAGTGTCTCGTTCGAGTCGTCGAGTGTGAGACTGGCGATCTCACATCCCTGGACACCGCTCAGGAACTGCCGCACGTAGCCGCGCTCTTCGCCTTCGATGGGGACTGCGAACACGCCGTCGTTGCCGGGCAGGACGGCCGGCATGCCGTCGGTGGCGATCCAGAGGTTGCCGCGGTTGTCGAATGTGACGTTGTCCGGGCACGCGATCGGACTCACCTCTTCCTTCGGGTAGCCGGCGAAGTAGGTGGTCGGGTCGCTCGTGTTCCCGCAGAGCATGAAGATGTCCCACTCGAACGCGGCCGCGGCGTGGTCGCCCGCCGCCGCGGTGATCTCGATGATGTGCCCGGCGCGGTTGTTCGGACGCGGGTTGGGGCCGTTCGGCTCCGTCCGCCGGCTGTTGTTCGTCATCACCGCGTAGACCTTGCCGGTCTTCGGGTTTACCTCGATGTCCTCGGGCCGGTCCATCTTCGTGGCACCGAGGCGATCGGCCGCGAGGCGCGTCTTGATCAGCACCTCGCCCTGGTCGGCGAAGCCGTTCTCCGCCGTCAGACCGGCCTCGCCGTGCCGCAGCGGCAGCCACTGCCCGCTACCGTCATCGTGGAAGCGGGCGACGTACAGCGTGCCGTTCTCGAGAAGCGTGCGGTTGACCTTGCCGTTGCTGTCGTGCGCGTCGAAAGTGCCGTCGCTCACAAACTTGTACATGTAGTCGAAGCGCTCGTCGTCACCCATGTACACGACGGCGCGTCCGCCCATGGAGATCACGGTGCTCGTCGCCTCGTGCTTGAAGCGTCCGAGGGCGGTGTGCTTGCGCACCGGTGCGCCGGGATCCGCCGGGTCGACCTCGACGACCCAGCCGTAGCGGTACGCCTCATTCGGCTCCTGTGCGAGGTCGAAGCGCGAGTAGAATCGCTCCCACTTGCGCTCGCTCGCTCCGGTGGTGAGGCCGTAGCGCTGGTGGCTCGTCCGCGTCGCCGGGTCGGTCACGAGGCCGGCGTTCGCGAAGTACTGGTTGAAGTTCTCCTCGCAGGTGAGCACGGTGCCCCATGGCGTGAGGCCGGCGCCGCAGTTGTTGAGCATGCCCAGCACCGACTTGCCGGTCGGGTCTTCGGTGGTGCGCAGCAGCGTGTTTCCGGCGGCCGGGCCGGAGAACTCGATCGGCGTGAAGCCATGGATGCGGCGGCTGTAGCGGCCGTCCAATTGCTGCTGCCAGCCTGTGCGCGGGTGGCGACGGATCTCTACGACACTCATGCCGTGGGCCGCCAGCTCGATGTCGACCTGGGTCTTCGTCGGGTTGTCGGCGCTGTAGCCGCTGAACATCAGCTCGGGGTTGGTGTATTCGTGGTTCACAGCGAGCACACCGCGGTCACCGGGCAGCGGCAGGAAGCCGACGTAGTCGCAGTTGTAGCCGAACGCCAGTAGCTGCTGCTCGAACGTGATGGTACCGGGGTCGGCACTGCCGCCGGCGCGGTGGAAGAGCGGGTCGCCCCAGCGGAGTAGCACGCGCGAGGTGTATCCCGCCGGCACGACGACCTGGTCTCCGCGGGTGAGCGAGATCGGCTCGAACGCGAGCCCGCTGCCTTCCGTCGACGCCTCGGTCTTGTGACCGTGCGCAGTCGCCGGCGAGGCGCCTAGCGGCGTTGCCTTAAGCACGAGCAGCGCACCCGCAGCCAGCCCACCCTGCAGCACGCGGCGGCGAGACAGGTATCGCTGGGAGACTGCGGTGAACGTCTCGTTCGTCGAGACGTTCGGCTCGGAATGCGCGCACTGGTTGCCGCATGCCCATCGGCAACGGGTCGGGGTCGCGTTGCACATCGTGTTGTCGGGCCCGGCGGCGATCGTTGGAAGTTTGTCCAGCTTGGAGAATGAAAGGCGCAAGAGAAGTTCCTCTCGTTCGACATCGGGCGCGCAAGTCGACGCCCGAGGTAATGGCGGTCGCAACTGCGAGCCGGGAAGGATCGCGGCCGCCGGGGCGAACGTACGAGCCGAGCATCAACCGCAGGTCAGCGCTCTGTTCACGTCTCGTTCAAATGCGGTTAAAACCCGAAAACGTCAGTCAGGCGCCACGAGGGCGATCGATTGCCGAGGCAGGCACGAACGGTCAGTCGCTCAGCGGATCATTGGTACAATCATCACTGACACAGATACTCGGGCATGGCTATGTGCTCTCGCAGCAACCGCGAGCGCGCCGCTGTACATATGGCGCTCAGCGACCCATCTCGCCTCACGATCTGCGACGAGTTGACGCTGTCCGACCGATCCCGTTCGGATCTGGCTGCGCGGCTTGGAGTGCAGTCAAACCTGCTGGTACAGCACCTGTCCGTGCTTACGCGCCGCCGCTGTCCGCCTCGCCGCACCGCGCCGCTTCATCCAGGAGGTCTCGCGGCTCGTCTACGAATGCGAGGTCGCGGATGGGAAGCCATTCGTGGGTATCCGCTACCACTCGCGCCTCGATGATGCGACTGCGAACTGGGCGATCTTCGAACCCGGCCCCGCATTGCTGCTACCGTTCCAACCGTATAGCTCCGACGCGCCCTCGATGTGCTGGACTTCGCGTGATCTAAGCGGCGGCAAACTTGGACCTGTGCTGTGGAGTCGCCGGTGGAGTGTCGCCTGGCATCACTGCCCCACGGCGGCTGGTTGAATTGTCCCGATGATGATCACGTGCATGGAGCGGCGATCACCATGTGCGGAAGTATCGATGGGACGAGCCGGGCCGAATGGGACGAGGCTAGACGAGATAACACGGACAAGGACGAAGCAGCACCAGTCACTAGCGCAGGTCGAACCGGTCGAGGGTCATGACCTTGTCCCATGCCGCCACGAAGTCGCGCACGAACTGCTCCCTCGCGTCGTCGCAGGCGTACACCTCGGCGAGCGCGCGGAGCTGCGAGTTCGAGCCGAACACGAGGTCGGCGCGGGTGGCGGTCCAGCGGACCTCCCCCGTGGCGCGGTCGCGGCCCTCGAAGGTGCCGGCCGTGGCCGCCTCGCTCCACTCCACGCCCATGTCGAGGAGGTTCACGAAGAAGTCATTGTTCAGCACGCCGGTCTGCTTCGTGAATACGCCCAGCGGCGACCCGCCCGTGTTTGTGCCCAGGACGCGCATGCCGCCCACCAGCACCGTCATTTCCGGCGCGCTCAGCGTCAGCATGCGGGCCCGCTCCAGCAGCAGCGCCTCGGCCGGCTGCTGCTGTCCGGCGTCGAGGTAGTTGCGGAAGCCGTCCGCCTTCGGCTCCAACACCTCGAACGACTCGACGTCGGTCTGGTCCTGCGAGGCATCGGTGCGGCCCGGGGCGAACGGGACGGCGACCTCGAAGCCCGCGTCCCTGGCGGCGTGCTCCACGGCCGCGCACCCGCCGAGGACGATGATGTCCGCGAGCGAGACCTGCTTGCCGCCGCTCTGCGCGGCGTTGAACGCCTGCTGGACGCCCTCTAGGGCGCGCAGCGTGTCGGCCAGCGCAGCCGGGTCGTTGACGGCCCAGTCCTTCTGCGGGGCGAGTCGGACGCGCGCGCCGTTCGCGCCGCCCCGCTTGTCCGTGCCGCGGAACGAGGACGCCGAGGCCCACGCCGTGGACACGAGTTGCGGGATCGAGAGCCCCGCGGCGAGGATGCTCGCCTTCAGCGCCGCGATGTCCTGCGCGTCGACTAGCGGGTGCGTCACCGGCGGCACCGGGTCCTGCCACAGTTGCGGCTCCGCCGGGACGAGCGCGCCGACGCCGCGGGCGTACGGCCCCATGTCTCGGTGCGTGAGCTTGAACCACGCGCGCGCGAACGCGTCTGCGAGCTGATCCGGGTGCTCTAGGAAGCGGCGCGAGATCACCTCGTACGCCGGGTCCATACGCAGGGCGAGGTCGGTGGTCAGCATGACGGGCGCGTGGCGCTTGCTGGGGTCGTGCGCGTCCGGCACCGCCTGCGCGGCGGCCGGGTCGGTGGGCACCCACTGCCACGCGCCGGCGGGGCTCTTCACCAGATCCCAGTCGTACTTGAACAACGTCTCGAAGAAGCTGTTGTCCCAGGCGATCGGTGTCGGCGTCCATGCGCCCTCGAGGCCGCTGGTGATCGTGTCGGCACCCTTGCCCGAGCCGTAGCTGCTCTTCCAGCCGAGGCCCTGCTCCGTGATGTCGGCGGCCTCCGGCTCCGGGCCGACGTGCGTCGCCGCCCCGGCGCCGTGCGTCTTGCCGAAGGAGTGACCGCCGGCGATCAGCGCCACGGTCTCCTCGTCGTTCATCGCCATGCGGCGGAACGTCTCGCGGATGTCGCGGGCGGCGGCCAGTGCGCTGGGCTCGCCGTTCGGGCCCTCCGGGTTCACGTAGATCAGGCCCATCTGTACGGCGGCCAGCGGGTTCTGGAGGTCGCGGTCGCCACTGTAGCGATCGTCGCCGAGCCAGGTGCGCTCGGAGCCCCAGTAGATGTCCGCCTCCGGCTCCCACACGTCCTCGCGGCCGCCCGCGAAGCCGAAGGTCTTGAAGCCCATCGACTCCAGCGCGCAGTTGCCGGTGAAGACCATCAGGTCGGCCCACGACACCTTGCGCCCGTACTTCTTCTTCACCGGCCACAGCAGCCGGCGCGCCTTGTCGAGGTTCGTGTTGTCTGGCCAGCTGTTCAAGGGGGCGAAGCGCAGCGTCCCCGCACCCGCACCGCCGCGCCCGTCATGGATGCGGTACGTGCCGGCGCTGTGCCACGCCATGCGGATGAACAGCGGGCCGTAGTGCCCGTAGTCCGCCGGCCACCAGTCCTGCGAGGTCGTCATCACCTCGGTGATGTCGCGCTTCAGCGCCGCGAGGTCGACGGTCTTGAACTCCGCCGCGTAGTCGAACTCCTCGCCCATCGGGTCGGCCATCGGCGGGTTGCGGTGGAGGGCGCTCAAATTCAACTGGTTCGGCCACCAGTCCCGATTCGTGGTTCCGACACGGCCGCTGTCTTGCATGGCGTGCTCCTCCTCGAGTTCGCGATGTGCTGCGTGGCGGTCTGGATGGTGTGCTAGCGTGGGTGTTACGCACCCTCGTGAGTTGCGGACGCCGAGGTCGCGCGGAGGGGAGGCTAGCGCGCGGCAGGCTCCAGGTGCGAGCACCCGAACCGCCGCATGCCACCCGGCCCCGAGCGCTCCTCGGCGAGGTGGGCCTCGCACAGCATCGCGCCGCACTGGAGGCAGAGGGCGACGACCGTCGACTCCCGCTTCGATCGCCCGTAGGGCAGGCAGTTGGTCATTCGGTCATCCTTCCTCGACACCTCGGCGTCGAGGAAGCGTAGCACCGTATTTAGACTCAATACAACTTTGTATCAGTTATGGGTCACGCAGTCGCGGCAGCGCCCGCTGAGGGTGATCGATGCGACCGAGACGTCGAACTGGCCGACCCGGGCCGCGCGCGCGAGCAGCCGCTGCACGGCCTCGTCGCCCACGAGCACGTCGGTAACGTCGCCGCACTCGCGGCAGACCAGGTTCACGTGCGGCTCTGGCACCCGGCCGAAGCGGGCGCCCTCGGGCAGGTCGAGCTTCTCGATCAGCCCGGCATCCGCGAGCGCAGCGAGGTTGTTGTAAACCGTCGCGCGGCTCAGTGTGGGCAGGCTCTCGCGGAGCGCGCGGTGCAGCTCCTCCGCGGTGAGATGCTGCTCGCCCATCCCAGAGATGAACCCGTAGACGGCGACGCGCTGCGCCGACGCGGCGAGCCCGCGCTCGCCCAGTCGCGTCACGATCTCCGTCGGGGTCAGCGCGTCACTCGCGTGGTTGGTCATGTCCGTAGTCTGGCCGCTCGTCGCGGGCACGGCAAGCGCGCTCGATCGGCGCGCGCCCTGCTACGCCATCGCGCGCTGGTACGTGGCGAGGTCGAAGTAGTCGCGCCAGACGGCAATCTTCCCGTCGCGCAGCAGGAGCATGCCGACGCACGGCAGATCGCCCCGCTTCGCTCCGGCCACCGTGCGGTCGACCCGCTCCGCGATCACCAGGTCGTCCTCCGCGAGCAGGTTTAGCATATCCCACGTCGTTTCGGTCCACGCGGACAGGAGAACGCGCAGATGCGCCGCTCCATCGCCTCGCGGCCCTCCACGGGCGCGCTCGGCATGTGTGGTAGACGACGTTGTCCGTGAAGGACGCGCACAGCTCGTCCGCGTCCAGGCGCACCCACGCGTCGAGGAAGTCGCGGACGATCCCGCTCGTTCGGCTGCATCCGGGTGCCCTCTTCACGGCAGCGGCCGGATCGTAGCGGGGGCAATAGCGAAGAAGTGATACGCGTGGTGATCTTTGAGTAGGGTTACCCGGCCACAGTGGTGAGAGCCCGCAATCGTCGTGTGAGTCGGCCCGTAGATTCCTTTCTGGTTCCGACCCTCGATCTCGACCGCTTATACGTCCCCATGATAACAATGCAGATGCGTTGCTAGGGGGAACATATGGCCACTGGTCCGCTCGCTGGCGTCCGGATTCTTGAGTTCTCACAGATTGTCGCTGGCCCGTTTGCGGGGGTGGCGCTCGCCCAGCTGGGGGCGGACGTGGTGAAGGTGGAGCCGCTCGAGGGCGAAGGGCGCCGGAACACAGGCGCGGTCGTCCCGAACGAGGGCAAGTACTTTCAGTCGCTGAACATCGGGAAGCGCAGTCTGACGGTGGACCTCTCGCGGCCCGAGGGGCAGGCGCTGATCCACAAGATCATCCCGACGTTCGACGCGGTGATCTCGAACTACCGTGTGGGTGTGCCGAAGAAATTGAACATCGACTATTCGACTCTTTCCAAGCTGCGACCGGGGTTGATCTACGCCACGATCACGGGGTTCGGGGAGAAGGGCCCGTACGCAACGCGCGCCGGGTCGGACATCGTCGCGCAGGCGTACAGCGGGCTGATGGCAGCCGAGGGGAAGGTCGACGAGTACGGCTCTCCCGCCTCGATCACCAGCACGACGATGGCGGATCGCGGTACCGGCCTGGCGGCGGCGATGGGCATCATCGCGGCCCTGTACCATCGCGCCATCACGGGCGAGGGGCAGGAGATCAACGTCTCTCTGATCCAGACAGCGCTGGAACTCCTCTCCGACAAGGTGATGCGCGAGCCGGTACAGGACGCCACCCTCCGCGACCCGGTTGTCGCACAGCTGGTCGAGCGGCGGAACGCCGGCGCCTCGTATCAGGAGTTGCTTGACATCCGGAAAGGCGCGCTCCGCGGGCGCACCGCGCAGCGGCTGTATTACGGCGGGTACGGCACGGCCAACGGTGCACTTGTCCTCGGCGCGCTGACGAAGCAGAACCGGGTGCAGATCCGCGAGATCATCGGGATGGCGGACGACCTGGACGCCCCGGACTACGACAGCAACGCCCCCGGCGCGGCTGAGCGTTTCGAGGCGTGGCATGAGAAGGTCCAGGCGATCCTGATGACGAAGACGGCGAAGGAGTGGGTGACGCTTCTGCTCGCGAACGGCGTCCCGGCGAGCGAGGTGAACATCGCCGAGGAGATGTCGGAGGATCCGCACGTCGTGGCGACGGGGATGATGGTGGACCTGGTCCACCCGATCACCGGCCCGCAGAAGGTCGTGGGGCCTCTGGTGAAGATGTCTGCGACGCCGACGGGCGTGCAGCGGTCCGCCCCGCCGCTGGGCTACCACTCGCGCGAGGTACTCGCGGAGGCGGGCCTTCCTGAACTGGAGATCGCGACGCTCATCGAGATGGGCGTCGTCGGCGACCACAGCTAAGGGGCCGGGGCAGCTGTGTGACGCGCTGGTGCGCATGGCGGGGCGGCTCATCCGGGCGCGCATCTAGCGGCCTGATCCGGCACTGGCCTGTCATACGGCTACGTCGCTGCGATCGCCTCCATGAGCGATCGTTCCACGGCCGCCGAGGGTTGCACACCGACCTCGCTCGCGAGGATACGCCGGTAGTCCTCGTACTGGCGGCGGGCGTCAGCGTGGCGGCCGAGGTGGCCGTAGTAGGTGATCAGCGCGACCTGGAACTGCTCCTGGAGCGGATCTGACTGAAGGGCGCGCTCGCAGCACTCCACGCTCCGTTCGATCGCGCCGCGTACAGCGAAGGAGACGGCGGCGCGTGCGAGCAGGTCGTGGTAGAGCCGGCGTAGACGGCGGTGATGTACGGCGGCCCACGCGCCGAAGTCCTCGCCGGCGGCAAAGTCCCCCTGGTAGAGCGCGAGGGCTTCCTCGATAGCGGACGGCGAGTCCAGCCCGTCGACGGCGCGGAGCGCGGCATGCGCGCGAACCTCGAACTCCACGGCGTCGATCCGCAGAGCGGGGGATTCGTCTAGCACATACAGCGTGCCCTGACGTCGTAGCGGTGGCTCTAGCCCGGCAGAGGCGAGCAGCTGGCGGAGGCCGTGCAACAGCACCCGCAACCGCGGCCCCGACAGGTCGATCGACTCCTCCGGCCACAGGTCTTCGGCGATCCGGTCGCGCTGTGCGCCGCCCGGCCCGGCGAACGCGAGGTAGGCGAGTAATTCGATGACGCGCCGGCGGGGCGGCATCGGTAGCGGGATGCCGTCCGCGAGGAGCGCCACGGGGCCCAGCAGGCGGATGTTCAGGGTGGCGTTGGCCGGGGTGGTCACCCCACGGACGTGGATCGTGACGAGCGCGACCTCGCCGCCAGCTTCGCTGGACGGGGCGGCGATGACGGAGCCGCTGATCGGGACGCGGTGGCCATCGTGTGTCTGCCATTCTGCCCAGGGAAGCGGCACGGGTTCACGCCGCAGCAGCGCGTCATAGACAGGGCAGTCGATGGTCTGGCAGAGGCACTGTCCACCGGGCAGTCCTCGGCCCATCAGTTCGTCGCAGGCACGTCCGAGAATCTGATCTTCAGGGATGCCGATGAGGTTTCGTGCGGCCTCGTTGATGGCGAGAATCCGCTGCCCGGCGCCGACCACGAATGCGGCGTCTGCCGTGAGATCCACCAGGTCGCTCAGCCTCATGGGGAACCCCCATTCAAGACAGCCGCGCTGTAACTGGGATGTAACTCCCCACGCGATGTAACCGGAAGTGACCAATGTCACGCAGGCGGGTGTCTCCCGGCCCTCGTTTGCGCATGGACGCGCAGCGAACATCGGGGCGACTTTCAGGTCGGACGGGGCGACTGCGGTCGGCCGGCACTGTAACTGAGATGTAACTGGCAGGCAGGAGAATCCGAACGAATCGCGCATGCGGTCACAAGCGCAAGCGCACAGGTGTGGACGGAATCTGGAGCACGCCCCATGGATGACCAGGCTCGGCTGCCTCGACGGTCGTTTTTGAAGCGCGCGGCGGCGATTGGTGCGGGGGTCGCCCTCGCAGATGCGCTGGCGTTTGAACCGTGGCATCTGGAGGCGAGCGACCCGATTACGGTGACGGAACCGCTGAAGATCTACCCGGACCGGAAATGGGAAAGTGTCTACCGCGACCTCTGGAAGCCCGACAGCACCTATGTCTTCACCTGCGCGCCGAACGACACGCACGACTGTCTTCTGAGTGCCCAGGTGAAAAACGGTGTAGTGGTGCGCATCAACCCGACCTACGGGTACGGGAAGGCGCAGGACCGCAACGGCAATATTGCCTCGCACCGCTGGGATCCGCGGGCGTGCCAGAAAGGTCTCGCGCTCGCGCGGAAGTTCTACGGCGACCGTCGGGTCAAGGGCCCGATGATCCGCAAAGGCTTCAAGGAATGGGCCGACGCCGGCTTCCCACGCGAGGCCGACGGTCGCCCGAAGATGGACACGGCCAAGCGTGGCGAGGACTCGTGGCTGAAGGCTTCTTGGGACGAGGCTTTCACCTATGCCGCAAAGGCGTACCAGAACATCGCCACCACGTACTCCGGCGAACAAGGCAAGCAACTCCTGCTGAAGCAGGGGTACGACCCCGACATGGTGGACTCCATGGCGGGAGCTGGCACGCGCACGCTGAAGATGCGGGGCGGGATGCCATTGCTGGGCATTGGCCGCATCTTTGGCTTCTACCGGCACGCGAACTCGCTGGCGCTGCTGGACGAGAGCATTCGGAAGGTGGGCAAGGACGCGGCTTTGGGGGCTCGCGGTTGGGACAACTACGCTTGGCACACCGACCTGCCACCTGGCCACCCGATGGTCACCGGCCACAAGACGGTTGAGTTCGACCTGTTTGCTCCTGAGTACGCCGACCTGGTGGTGATGTTCGGGATGAACTGGATTTCCACCAAGATGCCGGACGGACACTGGCTGGCCGAGGCGCGGATGAAGGGCACCCGCCTCATTACCGTGACCACGGACTATCAGTCCTCTTCGAACCGTGCCGACGAGGTCATCATGATCCGTCCAGGCACGGATGCTGCGCTCGCGCTCTCCTGCTCGCAGTACATCATCGCCAACCGGCTGTATGACGAGGCGACCGTCAAACGGACGACGGATCTGCCGCTGCTGGTGCGGATGGACACGAAGAAGTTGCTGTCGGCGGCGGACGTTGTGGCGAATTACCAAGCACCCGCGCTGACGAACTACATCACCATGCTCCCGGCAGGCCAGTCCATGCCGACACCCACGAAGCAGGCGACCGCCTACCTGACGCCGGAGATGCGAGCGGAGTGGGGCGACTTCATGGTTTGGGACGCCCGCGCAAACCGTGCTGTCCCCGTCACGCGCGACCATGTGGGCGACAAGTTCCTGACGGACCCTGCGCTCGACGGCGAGTTCGATGTCGCCCTAGCGAACGGCCAGAAGGTGAAGGCGCGCACTGTCTTCTCGCTGGTGAAGCAATATCTGGACGATAACTTCACGCCCGCCGTCGCCTCGGAGGTGACGTGGGCACCGGTGGCGGCCATCGAGGGGCTGGCGAAGCAGATCGCGAAGGCGAGGCAGAGGACTTTGCTGCCGCACGGGATGGGCCCGAACCACTTCTTCAACGCCCACCTGAAGGACCGTGCCATCTTCCTGCTTGCCGCGTTGACCGACAACATCGGCCACATGGGGGGGAACGTGGGGTCGTACGCCGGGAACTACCGCGGCGAGCTGTTCAACGGGATGCCGCAGTTCATTGGCGAGAACCCGTTCGACCTGGAGCTGGACCCGGCGAAGCCGGCCCGGTACAAGGTCTACTACAAAGCGGAATCCGCCCACTACTACAACTACGGTGACCGCCCGCTCCGGGTGGGGAACAAGAACTTCACCGGCAAGACGCATATGCCGTCGCCGACGAAATTGATCCACTTCGGCAATTCCAACTCACTCCTCGGGAACGCCAAGTGGCATCACGATGTCGTCCACAACACGCTGCCTCGGATCGAGGCGATCTTCGTGAACGAGTGGTGGTGGACGGCATCGTGTGAGTACTCCGACATCGTGTTCGGGGTGGACTCGTGGGCAGAGCACAAGTTCGTCGACGCCTCAGCGTCATGCACGAACCCGTTCCTCCATATCTACCCGCGCTCCCCGTTGAAGCGGATCTTCGATACACGCTCGGACTACGAGGTGTTGGCCGGGGTGGCGAAGGCGTTGGGCGGCCTGACCGGCGACCAACGGTTTGTCGACGCGTGGAAATTCATCCATGAGGGCAAATCTGAGGTCTATCTCCAGCGCATCTTTGATGCCTCGACGAGTACCCGCGGCTACAACGTCTTGGACATGGAGGCGAAGGCGCAGCAGGGTATCCCGGCGCTGATGAACTACCGCACCTACCCGCGGCAGGGAGGCTGGGAGCAGCGGAACGAGAGCAAGCCCTGGTATACGAAGACCGGGCGATTGGAATTCTACCGCGACGAGCCGGAGTTCATCGAACACGGGGAGAACCTGCCGGTCTTCCGCGAGCCGATCGACTCGACGTTCCACGAGCCGAACGTGATTCACGGGAAACCGCACCCGATGCTTGCTCCGAGCGGACCGGAGGTGTACGGCCTGAAGGTGGACGATCTCTCCACGGAGACGCGCCAGGTGCGCAACGTGGTGAAGCCGTGGTCCGAATTGAAGGTCACGAAGCACCCGCTGACAAACAAGGATTCGAAGTACAAGTTCATCTTCATCACGCCGAAATACCGGCACGGCGCGCACACGACTCCGGTCGACCTCGACTGGATTTCGATGCTGTTCGGCCCGTTTGGCGACATCCGGCGGCAGGACAAGCGCGCCCCGTGGGTGGGTGAGGGGTATATCGAGATCCACCCGAAGGACGCGAAGGCGCTGGGCATCGAGGACGGCGACTACGTCTGGTTCGACGCTGATCCGGAGGACCGGCCGTACCGCGGATGGAAGAAAGATGACCCGTACTACAAGGTCGCACGGGGTATGGCGCGGGCGCGCTACCAGAACTCCCTGCAACCGGGCGTCACCCGCATGTGGTTCCACATGTACGTGGCGACGAAGGGGTCGGTGAAGGGGCAGGCGACACGGCCTGACGGGCTGGCAAAGAACCCCGAGACCAACTACCAGGCGATGTTCCGCTCTGGGAGCCATCAAAGCGGCACCCGTGCTTGGCTCGGCCCCACCCTGCAGACCGACTCCCTGGTGCGCAAACCGTATTTCGGCCAGCTCATC
>QZJI01000060.1 GCA_003599735.1 Dehalococcoidia bacterium | reverse complement strand
ACCAAGGAACGCCCTCGCGAGGGCGTTCCTTGGTTGCCGAGCCAGCAGAAAGCACGGGCATCGGAGGGCGCTACGCGCGCTCAATCTTAAGCCCACAGCATCGCGTCGCCTGGTCACCGACAGCGGGTCTTGCGCCCTTCGTCACCGTGATTACGGACCCAGAGCCCTCGTTCGGGCGCCGGTACGTCTCACCTTCTTGCAGCGCGGTGGTCGCGCTCCTCTCCTCGTCGCTTTCGCTGGTGCCGACCCTCGCCTCAGCAGTTGCCGCAGCAGTGCTTGTCGCAGCAGCAGGATTCACAACGAATCATCGCCAGCCTCCTCTCTCGTAGCTGTCAGTGTGATGAGGGCACGTGGCGGCTCGCCCGTTCCCAACTGTCCCGCGAGGTGTGCGAGTCGTTCATCGAGGAACCGCAGTTCCTCCATTCGCTGGCGGAGTTCCCGACGCTTCTCAATGACTGCTGTCGTAAGTTCGCCCGAAACTTCATCGCAGCGACCTGCGGCGCACATGCTCGCCAGTTCAGCGGCCTGCTCTAAGGGCAGGTCGAGTCGTCGCAGGCCGATGAGCAGCCGGAGCCGGTCCGCGTCGGCTTCCGAGTAATTTCGATACCCGTTGTCCGTTCGCGCGGGAGGAGGGAGCAGCCCACGCCGCTCGTAGAAGCGAATCGTGTGAGTGGTTATCCCGAGTTGCCGCGCGAGCGCCGCGATGTTCATGAATCGACGGTAGACGTTAGAGCGACTCAAAGGTCAAGGACTGCGCTTCGGGGGTGATACCCCTCTGGTACTGGCATCCACGTGAGGTAGTGCGGCGGCGGACTTGGACTAAAGCCGCGCCGCCGTGAGGAGACTCGGTACAACTCAGCCGGGCTGCGCTGCGCTGCGCGGTACGGGACCGTGCTGTTAAGCGTCCGCGGTATATGGCGCGACCAGCGCCCGCAACTCGTCGGCCGGCTCCACGTCGATGATCGCGCGTAGCCGCGTTCGGAAGTCGCGGTTAGGGCCGCACCAGCTGTCCGCTCATCCCCCGGCGAGGAAGGCGCGGGCGGCGCCGACGACCTCCGGTCCGACCTCGTCGAGGTCGCCTTCACGGAGCAGGCGTGCCGGCGAGCGATCGCTCAGCTGGGGGTTGAGGCCCTGGAACCAGGCGCGGGACACCTCATTCCCATCGACGCGGGCGATGGCGTCGGCGACCTGGAGGGCCAGGCGCAGCCGCCGTTGCACACCAGCAGACGGTTCCCGGGAGCCGATCGGGCGGAGTTCGCAGTACGACGAGCCGTACCGGCTTCCGCCGAACGACCTCATGCGGGCGGGAGCGGCTCGTTCTCCCGGTCGATCCTCGACGCCCATCGCCAGGCGAAAGCCACCCGCATCGGTGCGCAGCCCATGCTTGATGCTGTTGTATTTGCTGGTCGTATCCTGCCGCGCCCGCAGCAGGAGGGCGAGGAGCGTCTCGGCGGCGTGGACATAGGCGGTGCGGAGTGCGAGCGCCGCGTGCATCGGTACCGCGGCAGCGTCATCGCCCCCAGGTGGATTGGGCTCCCCTTGCTGGGCGGCGTAGGCGTCGGCGACGAACTCGAAGTAGGAGGGATCGAGCCGCTGCACGAAGTCCTGCTCTGGGCACGGAGTTCGGGATCCCAGACGCAGTACGGTTTCGTATCGACGGCAAACCGGCTGTACTCCATCGACCGCACTCCTCACTGCAGACTAGTAATGGCCCTGGCCGACGCGCCCTGACGATCAGACGCTTCCGAGCGGGCCCCATTCCAGGACCTTGATAGGGCGAGGAGGCCACCCCGCGTCGAGACCTGTGTCCCGCGAGCTCAGCGCTCGGGATTCATGAGTTCCGTCGAGACCCACTCACGGATCGACGCGCAGGCGTCTTCCAGCGCGACTCGCTTGCCCCAGTACATCGGCTCGATGGCCCGGTAGGCGTCACGGATCTGCGCCCAGCGTTCGTCGTCGCCGGGCAGGAAGGCCGCGTCCTCCGCGGACGGGGTTTGTCGGATCTGCCCCTCTGAGCGCATCTCGTCCGTCAGCGAGGCGGTGTCTGCGTAGGAATCGAGCGGTGGCAAGGAGGGCACCGCAGCAATGATGCGGGCCGCGTCCTCGAAGTGGCGGACGAAGGTGGCAGCATCCAGGTCCTCCCTCGGGACGCGCCGGTGGAGCGCGTCGAGCTTCTCGATCAGAGTCACGAGTGGGTGCACGCATCGCACCTCGCGCGGCCGGTTGTCCTCGAACGCTGCGAGCTGTCCTTCACGCTCGAGGGTGTCGTGGACGAACGACGACAGGTCACGCTCCACGTACGGCGTCACCCGTGCGCTGCCCACCTCGAGCAGGACGAATGGACGGAGCAGCCCGAGGTCATGGAGGTGCTGGCCGGGGTAGGTGACGCGGATGCCGGCACTGCGCCACGAGCGATCGGCCAGTGCCTCGTCGAGCGACGGCTCGCCGCCCGGCACCTCCAGCATCGTGGCGAGTGCCTCGAAGTAGAGGCGCCGCTCCGCGGTGACCCGGGCGCCCTCTCGCGTCCAGTCCGACACTTCCGGGAGCGCCACAACACGCCCCGGCGATACCTTGAGGTCGAGGTCTTCGGAGAAGCGTTCGATCAGGCCGAAGCCCTTCGAGAGGGAGGTGCCGCCCTTGAACCAGATGTCGAACCCCTGGTGGAGGAGCGCCCAGAGGGCGTGCGTGACCCAGTAGTCCTTCTCGACGAGGCCGACGGCGAGCCCGTGCTCGTCGGCGACGATCCGGAGCAGGTCGTCGAAGTCGCGATCCTCGTGGACAAACATCCGTGACTACGCCGCCACCGACCGCGCGGCGTCGAGGGCTTCCTCGATCCGCTGTTGCGTGTCGCGCGAGCCGTACTCCTGCGCGCAGGTCCGCAGCCGGGCCGCGTCGAACCGCCCGCGTCGGAGGGCTTCGCCGAGCGCCCGAGTGAGGTCGTCGCGATCGGCAGCCGCTTGCTCAGCGTGCTGAAAGAGGTCGACCACAAACCACTCGGGCGACGGCTGCTTCGGGAACGCGACCCGCCGCAGCACGTACCGGCGCCCGCCCAGCTGGAACTCGCCCGAGCGCTTGGTGTTGTAGACGAGCTGTGCGGCAAACGAGGCAGAGGTCCCGAGACCGAGCGCATTCCAGCGTTCCGGGCCAGTCAGGACGAACGGTGCGCCATCGAGGAACGCGCGCATCACCGCTTCGTCGGTCGGCGGCACCACGCCGAAGCGTCCCTGCTTCGGGGAGGCGAAGAGTCCGTGGGCGAGCGGCTTCAGCCGGCCCTCCTGCGCGAGCCGCCGCGCGAAACGGGGCGGATTCGATGTCCAGCGTGCGAAGTCCCGCGTCCGGTAGACCCGACCGGGCGTCAGTGTCGGTGGTGCAGGTGTCATGTCATAAATCTCCCGGAGAAAACATACACCATGAGGCACTGGCTGCCCAGCCAACCGAGCAACCGAACCGCTGTGTGGCACCCGCTCGTGGGACTCGACACGCCCGATTCGCGAACCCGTCCCGACTCGATCGCCGGCTCCAGGCATCACCTGACGATCGTGGACCTTCCGTCGCTCCGCCGAGTGACGCGGGCGACCGCTTCGTCCCCTCGGGCGTTGCGTGAAGGTCAGTACGGCGGTCGCGGGGGTGACCAGTACTGATCGCGAGGGTCGTCGAAGCCGACCACCTTCGAGACGTTCACCGTCGGGTCCAGCTCGTCCGCCCGGCCCAGCGCCCATGCACACCATTCGGCGAGGCGATCTCGGTCGGGCGGGTCCACGCCCTCGAGACGGATCTGTAGGCGTGCGATGTACTCACGGATACGCTCGGCTGCCTCCCAGTCGGCGACCTCTCTCTGCAGGCGGTCAGTCCGGGCCCGCTTGATGCGTTCCCGTCGCTCGTGCGCCTCACGCTCGACGCGTTCTCGCTCCGCCCCCTCGAACCTCGCCTGATCATCGACCGCACGCGTGGCCAGCGTGGCGAGAAAGTCGCCCAGCATGGCCTCGACGGTGACCTGACGGATGTCAGCCCACTTGTCTATGTAGCCACCCGAGCGTAGTCACCCGCATGTGACGAGGTGGGTGAGGTAATTCAGTTCGACGGAGTGTAGGTTCGTGTTATTCAGGGCTGGGTAGTGGAGGGGATGCACGCAACGAATTAGGGAAACAAAGCGATCTGGAATCCTGAGGTGTTTCATGAGCCATATGAAATGGGCATTGACCGGGACTGGGGCCGGGATCATCACGGCACTGATCGTCCTCCTGCTGGCGAGCGGCCCGCTGGGCGCACAATCGTCGTCCGCTCAGGAGCAAGGACAATTCCGGGCAGAATATGTGGTGCTCGCAGGTGAGGAGACCAGGCAACTGCTCGAGCAGGGCTTGGTCCCGGACGCCGTGGTGATGCGGGACGCAGTCTCTGCTGACGAACTGCGTGGACAGGTGTTCGCGTCGGATGCTGACGGGGTGATCCTTGATGCGGATTCACTCCAGGAGTTGCCGGAACACGTGCTCAGCACGCTCTTCGCATCCGGCCGGGTCCTCGTCGTGTTCGGTGTCGAGAAGCAGGACATCCTCCGCGCGGCGGACAGTGCGGCCGCCTTCCCCGACGCTGAGGCGGAGTTCCTTCCCGACGTGACCCTCAACCCTGGTCCGGCGACTGGTTCTTTCGACGAGCCGTTCTTCACCGTCGCGTACCGATCGCGCCCTGGAACCGGCAATATCTATGGCGGCGAAACAACCCGCGAATACGATGCCACACTGTTCGCGTCCATTGTTAATGACTGGGCGCTCAATGCACGGGGCATTGTCCCAGAAGGTGAACCTCGATGACCTCACGACTCCGCCACGAGCGACTGTCTCTGGCTGCCTTCACGATCTGCTTCGTGTCTATGCTGTTCCTCACTCTTGGAGTTGGCCGAGTAGCTGCGGAACAGGTGTCAAGTACTTGCAGCGGCGTTTCGTGCGTGCGTCAGACGGTCTGGTTCAACGATTCTGGTGACTACTACCGGGAGTCAGGCTCCTCGGCGACTGGTGCCACATTCAATCTGGTCGCCGCAGATCTATACGGTTATAATATCTACCACTATGGATCGCAGGGCGCCGCGATCGATCACGTCTACTCCTACTGCACGACCACTACCTTCTGCACAACCGGGTATGGGTACAATTGCAGTCCACTGCTGGAGAACCCGCTTCGCGAGGGGCCGTGGGACCGACGCGGGATGGTCGTCGGGCATGTCCAGTCGGGGAAGACCGCCAATTACACCGGGCTCATCTGCAAGGCTGCGGATGCCGGGTACCGACTGATCGTCGTGATCGCGGGGGTACACAACAACCTCCGAAACCAGACTCAGCTTCGGATCGATGAGGGATTCGTGGGGCGGGACAGCGCCAGGCTGCTGTCGAAGAGCGAGGATCGATTCATCGGGGTTGGTCGCTTCGACCGGACCAGGCGGCCGGTGACGTTCACGAATTCGGTGCGTGACTTCAACAAGGTCATGGCGACGGGCGTCGGCATCCCCCTCGACAACCTGAACGAACCCGCTGTGTTCGTGATCAAGAAGCACTCGAGCACGCTCCGGAACCTGATCGAGTGGATCCGGGAGCACAGCGCGAAGGTCGGTGGGACGGTGAGTGCCCCGATGCTCCTGATCGATGACGAGGCCGACAACGCCTCGATCAATGTGAGGGGCGACGGTCAGGAGCCCTCACGGATCAACGCACAGATTCGTACGCTGCTCGGAATGTTCGATAGAAGTTGCTACGTGGGCTACACCGCCACCCCCTTCGCCAACATCTTCATCGACCCGGACAGCGACGATGAAATGTTCGGCGACGACCTGTTCCCCCGGCACTTCATCGTCAGCCTCGATCCGCCGTCGAACTACTTCGGGGCGGAACGGGTCTTCGTTCAGGACTCGGAAGCGGTCATTCGCCACATCGATGACAGCGATGACTGGCTCCCGCTCAGCCACAAGAAGGACGCACCGGTCGACTTCCTGCCCACGAGCCTGCTCGACGCCATCCGGACGTTCATCGTCGGACGTGCGATCCGTCTGGCGCGTGGTCATGAGACGGCGCACTGCTCGATGCTGATCAATGCCTCGCGGTTCACCGACGTCCAGAGGCAGATTCGGAACGAGGTGCACCACCGCCTCGAGCAGATCCAGTCGAGCGTCCGCATCAATGGCGCATTGCCGGCGGCGCGCGCACTCCGCGACCCGGAGATCAGGGAGTTGCACGCGATCTGGGAAACGGAGTTTGCCGACGCCGAGTTCGACTGGGATCAGGTCCAGGCTCAGCTTCATGCCGCCGCCGCACCGGTGCGCGTCGTCGAGGTAAACAGCAACTCGGCCGGGAACCTCAACTACCGGGAGTACCAGCAGACAGGCCTGAACGTGATCGCCGTGGGCGGGATGTCGCTCTCTCGCGGCCTCACGCTCGAAGGGCTCATGGTCAGCTACTTCCTGCGGAACTCGATCATGTACGACACGCTCATGCAGATGGGCCGCTGGTTCGGCTATCGCCCCGACTATGACGACCTCTGCCGGATCTGGATGCCCGAGGAAGCCGAGGGCTGGTACGCGCACATCACCGAGTCGATCGAGATGCTGCGCGAGGAGCTTCGGATCATGGAGGCGGCAAGCGCCACACCGGAAGAGTTCGGACTCCGCGTCCGCAGCCATCCGGACAGGCTCATCGTCACGGCGCGGAACAAGATGGGGAGCAGCCAGAGGCTCGTCGTTAGTGTCGGACTGGGGAATAACTTCATCGAGACGACGACACTCTGGCGTGATCGCGATCGCTGCCTGCGCAACCGCCGGGCGGTCGATGACTTCGCGACGGCCCTGGCCGCTCTCGGGATCGACGGCGCCACGGCTCGCGAGGTATCAGGCGGGTGGCTCCTGCGTGACGTTCCCGTCGGGCCGATCACCGAGTTCATCACGGCGTTCGTGAATCATCCGGGGTCCATGCTCACCGAGTCTGCACCCGTGCGGCGGTACATCGAAGATCGCAGCGATGACGAGCTGGCCCGCTGGGACGTACTGATCGCGAGCATCAGGGAGACCGAGGACACGTTCCAGGACGAGTTGCTTGGCCTACCGATCTACTGCCAGCGTCGCCAGCCCGGAAGCCGCGGCAATGACCTGGCCCTGCCAGTCTCGAACAATCAGCGCGTGGCCTCGCGCGGGATCGAGCGCACAGGCATGTCGGCGGAGCTCATCCGCAAAGCGGAACAGTCCTATCTCGATTCGCTGACGGGTACCCGCGATACCGGGTCGCGCAGGGGCGTCAACTTCCCCGACCGGGCCTACCGCCGCTACCGAGAACGACCGCTCCTCATTATCCACCTGCTGAAGATCGACCCACCGCGTCGCGGGGCCTTCGAGGAGTCGAGCCCAGTGGTCGCCTACAGCATCAGCTTCCCCCGGACGGAGCGGGAAGAGAAGCGAGTCGAGTACGTCGTAAACACGACGTGGATGCGTGAGAATTACCAGGATGAGTTCGGTGCTGAGGAACTCGATGACAGCGTCGGTTGACGATCCGTGGGGCAACCTGGAGCTGCCGCCTGATGCCTCACGCGTGACCGCGCGTCGTGTCGATCCGGACCTACCATGGAACTTCTACTGGGCGCGGTCGGCAGAAGACCGTTACCTATTGATCCTGCGCCATGACCAGGAGCCGTTTGCGAACTCGCTGCCTCGGCTCCGCGGGATCGATGTTGCGCAGTCCGGTGGGCAGGAGGGAGAACACCCCTCGATCCTGTGGGTGCTTCAGGACGCGGCCCAGCGGGACATCTTCTTCCGGCTCTGCAGCGACATCGTGGAGAGCACCGCTACAGCGGCCTCGGAGACCGAAGCGATCGCGATCGCCGTTACGCGTACCTGGCGCTGGCACCATCTGCTGCGCGGTGGGGGGAGTGAGCGACTCGGCCCTGAGGAGCAGAAGGGGCTGATCGGGGAGCTGCTCTGCCTGGAGCGATGCCTGCTGCCAGTCCTACATGCACATGATGCGGTGCAGGGGTGGATCGGGCCGCTCGATGCACCGAAGGACTTCGAGCTCGCATTCGTCTGCATCGAAGCGAAGGCCCGGCGTGGAGGAGCCACGCCTCACGTCGCGATCAGTTCCGAGTCTCAGCTGGACTCCACCGGAATCGACGCACTCTTCCTGCACGTCGTCGATCTGGATCAGGCGCCGCCGGAGGCACCGGGGGCGTTCACGGTCACATCCGTCGTCACGCGGATCAGGGATCACATCGGAGCGCTCGATGCTGGAGTCCTCGAACTCTACGAGTCCCGCCTTGAGGCCGCCGGCTTTCGCTGGGCAGACGACTACTCGGACTCCTGGTGGGTGGACGGTGGTGTCCGTCTTTATCGGGTCACGGAGGGCTTCCCGAGGATCTCTGCCTCGCAACTCGACCCCGGAGTGACCAGAGTGCATTACGCGGTCAGCCTGAACGCCTGCGAGCCCTATCGGGTCGATGAGGACCTCGTGGCCGCTGCGCTGGAAGGAGCTGCTGCGGATGGCAGTTGAGCTTGGTGAGTTCTACGTGGACTTCTTCCAGGACGTCCTCGGCGCCGCGGACGCCGATGGCCGATATGTTGAAGATGCCTTCTTCGACCTCTTCTGCAACGAACTGATCGACGCCGGCGAGCTGGAGACGGCGGACCGTGCGTTCTATTTGCCCCCTCGCGGTATGCGCGTCGACGGCTACGGGGGGGATCCGGCGAGCACTGACGGCACACTCAGCCTCATCATTGCCGACTTCAATCCATCCGACGCCATCGGTTCGCTGACAGCGACCGACATGGAGGCGATCTTTCGGCGACTGCTCAACTTCGTCGAGCGGGCGCGGGATGCCGGGTTCCGCAACAGCCTTGAAGAGACTTCGCCAGCGTTCGGTCTGGCGAGCCTGATCGCATCGCGATGGACGTCGATCGCGAAGATCCGCCTGTTCCTCATCAGTAACCGTCAGCTGAGCGCCCGGGTCGATGGGCGTGAGGCGGAGAGCCTCGACGGAAAGCCCGTCACGTACAGCGTCTGGGACATCGGGCGGCTCCATCGCTTCGCCACGGCGACCCACGGACGCGAGGAGATCGTCGTCGATCTCAAGGGGACCTTCGGCGCGGGCCTGCCGGTGCTGCCGGCACACGTCGACGGGACCGACTATCGCGCGTACCTCGCCGTGATTCCTGGCGTCCAGCTGGCGGCGATCTACGAGCGCTGGGGCGCGCGGTTGCTCGAACAGAACGTGCGCTCCTTCCTCCAGGCGCGTGGAGGTGTGAACCGGGGGATCCGGAACACCATCGAGAACGAACCAGAGATGTTCCTGGCCTACAACAACGGGATCGCCGCCACTGCCGAGAGCATCGAACTGGTTGAAGACGGGAACGCGCAGCAGGTCACCGCCATCCGGAACCTCCAGATCGTGAACGGGGGTCAGACCACGGCCTCGATCCACGCGGCGAGCCGCCGAGGGGTCGACCTGTCCCGGGTCTTCGTGCAGATGAAGCTTTCGATCGTGGACCCGGAGCGCGCGGACGAGATCGTCCCACGCATCTCCGAGTACGCGAACAGCCAGAACCGCGTCAACGCGGCAGACTTCTTCGCGAATCATCCCTTCCACGTCCGGATGGAGGGGTTCTCTCGTCGCGTCTTTGCGCCCTCTCCCGACGGCACGTTCCGTGACTCGAAGTGGTTCTACGAGCGCGCCCGGGGCCAGTACCAGGATGCCCGCGCCAATCGCACCCCTGCGGAGCGGAGACGTTTCGACCTCGAGTACCCGAAGCAGCAGATGTTCACGAAGACTGACCTTGCGAAGTTCCTCAGCCTGTGGGAGTTCCGACCGCATATCGTGAGCCGCGGGGCGCAGAAGAACTTCGTGGACTTCGCCGAGCACATCTCCCGTACATGGGACCGGAACGCCGACGACTTCAACGAGACCTACTTCCGGCAGATCGTGGCGAAGGCCATCGTTTTCCGCCACACCGAGCGGCTGGTGTCGGCTCAGCCGTGGTATCAGGGCGGCTATCGGGCGAACGTCGTCGCCTACACGATCGCCAAGGTCGCCTTCGATGTCGCCGAGCGCGGTCTGAGTGTGGACCTCAACCGCATCTGGCGCGACCAGAAGGTGCCTGCCGGGCTCGACCGCGCTCTTGAGGTGACCTCAGCACTGGTTAACCAGGCGATCATCGATACCGAGCGGAACGTAACGGAGTGGGCAAAGCAGGAGGCGTGCTGGAGTCGAGTGAGTGCTCTCGATGTCCCGTGGGAGGGCGCCTGGGTACGAGAGCTCACGAGCCGTGACGCACAGCGGGAGGAACAACGTGCCGCCCGCAAGGACCAGCGGATGCTCAACGGCATCGAGGTTCAGACACGTGTGCTCGAGGCAGGGCCTGACTTCTGGTGCGGCGTCCGTCAGTGGGGGGCCGAACGGAAGCTCCTCTCGCCGACGGAAGCGGACATTCTGCGGATCGCTGAGTCGATCCCAGGAAAGCTGCCCTCAGAGAAGCAGAGCCTGATCTTGATCGAGACACTGCGTCGACTCCAAGAGGACGGGTGCCCTCACGGGCAGGAAATCATCAGTGCCCTCTCCGTTGGATAGTGTGGCGCTGAGGCGATGCTCGGGGTTCGCGCGATGATCAACAGATCGGGAAGCCGGTGCTCCGGTCGCGCCATGGCCGGTCGCGCTGCGCATGGTGCGTCGGATCGCTGAACGGCACCCGGACGAGTGCTCACGATCGTGAGGAAGGAGGGAGGAAGAACCTCGAAGCTCGGCTGTTCGCGGTAGAACGATCGACTGGGGGCGCCGACGGGGTAGTTCCCTTGATCTGCCACATTCGTGCCGCCCGATGCGTATGTCGACGATGAGAGAGAGCGGGAGCCGTGTTCGCTCTGGTGCGCGAGTGGTGCGGTAGGCCCGCGTTAGAGGCCGCGAACCTCCTCGATACGCGAGGGTTTCCCCGGGACGCACAACGACAGCTAGACCGACGGGATATCGCAAACCAACCGCCGCGCGGGTTCGTTGGGACATAAGTCGACAAACAGGGACTACCTAAGGACGGGGTAGTGGTGCGTGGTCAGAGTTCGGTGTATTCGAAGTGCGCCGGCGCGGAGCATCGTTCGCCCACACGTTGTTTGTGAACTTGCCGTACGGGATCGGATCGCGCTCCAATAAAAGTCCCCAGCGGCGGACAGGGACCCTCAGAATGTTGCTAGACGAAGACGCTGCCTACGACGCAATGCTGAGAGAGCCTCCCCTTGGCCAACTGGGGGAGGCGCACCTGCTCATTATTCGATCTGCGCGAAAGATGGACGCAGCGCTCTACGACCAAACAAGCGATGAATCTGGGTTTACGAGGACTCGCCGCACTGACTTCGGCAGACTTGTCGCGGGGGACGAGATCGCTTGGTGGGTGCGCGAGAGCATGGCTGACCTTGATGTCCTCAAGATCAAGGCCGCAGAGGCGCGTGAAGCTCTTCAGAAGCTCCTCGAGGATGCAAGGAATCTCCAATCCAAAGACGCACCGACAACATATCTCGGCCTTGTCGAATCGGTGTTCCAGCTGTGCGAGTCGAACGCGGCGCAAGTCAGTCGCTTCCTGGATTTCGTGACCTGGCTTGACCAGCGCGACGATCGAGGCCCATCGATCCTTTTTACCTACAAGATCTGGGGTTCGACCAGGCTTGCCGATCGGGAGTTCCACGCCGAACCCGAAATGGGGGAAGCAGACCAACTGCGTATCTGCACTGAGTGGGCCACTGGGCTTCGTATAAGATCGTCGACCACGCTTCGCAGAGTGATCCTCGACGTCTCTGCCGAGATCGCAGACGCGATGGATCCCGAGAGCTATTCCGGCCCGATACATGTTCCCTATCACCGGGTATCCCACAGAGTGGCCAACGCGGTATCGAACAACTTCGTGACCTATCTCGAACTTCTCAGGAACTCATGTCGAGATCTCGAGATCGAGATAGACAAGGCCGAAACACTTGTTGCATTGTTCGACAATGAGGCCTTCTGGCAAGCCTTTGTCAACGAGGTTGTGACGAGCGGTCGGACAGAAGAGACGTGGTGGGACGTCAAGCAAGCCTTGGCGATGTGGCATGCCACTGGAAACGCAAAGCGCCTGGAAGAGCAGGACTTCTGCGAACGTGTCGCGGCCTTCGCGAACACCGAAGGGGGCATCTTTGTGGTCGGAGTGAGCGATACGCCGCCCCGTAGAGTCCTCGGTGTCCAGGACGTGGAAAACAGAATCAAGCACATCTACAACTCGGTCCTGTCTCGCTCTGACCTCGCCCCTCCGGGGATTAAGGTGAGGGAGGTCTTGCTTGACGATAGAGTGGGGTTGACGCGTTCTTGTCTGGTAGTCGGGATTGCGAAGTCGCCAACGGTCGTTTCGGTCAAGGACGAAGCGGGCCGCCTTTCGTACCCTGTCCGTCGCGGCCCTGGCATGGTTCGCAGTGACCCGGATTCAATCCGCCAGTCGAAGCAATTCCAGAAGGGCTATGACTGGGAGTTCATGGACCACATCCGAGAGACTGCGAGAGCATCTGGAGACGGTCCGGCTCGGTCCAGCGGCGGTACCGGGCGGGCACGTTGATGGCGCCCCAGTGACACGCGAAGGATCCTGAGTAGCGGTTGGGAAAGCGGTGGTCAGCCCCGGCGTTGATCGCTTGCTCCCCACTCTGTTGCCGTCGCCGTCAAGCTCGCGTTGGGCGGGAGCGGTCGTCGATGTAGTTCGGTCTGTTGCCGGAACCTCGTGCGCAGTTGTTCGGCAGCCTTGCGAGAGAATCTTCCGGGCGCAGCCTTCCGAATGAGGTGACCGCAGAGGACCGCTGAGGTTGTGCTCGACCTACGATCCACGGCACATCCGCGCGCGGTTAGTGAGCCTACGAAGAGTGGTTAGCCCCGCCCGGGGCTGTGGGTCGTCACGATTACCTACTTGGTGGCAAACACCCTGAACAGCTGGGGCACATGTCAGAAGCCGATTTCTCAAGAGGGTACAGGTTGGCCCGCGCGAAGCGACGAAATCGCGCCTTTGGCGTGCTCGTGCATCAAGAACCTCACCGTAAGGGAAAAGGTGCAGCTAAAGCAGCGCTAGCGTTCCGAAATGAAGTGCGGCAGGGGCTTGCCTGGTCCAAGTGGCAAGCCGTGGAGTCAGCGGCCCTTGCCGTCGAACTTGAGTTCCGGACTACACGAAAACAACCAGCACAATTGTGGAATCTGCCTAAGAACTATCTCGACCTGCTCGGATCCACGAGCGCGCCTCGCGAAGATCCTGGCCCCCTGCTGTTCCACGATGATCGCTCGGTGAAGATGCTCTATGTCTCCTGCGATCACGATTGGAACGCGGAGGGGCAGATATCCAAGCCCCTGATCGCGATTAGTGCACGCTCCCGTGCTGATGCGTTGTCTGATATGGCGCTTGCCTATCGCGTAGCGAAGAAGTTGAACGATGGCAGGGGACTGTTCCGCGAGGACCCCGACGCAGATGATCTGGTTCGAGAGGATTGCCGGCAGGAGCTGAGGACGGCCGAGGCCTTACGCACGAAAGGAGGTATGTGGCTCCGGACCGCGGATCTGATGGAGCATCACGCACGTCAACGATTGCAAGAACTGGTCCTCGACGGCAATGATAGTTGGCTTCGCAATGCGTTCTTTGGTGAAGGACGGTCTCTGCTGGGTGTCGATCGAGATCCCCTACTGGCCAGTCCGAATACCGATGCGGATGCAATGCTCAAAGAGTTGGGATTTCGACTTCCCAGGATAATGACAACTCGGCGCGCCACCCGCGAAATGCTGCTAAGCGGTTTCGTGCGAGTTGAACTGCCACCGTTGCCAACTGCATCAGGGGAAACGTCCGAATTCAAGCAGGCGATCTCTGAAGCGTACGCAGGATTTCTCGACAAATATCCGGGCCTATTTCCGCTCCTCGTACCTCTCCGTGTGACTGTCGTCATCGTTCCACCGCGAGGTCATTCGAAGGACCTCGATAACGTAATTCTTGCCCTGCTCGCTGAACTGGATCGCCAATGGCGCCCGCCGGCGGCACCACTGCTCCTCTCCCCTGCGTTATCGGATCCACTGCCGCCAGGAACTGAATACCTCCGCGAGTGGTACTCCAAGGAGCGAGCGCGGATTAAGACTCTCGGCGACACCGCAATCCGGTCGTATCAGATTCTCGAACTGAAGCGGCACAGGGGCGATCCCCCTCAAGGTGCGCTCATGCTTTTCCCTGGGAACGGTTCAGTCCACGGGAGCCTCTGGGCCGAGGCGGATCGATACCTAGAAGAACATTTCGATGCGTAGTTCCGCGCTGCTGCGTCCGCTTCCGTGCCACCAAGCGTTCTGGCTAGATAAGCGCCATGTTCGTTTGGGATGGCATTAGGGGGTTCAGGCGGTGGTGTTCAGGCAGTAGATCGACGCATTTCGGTGGCTCTCGGCCGACAGGAGCACGTCTCAGGAAGCCGTTGATCCAAACTCCACCCGGGCTCGGTTCTGAGCCGTCGGCGTCTGCTGCGCTGGCAGCCCAATGCGCGCTCGCCAATCTGGCCTAGCGGATCTCAGTCGCGGTCCCGCTCAGGGAGAGGAGTTCTTCTATCCGAGGGGCGTGGGTGCCGACGGCAATCGCGAGGATGTGCTCAGCACGCGATACGCCCACGTAGAGTACGCGTCGCGCCTCGCTATTCGTGCCTGATGCCCAGTCCTCCAGCACATCCGTCCCGTTGCGCTTCGGAAGGCTCGCAGGGAGACAAACGACCACGGCGGGGAATTCCGCACCCTTCGCGCCATGAATGGTGTCGTACTGCAGTTGCTCTTGGTCTCCCGCTGCGTAGAGAAGCCAGGCGTCATCGCTCGGCTTCTTGACGCGACTCGACAGCGACGCGGCCGGAAATGGCAGCCCGTGGAGAGTCTGACCGATGGCTGTCCGCGCGATCGCGCCGAACTGCGCGCTGCTTGTGGCCACTGCCAGTTGCGCGAGGACACCGGCGACGACGATTCGGAGCCACTCGGCGGATCGTCCGAGGGCATCGAGCCGGTCGGCTCGAGCCGCAGTCAGCATCTCGTCGGGCCAGCTGAGCAACTCGAGCAGAAGGTCCTCAAGGTGCTGGAGGGATCGCATCCGCTCCGCGGCCGCCACGCCAGGCCGGCGGAGGGCTCCCGCATGAACGGCTAGGCGATTTCCCGCTCCGCCCGCGACCGCAGTGGCGGTTCCGCCGGCGAACGCCGCTGCATCCGTCCTCCGGTGCGCAAGCGCCACCGCCTGGGTGGGGAGGAGGGACGCCTCAGTCAGGATCGTCAGGAACTTGCTGCGCTGTTCTGCCAACGTACCCGTCAGAAGGTACACGGGAGGACATGCTGACGTGTCCGATGGCACAGCGACGCCGACACCAACTGTCCGGAGCGCGTTGATCGCGGAGCAAATTGACCCTGAAGAGCGGTAATTCGTAGTGAGGTTCGAGCGCTCGGCAGGCGAATGGTCATTCCAGTAGCCGCTGAAGAGTTTCGGATCGCCGCCCCGAAAGCCGAAGATCGCCTGATCGGGATCGGCCACCACCAGCGTGCTCGTCAAGGCCGCCAACTGGCGAATGATCGCGAACTCCGCAGCGTCGCAGTCCTGCGCTTCGTCGACGAGGATCTCCACAAAGCGCCGCGCGAGGCGCCCGAGGATGGCGTTCCCCTGTGATTCCTCGATGATGTGGTACGCCGTGACACGGGCACTGTTCGCGTCGTACACGCCCTTCTTGTTCAGGCCCCGGATGATCGATCCGGCGCGATTGACCAGAGCCGAGCGCTGGCCCGCCGCCTCGACTTGGCCCAGATAACTTTGTTCCTGCCACGACAGCTCGCCCTCCGACAGAGTCACGTCACCCGACTCAGCCATCCGAAAGCGGCTCAGCGGGATTCCCGCCCCCTTCACCTGATAGATGCGAACGTCCCGCATATCCGAAGGGAGGTCGTCCCACGAAGCCCAGTAGGCGGGCAGCTTGCCGAGGCGAGCGACCTCTGAGGGGCTGACGATGAAACGATGCAGAAAGGCGTCGATCGTCCCCACGAAATGGGGCGAGCGGAGCAACTGGGGTGCGTTCGACGTCCGGCGACGGACCTCATCGACCGCGGCGTTCGTGAACGAGAGGAGCGCGACCCCGGTTCCCTCGGGGCAGCGGGACGCGGTCTCGATGAAGCGCGCAACAAGCGACCTAGTCTTGCCCGAACCCGGACCGGCCTCGACTACGCGAACCGCCGGATCCAGGACGCGGAGCTGTTCGTCGGACAGCCCCTGCGGCACCACCATTACCCCGCCGCCGGCAGCGCGACAGCAGCGATCGCGTCAGCGAGATAGCCGGGAACACGAAAGGCCGGGCTCGGCGAGGTGGAGAGCAGTTCGGAGACGACGTGAGCGAAATCGCCCTTACCGAGATCGAGACTCTTCGTGCGAAGCGCCTCGCTGAACCGTAGAGCCCGTTGCTCAGGGGGGATCCCCTCTGCGCCCAACGCATCCCACCTCTCAAGGGATCGGGGATGCTGGGCCGCGAACGCGGTGCGCAGGAGGGCGGCATTGTCGGTGTCAGCGAAGAGTTCTGCCTCGAGGGTGGTCGCGCCTACGAACACAGACAGGACCCGCGAAGCGACGTGAGCGGCGAAGGCCTCTTCGATGGTGTTCCTTCGCGCTGCACCCGCTCCGGCGTCCCCGTCCGTCACCACCACGACTCGATCCGCAAGCGCCGGCGTTGCGAGCAGTACCTTCAAGTAGGGAACGAAATCAACGCCGTCGACAGGGACGACGGATACCGCGCGGAACTGCTCCCGCGATCGCCTGTTGTGCCCATCTTCCGTATCTGAGTCACGGTGCTTTGGGAAGACAACGTGCTCGGCGAAGGCCCGGAGCAGGATCGCCTCAGCGATTCCTTCCACCAGGATGACCTGCCGCGCGAAGAGCATCGACGAACGCGTCGCGTCGAGGTAGCGGTCGATCTTTCTCCGTTCCGCATCAGCAAGGGCGATTGAGCCCAGCGAGACGGCCATGGTCTGTGCAAAGGCGGGCAGGCTTTCTTCCGTGGCCGTAGTCGTCCCCTCACTCGCGGTATCTGGCTCGCCGGATGCGCTGTCCTGAGCCCCCGGATGCCGCGCTGATGTCAGGGCGACAATGTTTCGGGTCGAGACGGCACTCACTAGTTCAGGCGAGTGCGACGACGCGATCACCTGGATGCGGCCTTCCGGCTCGGTACCCTCGAGAGAGCGCACGGCACTCGCCACCGCCTGATCGTGGAGATAGCGCAAGAGCACTTGTTGCAGTTGTGGGTGAAGGTGAGCTTCCGGTTCCTCGACGAGGAGGAGCAAGAGATCGAAGTGGGCGGCGCGCTCAAGTTCCAGCACGATCGTCGCGATGTAGAGCAGGTTTGCGTACCCGAGACCAGAGCCGACTAGGTCGCTTGGAGTGAGCCCGGCTGCGGCCATTTGCACCCGCAGCGAGCGCACGAGCCGCTGAAGGCGTTGACTCCGTGGCCGCAAGTCCGCGACACGATGCCGCACCGGTTCCGTCATGCGGGTCAGGTGACCCTGGATGCTCGCAACGACCTTTCGGGTTGTCTCACCTCCAGCGAGTTGAGTAAGTGCGTCGTTCGCCGAGGCCTCGAACCCTTCGACCTCCTCAGCGGATGCGATCAACATGAAGACATCGGCCAACCGCGACCCATCGGCTGAATCGAGCGCCCGACCGGCGTCGCGCAGCGCCGGGAGATAGACGTGAGCGATTCGCTCCCGGTTCTCGGGTTCGGGATCTGGGACTCGCGCCTCCCCGACCATCGTCTTGAGCCGGTCCCTCCGATTGATGGAAGGATCGGTACTGAAGATCGTGGTGTGAATCAGTTTGCGATGTGGATCGACGAGCGCGGGGGTGTAGAGAGCATCTTCACGCACGGTAAGGTTCGAGTACCTACGTTGAACTTCTATCGCGGCTCCACGCTGAAGTCCGTAAGACAGGTCCCGATCCGCATCGAACCATGCCGAGACGCGGCCAGAAGCTGGCGGCGTCGCGACGCGCAGGGCCTCGATGACATTGCTCTTTCCAGCGTCGTTCTCACCAATGAGCAACGTAAGGTGCTCGCTGAAGTCGATGTTGACGTCATAGCAGGAGCGATAGTTCTTCAGATGTAGGCGTTCGAGTCGCATGCTGAAATTTCTTGCGCGGTTCGACCGCCAATAGGGAAGGATGCTCGCGCAGAATATAAGGGGTAGGGCGGGGCGATGGAGTCGGCGGTGCCGCTGCGAGCCCGCATGAGGAAGCGGCCCAGTGCTTCGCCTTCTCAGTGCGGAGGCCGTCTCCGAGCCCGGACCATGAGTCGGCTTGCCATGCGACGCCATTGCGCCCTGGGCCCCCGACCCGGTTCCACTCCTTGCGAGACATTGCTGCCCGCCCGTGTCGTGCCACATAAGCGCCCGTAGCGCCGAATAGGCGTGTGTGGAGCGGGGTAAGCGTCCCCGTGGACTGACCGTGGAGCGGCGTGTTGCACGCTGCCCCCGTGACATCGCCGCCGTCGCGCCGCCCGAGTGAGGGGCGGACGGTCCGATGCGAAAGGGGGTGGCCGTGCGAGGGACGCTGCTCGCCGCCGCCGTGGTGCTCGCCTGCTGGATCGGGATCCCCTCGCCCGCCGCCGCGCAGCAGGCGGCCGACCCGCTCCGTGACCTCGTCTCCGCCGGCGCGCCACTGGTCGCCTCGACGGGGATGCCGTCCGGCGGGGCCGCGGCGACGGCAGCAGCGTCACCCGTCCTGCCCGGGACTGGCGGTCCGACTCCCGCAGTTGCCGCCGGTACACTCCCCGGCGACATCCCGCCCGCTGATCCACAGCTTCCGCTCCCAGACATCCCTAACCCCCTCAGCCTGCTTGGCAGCCTCGACCCCCGGGACTGGGCGAGCGCCGTCCTCGATACCGTCGTCGAGACGCTCGCGGGGGCGATCCTCGACGCGGTCACCGGCGTCGTCGACTGGGCGCTGGGGATGGGCGACTCCTCCCTCAACATCATCACCCGCACCCCGGCCGCCGGGACGTACGAAAGCACGACCGTCCGCGCCCTGTGGGAGCTCAGCCGCGGCGTCGCCAACGCCGCGCTCGCGGTGATCGTGATGTGGGGCGGCTTCAACGTCGTCCTCAAGCAGCACACGCGCGCGCCCTACGACGGGATCATGGAGCTGCTCCCGCGGGTGATCCTCGCCGCGCTCGCCGTCAACCTCACCCTCGAGATCGCCACCGTCCTGATCGAGCTCAACAACGCCTTCGCCGGGGCCGTGAGCGAGCAGGGCCTCCCCGGCTACGACCAGGCGCGCGGCGACCAGTCGGGCATGGCGATGGTCATGGTCGCCGCGACCTACGCGATTGTCGCGCTGCTGCTCGCCTTCCAGATGCTGATGCGGCTCGCGCTGATCTGCGTCCTGATCGTCCTGGCGCCGGTGATGGTCGTGACCTGGGTACTGCCGCAGACCCAGGGCTGGGCGCGCTGGTGGGCCCACCTGCTCCCGATCACCGTGTTCCAGCAGGCAGTGCAGGTGCTGACACTCCGCCTCGGCTCGGCACTGATGGTCGAGCTCACGCCCGGCAGCGTCGCGAACGCCACACTGACGCTGATGCTCGGCATCGCCGTCTGCTACCTCACGCTCCGCGTCCCGGCGCTGCTCTCCAGTCAGACGCGCTTCGCCGGGCTCGCGTCGGTAGTCTCCCTCGTCGTCCTCAGCCGTATCACTGGCGGACTCGGTGGCGGCGCTGGCCGAGCGGCCGCCGGTGCGGCAGGAGCGCGGGCATGATCGCCAAGGCTGCGCTCGTCGCCTCCTCCCTCTTCGGGGACCTGATCCGTGACGGGCTGCGCTTCGCCGGGGGAGTGGTCGTGGCCCTCCTCGTCCCGGTGATCCTCGTCGTCGTGATCGTGGCGATGTTCATCGCCGCCCCGTTCGCCGCGTTTGGCGGTGGGGACGGTGGCGGCGGCTCGGACCCTCCCCCGGTTCCGCTCGACCACCTCGCCGTGATGGTGGAGGTCGGTCAGGGCAACGGCGTCCCCTGGTCGCTGCTCGCCGCGATCGCCTCCGTGGAGTCGGGGTTCGGCGCGAACATGGCGACCTCGTGGGCGGGCGCGATCGGCTACGGGCAGTTCATGCCGCCGAGCTGGGCGGCGTTCGGTGAGGGCGGCGACCCGTACGACTACCGGGACGTGATCCCGGCGATGGCGCGATATCTCCTCGCCGCCGACGTCCAGCGCGACGTCCCGGGCGCGGTCTACGCCTACAACCACAGCTGGGAGTACGTCGCGCTCGTGCTCGGGCGTATGGCCTACTACCAGGCCGCGTTCGGCGAGCTCGCCGCGGAGCTCGGCGCCCCGTCGCCGGCCCCATCCCCCACTCCGGCGGTGCCCTCGTGACCGGCGGACGCGCGGCCGGCTACGCGCTGCTCGGGTGCGGCGCGCTGCTGCTGGTGCTCGCCGTGGTGAGCGGCTGGAGCGGTGCGCAGCGCATCGGCAGCCGCGAGCACGACACGCGCGCGGTCGGGGCCGCTGCCACGGCCTTCGTGACTGCCTACGGCAGCTTCGACCACCGCGATCCCGACGCGTACACCACGCGTCTCGTCGCCCTGACAGCCGGGCCGCTGCGCGACGCGCTCGCTCGCGCGGCCGTCGATCCCGACGCCGGCCGCCTGCAGCGCGGCATCGCTACTGACGTCGAGTCCGTGTCCGTTACCGCGCTCTCCGCGACCGCCGCCACCGCATCGGTGACGGCCGTCCAGTCGCGGCGGTGGAGCGACCCGGCGCTCGGGACGGCGCAGCAACACGTGATCCGGCAACGCGTGACCTGCCGCCTCGTCCAGGAGGGCGGGCGCTGGCTGGTCCTTGAGCTGAGGGTGCAGTCAGAGGAGCCCGTGCGCACGGCGTCGAACTGAAGCGCCCCAGGAAGCGAAGCGCACTGAGAGAGGAAATCGGAATGGAGCAGATCAACAGCCTCTTCGAGAACCTGCTGAACATCGGCCTCGGCGTGGCCGTGGCGGTGTCGGCGTTCTTCGTGATGTGGGGCGCGTTCCTGTACATGAGCGCCGCCGGGTCACCACGGCAAATGGAGCAGGGCAAGGTCGCGATCGTCAACGCGCTCGCCGGCCTCGCGATCGTCCTGCTCGCGCGGGTGATCGCCGGGATGGTCCAGAGCGCGATGGGCGGGGCGGCGTGATGGAACGCCACGAGATCCCCACCCACCTGGAGGTCGCGGACCGCGCCTTCCTGGGCCTGACGATGCGCCAGTTGCTGTCGGCGGCGATCGGACTTGCGCTCGCCTACGGGGCGCTGAGCGACCTGCCGCTGCCGTTTGCATTGCGCCTCACCGCCACCGTCGTCGTGATCGTCGCCGCCGCGGTGCTCGTGCTCTGGCGCCCCGGCGGGCGCGCGGCCGAGGAGTGGGTGTTTGTGCTCCTGCGCTACTGGACCGTGCCCCGCGTGGCGGTCTGGCGCCCGCGCGAGCGTGTCTCGGGCACACGGGAACTCCGCGAGGTGTTCCTGCCGGGCGTGACGCCGCCGGCGCGGGAGGAGGCCACCGATGCGACCTAAGTCGCGACGGCGGCTGGCCAGCGTGCAGGGGCTGTTGCCCCTGGAGGAGATCGCCGGCGACGTCGTGCGGCTACGCGGCGGTGACGACCGCGCCGTGCTTGAGGCGGGGTCGGTCAACTTCGCGCTGAAGTCGGAGGCGGAGCAGGAGGCGATCCTCGCCGCCTACCGCCGCTTCCTCAACGCGCTCGCCTACCCCGTGCAGGTGCTCGTGCGCGTCGTGCCGACCGACGTCGAGGTCTACCTCGACGAGCTGCGCGGGCGGGGTGGTGCCCCTGCCGCACGCGGGGCCCGGGGCGATCGCACTGCTGACCTCTGGCGGCGGCTTGCCCAGGACCACGAGGCGTTCGTGCGGCGGATCGCGCGCGAGCGCACGCTCCTCGACCGGCGTTGCTACGTGGTCGTGCCCGCGGGCACCGGCGGCGCCTTCGAGCGCACCGGGATCGTGTGGCCGTGGCGGCGTCCCCAGCGGACCCCGGCCGCGCAGACCGGTGTCGCCGCGCGTCGTGCGCTCGCCTTCCGCTGCGCTGAGGTCGCGCAGGGGCTCGCGGCGTGCGGCGTCCCCACGCGCCGGCTCGGCGGCGACGAGCTCGTCGCCCTCTGGCGCGCCGCGCTGGCGGGCGCCCCGGTC
>QZJI01000061.1 GCA_003599735.1 Dehalococcoidia bacterium | reverse complement strand
ATCTCGCCTTTTTGATCTCCTCGATTAGGGCTGGGACGACCGCTTTCCAGTCCCCGACGATGCCGTATTTGGCGAAGCCGAAGATATTGGCGTCCTTGTCACGGTTGATCGCGACAATCGTCTTCGAACCGGAGCAGCCCGCCATGTGCTGGCTGGCACCCGAAATCGCGACAGCGATGTACAGGTCAGGGTTCACAACCTTGCCGGTCAGCCCCACCTGCTGGCTCGGCGGGTACCAGCCAAGGTCCACCGCGGCGCGCGAGGCGCCCACGGCCGCCTTGTCGGGGCCAATCGCTGAAGCGAGTTCCTCCATGGCCTTGAAACCTTCGGGCGCTCCCAGGCCGCGGCCGCCCGAGATCACAACCGGCGCCTCAGTGATCTGGAGCCCGGCGGAGACCGCCTTCTCCATGCCCGTGATGTTCGTGCGGGACGCGCCCGCCGCCGGCAACTGGACGATATCCGACGCACCAGCGCCCGTGGCGGCCTCGAACGACTTCGCACGGACGGTGGCGATGGCGGGCGACGTGGCGACGAAATATGTCGCCATCGCGTTGCCGCCGTACGCCGGACGGGTGAACTTCAACCCACCGGCGTCCTCGATCTTCACACAGTCCATCGCGACGGCGGTCTTCTTGCGGGCAGCTAGGCGGGGGCCCAGCTCACGGCCCGCCGAGGACTGCGCGATCAGCACGACGTCAGCGCCGGCCTGGTCCACGGCCGTCTCGAGTGCGGCAAGCCACTGCTCGGCCTTGACGGCGTCGTAACCGGCATCGTCCGAGACGAACGCCTTGCTGGCGCCCGCCGCCTTCGCGGCTGCGGCCGATGCCCCGGTGCCCAGCAGGGCGATGGAAACAGTTCCGCCCGCGGCGAGCCCTTGCGCGCCGCCAAGCAACTCCAGCGTGGTCGGGGTCGGCGCGCCGTCAGCCAGTTCACCAACCACCAGAATGTTGTGTGCCATCTGTCTTGCTCCTCGTCGGTTCGGTCGGCTACAGGATCTTGTCAGCCATCAGGCGGGCGACGAGCGCGGCGGCCTGCGCCTGCGGGGTGTCACCTTCCATCAGCTCGACCTTGCCGCCCTTCTCCGGAATGAAGAGCTTCTCGAGCTTCAGCCGGGAACCAGCCTTGCCGACGGCGCCGGGGTCGAGCCCCAGGTCACCGACCTTCCAGTTGGTCACGGTCTTCTTCGCTGCCGCCATGATCTGCGGGAGCTTCGGGTAGCGCGGCTCGCCGAATTCGTTCGACACGGTCACGACCGCGGGCAGTGGCGTTTCGAGGCTCTCGAAACCGTTCTCCAGCACGCGGGTGATCTGCAGCCCGGCGCCGCCGGTGGTGACACCCTTGGCGATGATCGCCGCGGGCCAGCCGAGATCTTCGGCGACGAGCAGGCCGACCTGGCCCATGTCCCAGTCCGCCGCCTGGCGGCCGCAGAACACGGCGTTCACGTCACCCAGCTTCTTGATGGCGGCCGCGAGCACCGTGGCCGTGGTGTGCGAGTCGCCATCCTCGAAGGCTGGATCGTTCAGCAGCACGCCCTCGTCGGCGCCCATGGCGAGCACCTGCTTGATGGCGGCCTGTGCGGACTCGGCGCCCATCGAGATGACGGTGACCTTGCTGCCAGGGTTCGCCTCCTTGATGCGGAGGGCGGCCTCGGCGGCGATGGCGTCGAACTGGCTGAGGACCGGGGCGATGCCCTGTGCGGGAATCACCTTGTTGCTCGCCGCGTCAATCTTGAACGCGGACGGCGGGGTCTCCGGGTCCGGAATCTGCTTGGCGCAGACCACGATGTGCATGCTGGTCTCCTTCATCCGGGGCGCACCCCGCACGCTTACGCCCGGAGCGCCGTGCGCGCGCCGGTGCGGTACTCAAACCGGTGAGCCTCGGGGCGATGGACGATCCGCCGCACGGACCGCGCAACCCCGATGATTCTAACGTCATGCCGGCGTAGCGCCCTAACGCGTACCCGGCCCAAACACAGCCTGCTCCAGCAGCTCCGCCACGTCGAAGGGCTTCATGCGCCCCTCTTCCTCCGGATGTACCGCCGGCACACCATCTTCGAACATCTGGATGCAGAACGGGCAGTTGGAGATGACGGATTGCGCACCGGTGCGCACCGCCTCCTCCGCGCGGACGTGGTTCACACGCCGCTCACCGACCTCCTCCTGCCACATGTTGCCGCCGCCGGCGCCGCAGCACAGCCCCTTTGAAAGGTTGCGCTGCATCTCCGTCAGGTCTGCGCCGTGGACCATCGAGATGATCTGGCGCGGGGCGTCGTACACGCCGTTCAGACGGCCCAGGTAGCAAGAGTCGTGGTAGGTGACGGTTGTGTTGACAGCATGCTTCGCGACCAGCTTGCCGCTCTGCATCGCGCCCGCAAGGAATTCCGTGTGGTGGAACACCTCGAAATGGCCATCGAACTGCGGGTACTCGTTCTTGAACGTGTTGAAGCAGTGCGGGCAGTTGGTGATGACCTTCTGCACGTTCTTCGCTTTGAACGTTTCGATCAGCTGTTGCGCCAGGATCTGGAACAGGTATTCATTGCCCAGCCGCCGGGCCGGGTCGCCGTTGCACGTCTCCTCCTGGCCGAGCACCCCGAACGACGCGCCGGACTCGCCCAGAAGGCGGAAGACGGCCTTCGTCACCGGCAGGTTTCGTTCCACCAACGATCCGGAACAGCCCACCCAGTAGAGGTACTCCTGCGACCCGTCGAAGATCGGGACATCGCCCAGACCTTCCATCCAGGTCGTGCGCTCCAGCGCCGTGCCGCGCCATGGGTGCCCGCGCATCTCGAGGTTTTCGAGGGCGGCCTGCGCCGTCGCCGGGATCCGCGCCTCGTTCATCACGAGGAAGCGGCGCATGTCCACGATCGTCGGGACGTGCTCGATCATCACCGGGCATTCCTGCATGCAGGCGCCGCACGTGCGGCAGGCCCAGAGCGTCTCGTCTTTGATCACGTCGCCGGCAAGGGCGACCGAAGAGACCTCACGGCCGGCGTCGCCCGTCTCGTGACGGTGACGCTGGATCGCCGTGCCCACGTCCGCCAGGTGCCCCTTCAGATCCTGGATGAGGTGCATCGGCGACAGCGGCTGGCCGGAGATGTTCGCCGGGCAGACCTCCGAGCACCGCCCGCAGCGGACGCAAGCGTCCAGTTCAAACAGCTGCTTCCAGGTGAAGTCCTGGATGTAGCCGACGCCAAAGATCTCCTGCTGCTCAATGTCCTCGATCTTGGCGAGGCGGCCCGGCGAGTCGGTGCGGAGGAAGAATGCGTTGACCGGGGCGAAAAAGAGATGATCGAGGCGAGTGAAGACGATCAGCCCCAGCCACCCGAACGCCATCGCGATGTGGACCCACCAGGTCCACGTGTGCAGCCACAGGATCTGCTGCTCGGAGAAACTGAAGACGTCGAGCCCCCGTGCGATGGCGTACGAGCCGAACGACCATTTCGCCCAGTCCGGGTGCTGGTCGAGCTCGGTCACCATGATGCGCGCGGATTCCAGCACGAAGCCGGTCAGCAACACGAGGCCGAGGCCCACGATGATCAGGTGGTCCTCCAACCGCTCGTCCCAGCGGATGCGGTGGAAGTCCGAGAGATAGCGCCGGTAGAGCGCCATGCCCACGCCGACGAGGCCGATGACGCCGAAGAGGTCGCCGTAGAACGAGAAGAAGAGGTAGTAGGGCCCGTGCAGGAATTTGAACGGGGAGTCGGCCTCGATCGCAACCTGGGCCGTGACGATCGTCAGGACGACGATCGAGGAAAAAATGCACCAGTGCATGATGCCGGCGTATCGGTCGCGCCGAACCTTATCCTGGGCGAGGCCCAGGCGCGCCGCGTTGCGGAGACGGTGCGGCACCTCGCGCAGGATGCCAGGCGCCGGCCGGCCGATCATCCACAGGCCGGCATGCCGGACGAAACCGTAGCCCATAAGCCCGACCAGGGCGGCCATGAAGGCGTACACCGCCCACGGGTGATCAGCGTTGAACCCGATCTCCCGGCCTGCGGAGTCCTCTACGGTCGTCGCGGCATAGAAGCCGAGGGCAGAAATCCCGACGGCGGGGCCCCACCATGCACCGACACGACGCTGCGGGCGCTCCGGCACGTTCGTCGGCTGCAGCATGACTGCTCCCTCATGCTCTCAGGCAGATTCTTTCGGCGAGTCTATGCCCTGATCCCGCTGGCCGTGCCGTAGTCCTTGCGCAGGTCGGTCTTCAGGATCTTGCCCAGGTGGTTCCGGGGCAGCTCCTTGACGAACTCGTAATACGCTGGAGCCTTATACGACGCTAGGCGCGTCTTCACGTACGCGGTCAGGTCTTCCACGCTCGGCTCGGCCGGGCCTGCCGGCACGAGGATCGCCTTGACGATCTCGCCCCACTCGACATCCGGGACGCCGATGACGGCCGCCTCCGCGATGCCGGGGTGATCCTCCAGCACCTGCTCGATCTCCGCCGGACCAATGTTCTCGCCGCCGCGGATGATCATGTCCTTCAGGCGACCCGTGATGAACAGATAGCCGCCGTCGTCGATCTTGCCGACGTCGCCGGTGTGGAGCCAACCGTCACGCAGCGCCGACTCGGTGTCGTCGTCGCGCTTGTTGTACCCCTTCATCACGCGGTCGCCGCGGATGCAAATCTCGCCTTCCTCGTTCGCCGGTTGACGGCGTCCATCTGGCGCGAGGATCGCGACGTCGATGTCCGCCATCGTGCGGCCCACAGAGCGAAGGCGCTCCAGCTTCTTGTCGTTCTCTTCGGGCGTCCCATCCAGCCGGTGGTCGTCCGGGCCGAGGAACGTCATGGACCCGGTCGCCTCGGTCTGGCCATAGGCGTTCATCAGGCCCACGCCCTTCGGGTTACGCGGAGACGGCGCGAAGACATCCACCGCGCGACGGACAACCTCGTACGGCATCGGCGCGGCGCCGTAGGTGATGAGCTGAAGGGTCCTCAGGTTGTACTTCTCGAAGTCGTCCACCTCCATGATGCGCTTGAGCATCGTGGGGACGACGAAGGCGTGCGTGACGCCCTCCTGCTCGACCGCGGCCAGCCAGGCCTGCGGGTCGAAGGCGGGGAGGATCACCAGGCGGCGTCCGGAGAACACCGCCGACATCATGGTGGTAGCGCCGGCGATGTGGAAGAACGGCACTGAGACCAGCACAACTTCCTGGTCGTTCCCCGGGTCGGCTGGCGCCTGCGTGTTCACCACCAGCGCCGTCAGCGCCTGATACGAGAGCACAACGCCCTTCGGGAGGGAGGTCGTACCTGACGTGAAGATGATGAGGGTGGGGTCGGATTCTTCAATGTCGGCGAAGACGGGTATGTCTTCGCCGGTGGCGCGGAGTGCGGCGATGTCCTGCAGGCCGTCCTTCTTGAAGTCCAGCGTGACGACGTGCTTGACCTTCGGCAACTGGTTCTGCACAGACTCGTAGATCGAGTAGTACCGCTCCTGAATGAAGAGCAGGGCGACGTCCGTGGAGTCCGCCATATAGGTGAGCTCTTCCGCTTTCGCGCGGAAGTTCAGGGGGACCAGCGTGGCGCCGACCGCGGCCGCCGCGTAGTAAATTTCCACGTATTCGGTGCAGTTCACGGCCATGACGCCGACGTTCTGCCCCTTGCCGATGCCCATCGATTGCATCGCATTCGCGAGTTGGTTCGCGCGGGTCTGCAATTCCGCGTAGCTCAACCGCTCGTTCGGCCCGGCGACGGCAATCCGGTCCGGCACGATCGATGCGGAGATCATCAGGAACTCAGCCGTGTTCATGCGCGCATTCCCCCCGAAGCCGCGCCATCATACGGACGGCTCTCGGCAGACGCCAGCCGCGCAGCCAGACGGCGCACGTGCCCCCGGTTTGTTACCGCGCGATTGGACTCTGCGCAACCGTGGGGGCGATAACCGCCGATTACCGGCCCGGGTTGACCAGTTCCACCCAGACGCGCAACTCTTGCCCTTGGGTGTCCGGACGCGCGTCCACTAGGGGTGTCCGCAGCGGCTTATCTGACCCGCTGATGGCGTCCCCGAGCATGCTCCAGACCCCACCCCCACACGAGTCCTCGAACACGCCGGGGAGGCCGTCGGGGTTCTTCGCCACGCCACGCGCATCGTCCGGCAACCACTGCGCGACACATCGCGTTGCCTCGATCCGGGTATCGAGGGCACGCAGTCGCCCGTCCTCGATCGCCACGATGTAGATCTGCTGCTCGGGGAAACCGACGATCCGCTGGGAACGCCACTGGGAGACCGGCCCGGCGTCGAACTGGACGACGCGGATGTCGGGCGGGTTGAAGTACCCCCAGAGCACGGCCCCGACACCCGCGAGTGTCACCATGAGGAGCGCGAACGGCCCAGCCCATTTTCCCAGGGTCTGCTTCGGCCGCTCCGCCTGCGGTGTCGCCACCCCCGGAGTCACGAAGCGGGCCTCAGCGCGGTGGCCAGACGGCGCTCGAGCGCCAGCCCCTCCGTCAAAGGAAGGTCGATCCCCTCGATGACGGCTCGCTTCGCGGCACGGGTGGCTGCCTGCGGGCGGCTTGCGATCCGCTCTGCCCAGGCGCGTGCAGTGTCCAACAGTGCCGCTGAGGGGACGACGGCATGGACCAGGCCGGCCTCGAACGCCTCGGCGGCGGTCAACGAGTCGCCGCTCGTCACCAGGCGGAGGGCGTCGCTGCGCTGGAGGTGACGGGGGGCGGTTTGAGTGCCGCCGGCCGAGGGGATGTAGCCCAGAGTGACCTCCGGCAGGGCAAAACGAGCATCCTGCGCGGCAATCCGGATGTCGCAGTAAAGAGACATCTCCAGCCCGGCACCGTAGGCGAATCCGTGGACGGCGGCGACCAGGGGCACCATCAGCGTAGACATCACCCCCCAGAGGTCACGGGCCCGCCTCGCCTCCCGTGCGTCGAGGATGGTGGGCGCGGTGCCGAACTCGGTGATGTCCGCCCCGGCAGAAAAGGCCCGGTCGCCCGCGCCATGGATCACAGCGCAGCGCACGGTGGGGTCATCGCGCAGCAGGGTGAGCGCGCCCCACAGGTCGTCGCGCATCTCCAGCGAGACCGCGTTCAACCGCTCCGGCCGGTCGAGGGTGAGCCAGACCACGTCACCCTCACGGGCAACCCGGACAAACGGGGAACCTTCCGGCAAAGGCGCCACGCAGGGCCTAGTCGGCCCAGTCCGGCTTTTTGATCGGCGACACCTCGGACCGGTCATGGGCGTGCTGAACCTGCTCATTGATCTTGTCGGAGAGGCGACGCATGGCGACTTCGCCCGGGGTCATCTCGCTGGCGGCCCAGCGGCGGATCGCCGCCCGGTCCTTCTTGTCGAGGTCGATCGCCACGATCTGGTCGATGACCGCCTGGAACATCGAGTGGACCTCTTCCACGGTGAACTGGACCTTCATTTAGACCCCCTTCACCTTCAGCGCGCCGCGGACACGCATCATCCGCGTCGTGCGCTCGTCGATGTAGTTGCCGATCGCCAAGTTCAACGCGCCGGTGAACTCCTCCAGCCCGGCTGTGCCCACGTCATGCGCGCGCCGCCAGTCGCGGATCGCCTTCCGGGCCGCCTCTGACAGTTCGACGTGGTCGATGACCTGCGAACTGACCAGGGCAAGGACCGCGTGCGCCTCGTCCGTGTTCAGAATGACATTCATCGTGTGCCCCCTTTGATGCCGGCACGCCCATGCAACCGGCCCCCCCGATGCCACCAGCGAATCAGACTACCGCCCCGTGAAGCGAGGCGGGCGCTTTGACGCGAATGCCCGGACGCCCTCCGCCCGGTCGGCGGTGGACTGAAGCAAGATCGTGAGGTCAGTCTCATACCGGAGCGCCTGCTCCAGCGTCATCTCTGCGCCGCGGTGGACCGCCTCTTTCCCCATCCGCGTGGCGATGGGGCCGCGTTCCGCAATCCGCCCGGCGAGGGCCCGCGCCGCGCCATCGACTTCCAACGCCGGGTGGACGGCGGAGACCAGTCCGATGCGACGCGCCTCTACGGCATCGACCACATCGCCGGTCAGCAGCAGGCGGAGCGCCTGCGCACGCCCGACCGCCCGAGCGAGGCGCTGACTGCCCCCAGCGCGGGGAAGCATGCCCGCTGCGGTCTCGGGCGCGGCGAACGTGGCGTCCGCCGCCACCAGCCGGATATCGCACGCCAGCGCGATTTCGAGGCCAGGGCCGTGGCAGGCGCCCCGGATCGCGGCCACCACCGGCTGAGGCGCCTCGGCCAACGCGTGGACGCCCGCGCCCAGCGGCTCGACGCCGGGAAGCCCGTCCACGTCACCGAGCGCCTCATCCGTCCACCCGGAACCGAAGTCGCCGGTCACGAGGATGGCGCGCACCGCCTCCGGACCGTCGATGTGGCCGCCCGCATACACGGCAGCGTCGCCCAGCGCCTCGATGGAAGCACGGTCGTGCCGCCCACCCTCGGGGGCGAGCGTGATGATGGCGATAGCGCCCTCAAATGTGATCGTGACTGACACAAGCGTCCTTCCGGGCATGCCGAGGGTACCGCGTGGCGCTGTCTCACGGTGCAGGTGGTGGACGGCGCGCCCGTCCGAGCGCACGATCGGGCGCGCGACGACAGACCCGGACAGCGGGGAGGCTCCATGGATCTACAACTCGACGGGCGATCCGTAATCGTGACCGGCGCCAGCCGGGGCATCGGCCGGGCGATCGCCGCCGCCTTCGTCGCGGAGGGGGCGAACGTCACGATCTGCGCCCGCGGCGGCGAGGTCCTGGAGGCGACGGCGGCGGCGCTCCGCGCGGCCTCGGACGGTGCGCGCGTGGAGGCGGTCGCCGCCGATCTGACGACCGAGGCGGGGGCGGCCGCGGTGCTCGACGGCGCTGTGGGCGCGTTCGGCGGCGTGGACGTGCTGGTCAACAACGCGGGTGCCACGGTGCGCGACGGCTCGACCGTCCAGAACTTCGCGCGCTCGTTCGAGTTCAACGTCCTCGCCCCGCTGCGGATGATGGAACTGGCCCGGCCCTATCTCCTGACATCTGGCCAGGGTGCGGTGGTGAACATCTCCTCGATCTATGGACGGGAGGTGGGCGGGCCGCCGCAGTACAACGCCGCCAAGTCCGCGCAGATCGCGATGACAAAAGCGCTGGCGCTGGAATGGGTGCGCGACGGGATCCGTGTGAACAACATCGCCCCGGGCTCCATCGCGTTCGAGGGCGGATCGTGGGGGCGAAGGATCCAGGAGGATCCGGAGGCGATGGCCGCGTTCGTGCGGGACAACATCCCCGGCGGGCGATTCGGGACGGTGCAGGAAGTGGCGCGGGCCGTCGTGTTCCTCGCCTCGCCCGCCGCCTCCTGGGTGGTGGGGGCGACGCTCAATGTGGACGGCGGACAGTCCCGTTCCAACATCTGATGATCTCCGCAGACGGCCCGGTTGCCGCGTGCGGCGCGGACAGGGAAGATGTGCGCGCTGGGCAAAGGGGTGTGCGATGCGGTTCAAGCGTTCTGACCTGCCGGGGATCCTGATCGCGTCGGTCGCGCCGGCACTCCTGTTCTGGCTCCTCGTCCGGGCCTTCGGCCTCGAATACCATCACGGGACGCCGCTCCTCGGGGCGCTTTCCGGAAACATCGCCGGAGGCGCCGCGACGCTCGCGGTGCTGTCGCGCTTTGTACGCCGCTGGGACCGCGTGGTGATCCCGCTGGTGCTGCTCATCGCCTGTGTCGTTGGCGTCCTCGTCCTCCAGTGGACGGGCAACGATGGCTCGTCATTCGCGACGGCGCTGAAGATCGGCGGCGTGCTCCTGTTCGGCGTGATCAACATCGCCATCATCCTGGACGTGCTCGTCCATGGGCTGAACCCCAGCCTGCAGCGCCGTGACACGCGGCTGGCACGCGAGCGCGCGGAGGCGCAGTAGCCCTCCCGGCCGCCTCGGGGGAAACCGTGTCCGCACGTTCGCCTGCTGAGGCCGCCGCGGTCCATCTGCTGAGCGGGTGGATGGGCGAACGCTTCTTCCGCACATTCCGCGTCGGGGATGGGGATCCCACCCCGTACGACGCCGTCCTCCACCAGCGCGATCGCCGCATCGGCGTCACCACTGGCGTGCTATGGCCGGAAGGCGCGGTCGCTGGCGCGGCCGAACTCGCGGCCCTGCTCACCTCCGACATCGAGGACAACCCCTCGGTGACGTCAGGCGGATACGCCATCTGGGTTCCCCCGCGCGTGGCGCTGCCCGAGGGCGAACCGCACCGTTCGCGGCTGCGCGTGACGCTGGCGAACAGCCTCAGCGGCCTCGCCCCCGGAGAGCGGCGCGAGGTACGCCTGCCCGCGACGGTGAAACTCGCCAAGATCGACGTGGAGGGCGCGTACGTCTCCGTCGCCGGCGGGCTCGCGGGCGAATGGCTCGCGCTCTCCGAAGGCGTGCGCGGCGCGTTCCACCTGGACTCCCGTGCCATCCACCGGACACCCTCCGAACGCGCCGAACTCGACCTCATCCTCACCCGTGTCCGCGACCGCGCCGCCGTCCTCGACCCGTTGGAAGTGGCTGACGTCGAGATCGACGACACCTGGACGGTGTCCCGCCTGCCTGAAGGCGCACCAGCCGGCGTCACGGTCATCGCCGCGCCAGAATCGTTCGACCCGATTGATGGCGTCACCGTGCGTCGAGGGTTACGCGCGCACGTTGCCCGTGCCGTGGCGCAGCGTGAAGCCGGGGACACCGACCTTTCGGCGCTGGTCGTGGTGGCGGCGCTTGCGCACCTCTCGGACGAGCTGGTCACGGCCTCGCTGCGCGGGATGAACCCGGTGGCATACGGCGTGCTGGACCTGATCGTGTTAGTCGCGGATGGGCAGGTACGGCAGGTGCTGCAACCACGCACGCTGCCGTGGGAGGCGGGCCGGTGAACATGCGCCCCCTCGCCGCCGTGTTGGCCACCATCGGACTCAGCCTCGCGCTAATCGGGTGCCGCGGTGAGAAGGCCCCACCGCCAGCCACGAGCCCGGAACTGAAGAGCGTTGGGACGCTTCAGTCGTACCGCTGGACGACCGAACTTCAGGCGGACTCCTCACTGTTCGACCAGAGCCTGGCGCCTGAGGCGCTGCGGTCAGCACTGTCCGTGCTGCGCGCGAGCGTGAAAGGCGACCGCGTCACTCCCGATCGGGAGCGCGCGCTGACCACGGTGAAGCCGGTCGCCATCGAGCCGCGCGAAAGCATCACCATCGGAGACGACCGTTGGAACCGGATCGGCAACGGCCCCTGGCGAGTGGGCGGGGAGGCGTTCCCCGCCGCTCGGGCCTATTTCGGCGGGACTGCCAGCCTGTCCGCCCGCGCCATCCTTGAACCAGGGGAGACATCGGAGGTCGCTCGGCTGCGTGAAGAACTCGGTGTGATGCCCTACCGCAAGGAGACAGTCACGACAGGGCCCGCACGGCGTTACACGCTAAGACCGGAACAGGTGACGCGCGTCGTGGGTGACGCCTCGCTCAACCCCTTCCCAGTGCTGAAAACGCTCCCTCACGTCTCGATCGACCTGTGGGTCGACGAGCAACGCAAGGTACTGTCGGACTGCGGGTGGCTGGTGACACGGTCGCCCGGGCGGAGGCCTTCCTGCTGGAGGTGCGGGTGACCGAGATCGAGCCAGACGGGTTACGGATCGACCCGCCGCGCTAGCGAGGCGCCTCGACCACGACGGTACCGGCGAGCTTGTCATGCCATGTCTGACGGCGGGCGTCCCAGAACGCCCAGAGATAGCCGACCAACACCGTCTCACTAATCACCGCACCCGCCGCTCGGACAATGCCCCACCGTGCTCCCGGGACGCCGCCGTCCGCGAGACGGACGATCCGCATCCGTAGCAGCCGGGAGCCCGGCGTCCACCCCTGCGCAAAGAAGATCAGATCCCAGCCCCGCGTGAGGATTTGCGCCGCCACGATGATCTCCAGTGAGAGCGGACCGGGCTCCGCGCCCGACAGCGCCAGCAAGAGCGCCATCAATAGCGAACAAAGCATCCGGTCGATCGCCATTGCGACCAACCGGCGAAGCGGTGAGGCGAGCACAGCGGCGACCCCGCCGGCCTCCACCGTCCGCGCCCGCGGCGGCCTCGTCGCGGCGGCGTCGCCACGATGAGAGCGGTGCGCGGGGCTCGCCGGGTCGTCCTCCGGTACCGGCACGCGAGGCCGCAACGACCCGTCGCCTGTCCAGCGCGGGCCGGGTCCCGCGACGGGCGAATCGAACGACATCGTGTGCCCGTATCGCCGAGGGCTACGCGTGCGTCGCGATGGCGCCGTCGATGAGGATGACTTCCGCGTTCACATAGTTCGTCGTGGGGGCCGCCAGGAACACCACCGCGCCCTGGACGTCCTTCGGCGATCCGAGACGGCGAAGCGGCAGGTAGCGCCGAAGCACCTCGGCGACAGCGGGGTCGGCCTGCGGGCCCGGGACGCCCTCAATGAAGCCGATGCCGATCGCGTTCACGGTCACGCGATCTTCCACCAGCGGCTCACCGCCGCCCCACTCCAGCGCGAGGGATTTCGTAAAGCCGAGGACCGCGCCCTGTGACGCCCCAAAAATCGCGCAGTTCGGAATGCCTCGGTCATGCAGATCCGAGACGATGTTGATGATCCGGCCCTGACCGCGCGGCACCATCCGCTTCCCCACAGCCTGGGAGGCGACGAACACCGTCGTGGCGTTCCGGTTCAGTTCACGCGTCCAGTCCGCGACGGATGAGGCCAGCACCGGCTTAATGTTTGCCGCGTGCCCCGCGTTCACCAGGATGTCGATCGGCGCGACATCCTTCTCCAGCGCGGCCACGGCCGCCTCCACGGCCGCGGGGTCCGTCAGGTCCAGGGTCTTCTGCTGCCCGTTCTTGCCGCCGGCCGCCCAGCACTCGTTGAGAATCGAGTTCGCCTCGACCTCCTCGGCGCGGTCGGTGGAGACCGTGGTGACGGAGACGGTGGCGCCGGCCTCGGCGAGCGCGACGGCGAGGGCGCGGCCCAGGGCGCCCGTCGCGCCGGTGACGAGCGCATGCCGGCCGGTAAGGTCAAAGAGGGTCATGTCTGGCTCCTGAATCATATCGTCGGATGACGCGTTAGCCCTCGGCGTGGGGGATGACGCCAGCGGGCAGCAGGCCCGCGGCGATCGCGCCGCCGTCCATCAACACGGTGGCACCGCTGAGGTAGTCCGAGGCCGGACTGGAGAGGAAGACCGCGAGCGGCCCCATCTCTCGCGGGAAACCGATGCGGCCCGCGACCTGCTTCGGCCCCATCTCCGTCAGCACCGCGGCGTCCTCCGTTTTGGGGAAGAGGCCGGGGGCGATGCAGGACGCACGGATGTTGTCGCGCGCGTACGTCATCGCGATCGCCTTCGTCAGCTGGATCACGCCGCCCTTGGCGATCGGGTACATCCAGTTGTTGCGGCCCGCGCGGAACCCCCAGCCGGAGGTCACGTTGATGATCCGTCCCCCGCCCTGCTCCAGCATGTGCGGGACAATGGCGCGCGTGCAGTAGAACGCCGTGTTCAGGTTGGAGTCGATGCCGGACAGCCAGTCATCGTCCGTCAGTTCGGGCAGTGTTTTGCCACGCCCCGAACCGCCGAGACCCGCGTTGTTGATGAGGACGGTGACCCGGCCCATGGTGGATGTCGCCTGTTTCACCATGTCGTTCACCTGCGCGGAGATGGTCACATCGCACCCGGTGATCCCCAAGTAGCGGCGTCCCTTCCCCTTGATGATCTCGCCGACCTCTTCGATCGGTCCGGGACGCCGGCCGACGCCGACGATGTCGCACCCCGCGTCCGCGAGCGACAACGCCATCTCGCGGCCAAGGCCGGTCCCCGCGCCGGTGATGATGGCGCACTGCCCGCTGAGGTTGAACTGGTCGAGGATGCCCATGGCGTCCCTCCTCTGCTGCGACGCTCGCCATCCCGGCATGCGTCCTGAACTCTTGACACGTTACAGGTGCTGAAGCAGGCCCCCGTCCACGGGAAAGATCTGCCCCGTGATGTACCGCCTGGCGCGCTCGCTGGAAAGGTAGACCGCCAGCGGCCCCACCTCGTCCGCGCGGCCCGGACGGCGCAGCGCGGTGAACCGGACGGCGCGCTGCGCCTCCTCGTCCTCTGGACGCAGACGGTCCTGCATCCAGTCCATCCAGCCGAGGGCGATCCCGTTCACCTGGATGCCGTCCGGCGCGACCTCGACGGCCGCGGCCCGGACGAGATTCGTCACCGCACCGGCGGCCGCGGCATACGCCGTGGTATGCGGCAGGCCGCGTTGCCCCAGCACACTCGTCGTAAGGACGATGCGGCCCGGCTGCTGCTGACGGCGAAACTCCTCGGCGGCGTGACGGACGATGAAATATTGCGAAGTGAAATTCGCCTGCATCACGCGCGCCAGTTCGGTGTCAGAGGTACGCTCGATCGGCTTCGCGAGGAATAGGTCGGGACACGACGCCACGACCTCCAGCCCGCCCATCTCCTTCACGATCTGGCGCATCGTGACCTCAACGTTCTTGCCGAGCATCACGTCCATCACATAGGTCGAGGCCTTGCGGCCCATTGCCTCAACCTCGCGCTGCACCCCGCGTGTCCGCACCACGGCTTCGTCCGCCGTCAGCGCGGCGAGGGCGACATCCGCGCCCGCCTCCGCGTAGGCACGCGCGATCGCGGCCCCGTGCGGGTGCTCGGCGCCGATCACCAGGGCGCGCTTGCCTTCGAGGTCAAAGAATGACGACTTCGCTTTGGGCATCGGCGTTACCACTCGTGCCGCGGGCGGAACTTGATCGGCCCCAGCCCGCCGGCGAGCCCGCCGCCGTCGATGATGTACGTCTCACCCGTGATGTAGGACGACGCCTCAGAGGCCAGGAAGACAGCGAGCGGACCAAGTTCCCACCACTCGCCCAGCCGCTGCACCGGCATGAACGTACCGCGTTGCGCCCGCTGCGCGCGCTCCTGGTCGTCCTTCGGGTCAGTCTGCGAAACGTAGCCGGGGACGATGCAGTTCGCGCGGATCCCATGGCCCGCCAGCATCGTCGCCATCGACTTGGTCAGTGAGATCACGCCGCCCTTCGCCGTCGGGTAGACGAAGTTTCGGTTCCCGCGCAGGGCGGTTCCGGAAGCCGTGGTGACCAGGGTCCCACCGGCCCCCTGCCCCACCATCGCCTTCGCGGCGGCGCGACAGGAATAGAACGTCGACTTCAGATTCGTCGCCAGCACCTTCTCAAACGCGTCATCCGGGTAGTCCCAGAAGTCGACGTCTGGATCACCACCCGCGCCCGCGTTCGCGAACATGACGTCAATGCGCCCGTACTCACGCACGCACGCGGCGACGAGGGCGTCCACTTGCTTCGAGTCGGTCACGTCCGCCTGGAACGTGGCGACCGTGCCGCCCCGCGCGCGGATCTCCTCGGCGGTGCTGTCCAGCTGAGACTGGGTACGCGCGGCCAGCATGAGGTGCGCGCCGGCTTCCGCGAGCGCATGCGCCATGCCGCGGCCAAGGCCTCGGCCGCCGCCGGTCACCACGATGGCTTTGCCATCGAGATCGAACCGTTCGAGCACGATGCCGCCCATCCATGCGCCCCGTGCGGGGGCTTCGGCGCTACAGCAGGCCCGTCGCGACCGCCGCGAGGACCGCCAGGCCGAGCGCGATTCTATACCAGACGAACACGGCCAACGTGCGGCGCTGCATATACCCCAGCAGTGCCCGGATCACGAGGACGCCACATACGCCAGAGGCCAACGCGCCTACCATCAACGGCCCCCACGCCACCACCTCGTCCCCGGCGACCGCCTGGCCAAGTTTGAGGGTCGCCGCCCCCGCGACCACCGGGGCGGAAAGCAGGAAGGAGAAGCGCGCCGCGGAGACGCGGTCGAAGCCGAGGAAGCGCGCCGCGGAGATCGTCATCCCGCTGCGGGAAACGCCGGGGATCAAAGCGACCGCCTGCGCCAGGCCGATGGCCGTCGAGCGTCCTGCGTCCATCTCGCCGAGGCCGTCCCGCGCGGAATCGGTGCGGTCCGCCAGCCAGAGCAACCCGGCGCCCAGCAGCAGCATGACGCCGACGACGCCCGCCCCCCGCACATGCGCCTCGATGACGTTGTCGAGCGTTACCCCCGCCAGCACGGCGGGCAGCGTCCCTAGCGCCACCAGGCTGGCGAGACGTCCCTGCGCGCTCCAGCGCGCGAGGTGCCAGCGATGGCGCATGAGGTCGACGGTCGATGACCTGGCCATGCCCGTCCAGTCGCGCCAGAAATAGATCAATACCGCCGCGAGCGTGCCGGCATGCAGGCCCACGTCGAAGGTCAGCGAGGAGATCTCCTCGCCCATGACCTCCCCGGCCAGGAGCAGGTGGCCTGACGAGGAGATCGGGAGGAACTCCGTCAGCGCCTGGATGACGCCGAGGATGACGGCGCGCAGGTAATCGGCGGCACTCGCGTCCATCCGTTGACGGTACGCGCGGGCGTGGGCGGATGCGAGTGGACCACGATGAGACATCGTATCTATAACATCGATACCACGTCTCATCGATACTAAGTATCCGGTGACAGTAGGCCACCCATGTGTCACCCTCCCGTCGAACCAGGGGTGCACGATGAGTCAGACGGCCGAGCAGTCATCCCGTGGACACCTGCTCCAGCAAGGGCTGCGGCTCGAATACTTCACCCGTGGGGTGGAACATCGTCGAAGCGGCCGTCGCGATCATCGCTGCGGTCGTGGCGGGCAGTATCGCGCTACTTGGGTTCGGCGTGGACAGCCTGGTCGAGAGCCTGTCCGGCGCCATCCTGATCTGGAGACTGCGTGTCGAGCAACGCGGGGACGCCAACGACGAAGCCATCGAGCAGGTCGAACGCCGCGCGGAACGGCTCGTCGGGCTGTCATTCTTCGCCCTCGGTGTGTACGTCGCGATCGAAGCGTTTCGATCGCTCGTCGGACGCAGCAAACCCGCCGCGAGCCCGGTGGGCATCGTGCTCCTGATCGTCTCGATCGCCGTCATGGTCTGGCTCGCGAAGGAGAAACGACAGACGGCCGAGGCGCTCGGAAGTCGCGCACTCCGGGCCGCCGCCGCGCAGACCCTCGCCTGCTGGCGCATGTCCGTCACCGCCCTGGCCGGCATCGGTCTGAACGCCGCGCTCGGGTGGTGGTGGGCCGACCCCGTGGCCGCCCTTGGCATCACCGTCTTGCTCGTCCTCGAAGGGATCGAGGCGTGGCACGGTGAGGACGAGGGCTAGCCTGCGATCCGAGACCCGACGCGGGCGCGGCGCTCGCATCGCCCTTATTGTCCGCGCATGGACGCCGTCACCCTCGTCGCCATCGCTGACCGTGTCGGGATCGTCGCGTTCGCGATCAGCGGCGTCGCCGTCGGCCGGCGTGCCGGGATGGACCTCTTCGGCCTCGCCACGCTCGGCCTCGTCGCGGCGATCGGCGGCGGCATCCTGCGCGACGTCCTGATCGGCGACGTGCCGAGGGCGATCGCAAACACGGATTACCTGCTGTACGCCGCCGGTTCCTCCGCCGCCGCGATCGCGTTCGGCGCGGCCGGAGGACGGCTCCCGCTCGCGGTCCTGGATGCGGCGGACGCCATCGGAACCGGCGCGTTCGCGGCGACCGGCGCGCTGCTGGCGACCCAGGCCGGCCTCGATTGGCCGGCAGCCATCCTGCTCGCCATCCTCACCGCCACCGGCGGCGGTGTACTCCGCGACATGCTCGCGACCCGCCTGCCTCACGTCCTGCAGGCGGAATTGAACGCCACCGGCTCAGCCCTTGGTGGCGGTTTCGCCTTCCTGCTCCGCGCCGACCCCACCGCCGCCGTCGTCGCCGGATCGCTCGTCGCCGCCACCATCAGCATGGTGGGACACCGTGGGTGGATGCGGCTGCCTCGGCTGGCGGGGGAGTCTGACGGCCGTCACCGCTAGGATCGCCCGATGGCCCGAGAGATGGCGATGTGGCTGCGGACGCTGCTGCCGGGGATTGAACCCGCAGAATGGGGCGGCGACGCCTGCTGGCTCGCCTTCATGATGACCCGTGAGTCCGAGCACAATCCGCCCTTCTACTGGCTCGGCCGCGCCCTCGACGAGGTCGAGGCGTGCGGCGCGATCGAGGTCGTGCGGGCACGTCTCCTCGCCGTGCACGGAGCGCACAACTGCCGCGGCCGGGGTGAACCTGACGAGCGCGCCCAGGACGTCCTATCCGAGGCCTGCGGCTACGCCTGGGCCGTCACCCGACTCGGCACGGCGGCGTTCGAGGCGGCCGAGGACGACCTCGACACCGGCCCGCTGCGGATCGCGGTGGCGGAGCACGGGGTCTACGTGATCCCGCGACGGCTCCGCCCGGTGAACTCGCTCCAGCGCGTCATGCAGGCGATCGGCGACCAGACCGCGACCGCCGCCCGCCTTATCCCCGCGGGCGCGCACGGCATCGTCTACCTCGACGTCTGGCACCAGCAGCAATACGCGCAGAACCTCGGCTACCGGCTGGAGCTCACCGAACCACTGGAGCACGGCCTCCGCCACTTCGCCGCCGAGTTCGGCCTCGGCCACGTCCTCACTCGCCCCTTCCAGTGGGGCAACCCCGTGGAGGCGACGTACTGATGGCAGACAGCAACCACACCCCGATCAACCTCGCCCCCATCAACCTCGCCGAGGTCGAAGCGCGTGCCCTCGGCCGCCTCTCGCCAATGGCGCGCGACTACTACGCCAGCGGCGCGACCGACGAGGTCACGCTCCGCTGGAACCGCGAGGCGTACGAGCGGATCGCGCTGCGCCCGCGCACGTTCGTCGATGTCAGCGCGCGCGACCTCTCGACCACCGTCCTCGGACGGCGGCACGTCTGGCCCGTCCTGATCGCGCCCGCGGCCTTCCAGCGGCTCGCCCATCCGGACGGCGAGGCCGCCGTCGCGCGCGCCGCCGCCGCCGAGGGCGTCACGGTGACCCTCTCCACCCTCTCTTCCACGAGCATCGAGGATGTCGCGGCGGCGGCGCCCGGGTCGCCTCGCTGGTTCCAGCTGTACGTCTTCCGCGACCGCGTCCTGACGCGCGGCCTCGTCGAACGCGCGGAGGCGGCCGGCTACGAGGCGCTCGTCCTCACCGTGGACGCGCCCCTCCTCGGCCGGCGCGAACGCGACGCCCGCAACCGCTTCACGCTGCCGGACGGCATCACCGCCGCCAACCTCACAGGCGCAGTGGCCAGCGTGTCGAGCGATGGGAGCGACTCCGGGCTCTTCCAGTTCTTCGCTTCACAGATCGACCCCGCGTTGACCTGGGCCGACCTCGAGTGGCTCTGCTCGATCACACGCTTGCCGGTCATCGTGAAAGGCGTGCTGCGCGCCGACGACGCCGCCCGCGCCATCGAGGCCGGGGCACGCGGTGTCATCGTCTCCAACCACGGTGGCCGCCAGCTCGACGGCGCCGTCGCAAGCATCGACGCGCTCCCCGAGGTCGTCGAGGCCGTCGCAGACCGCGCGAGCGTGCTGGTGGACGGCGGTGTGCGCCGCGGGACGGACATCCTCAAGGCGTTCGCGCTCGGTGCGGACGCGGTACTCCTCGGCCGCCCGATCCTCTGGGGTCTCGTCGATGGCGAGCCCGGTGTCCGCCATGTCCTGCAACTGCTCCGCGCCGAGTTCGACCTCGCGATGGCCCTCTCCGGCTGCCCCTCCCGCGCCGCCGTCACCCGTGACCTCATCGTCTGACCGGGGCATGACCTGAAGACAGTCGTTTCGTTCAAGGGCGCGCTCGCTGCCTCCAGACGATCGGCCTCGACCACCTTGCCTACAACGCCTTTGGGGCGGTGGGACGAACTCGAACGCGTCGCCCATCACACGTTCGCGCCCCCGCGAGCAACCACTCGATACACCTGCTACCAATTTGAGCCGTCGATGCGGCATCCAGCCGGACCGATCAAATCCATGTGCCTTCCCAATTGTCCGCAAATCACGCTGGGCATACCCCGCGGGACGCACCCGAACAACGTCCCAGCGGGTCTCGTTGTAGACGGTGATAGCGATTCCGGGGCCACGAAGCCACCGTAATCTTGGGAGGAAGCACATAATGTATGCATTCATCACGACAAAGGCGGTAGCCGTCGGACTTGCGGCGACGGCCATCCTCGGCGGCGGCGTCGCGGCCGAGGCCAGCGGCACAACCGCGATGTTTACCGGCCGGACCAACGCAGAGGTCGCCGCTCAGAGCGACCGGCAGCACGCGATCGAGACCCTCGCCAACATCGAGGCGGACACGCACGCCACGGCGGGACTCGACCGGGCACGCGCCGCCGTCGCGCTTGACCGTCCATCCGGGCAGGCAGACGTTGACGCTTCCGCCGATGCCTCGATCGGCGCGCAGGTCAGCGCGGAGGCACGCAGCCGCGTCGGCGCGATGAAGGACTTCGTCCTTGAACTGCTCGGCGTCGAGACGGGCCACGGGGCCAACGCCTCGGTCTCCGCTTCCACCGGCGCCGGCGTGGACACCGCCATCAACGCGGTGACCGATGCGAAGGCGAAGGCCAACGCCGCCGCCGACGGCGGCCTGTCCACCGCGCTCAGCGTGATCGGTAACAGCCGGGCGGACGGCACGACGACGGCCGAGGCGAACACCAACGCCGAGGCCGGCCTCGCGACGGCCCTCGAGGCCATGATGTCCGCCGGCTCCGAGGCCAGCGAGGGCACGTCAAGCGAGGCCAACGTGAACGCGCAGGCCACGCTCGAGGGCCTGGGCGCGAGCGCGGGCGGGTCAGCGGAAGGCTCCGCCGGACTCCGCCTCAAGCTCTCCCGCTCGCGGTAGCCGTTAGCTCACAGACATTCGCCATGAGGGCCGGGACGAGATCCCGGCCCTCGTCTATTGTCCCCGGACCGCCCGGAGTGCCGCGACCCGGGCGGATGCACTCCTCGATCTGGCACACTGCGCCGGCCACCGTGCCTCTGCGGTGACCAGAGACGAGGTGGGCGATGGGACGGTTCGACGACCAGACGGCGGTGATCACCGGTGCGGCGGGCGGCATCGGGCGGGCGACGGCGGTGCGCTTCGCCTCGGACGGCGCGCGCGTCGTGCTCGTCGACCTGCCCGGCACCGCGCTCGAGGAGAGCGCCGTCGCCGTCGAGAAGGCGGGCGGCGCCGCCTACATCCTCCACGCCGACGTCACGAAGGCGGCCGACGTGCGCGCCTACGTCACGGAGGCCGAGCGGCTCACGGGCGGCATCGACCACTTCTTCAACAACGCCGGCATCCTCGGGCCGGTGACCTCGATGTTCGACTACCCCGAAGAGCTCTTCGACCGGGTGATCGAGGTGAACGTGAAGGGCGTCTGGCTCGGCATGCGCGAGGCGGCGCAGGCGATGCAGCGCCGGGGCGGGGGCGCGATCGTGAACACCGCCTCGGTCGCGGGCCTCGGCGGCACCCCCACGCTCTTCGCCTACGGTGCGAGCAAGCACGCCGTCATCGGCATGACGAAATCGGCCGCGCTCGCCCTCGGTGAACGCAACATCCGCGTGAACGCCATCTGCCCAGCCGTCATCGAGACCGCGATGGGCACGGAACTGGCGCGCGGCGCGAACCCCGATGACCCCCAGGCCGCGATGAAGCGGATAGGCGACAACTACCCGATGGGCCGTGTCGGCAGCCCGGAGGAAGTCGCCGCGCTCGTCACCTTCCTCTGCTCGAAGGACGCCTCGTTCATCACCGGCGGCATCTACACCGTGGATGGCGGCACCCGGGCGCGGTAGCGCAATGCGAAAAGGAGAAACGGATGCCTCCCCACGCGAGTGACAGTTCCGTACAACGCGCAGCCGAGGTCATGGTCACGGAACTACTGTCGAAACAACTCGGAGTCGTGCTCAAGAAGCGCACCTTCTCATTGCCAAACGGTGGCCGAATCGAGATCGATGCCGTGTCGGATACCCCGCCAATCCTCTGCGAGATTTGGGCGCATCAGGGTGCCCCCAAGTCAGCGCAGAAGGCGAAGGTCATGACAGACGCTATGAAGCTGGTGTACGCGCGCACCTTGATCACTGGCGGGCAAACGCCGGAACTCAAATTTGTATTCACCGACGAAGAGGCCGCCACGCATTTCCGTCACGCGAGCACGAGTTGGATGGCCGCGGCCTTGAAGGTGGCAGACGTCGAGGTTGTCGTGGTGCCGTTGCCCGAGGACGTCAGACAGGCCGTGATCGCTGCACAACGCCAGCAGTACCGGTAGCAAGGACAGGTCGAGGGAAACATCGATGGCAGGCGTGGACACGCAGGGCCTTCTGCAAATCGCGATGAACGTGAAAGACATCAACCGCGCGGTCGCCTTCTACCGCGACGTGCTGGGGCTGCCCTTCCTCTTCCAGGCGGGCAACCTCGCCTTCTTCGA
>QZJI01000067.1 GCA_003599735.1 Dehalococcoidia bacterium | reverse complement strand
GCGGCGAGGGCGAGCGGGATGGCGGTCCAGGCGAGGAGCGCGCCAGCCAGCAGGGCCGTTGTCGTAGCGACACCCATCTCGTTCACGAGGTACGACCCGAGCGGGCCAAGCACCCGGAGGTCAGGCTCCAGACCCACGATCGCGAGGATCCTCGCCCCTTCGACCGGGTTCGCCAGCACCGCGAGTAGCAGGGTACGGCCCGAGGACGAAATGGAGAGCGCCATCCCGATCGCGGCGAAGTCATAGAACAGCACGAGGACGAACCAGAGCACGATCGCCAGGGCGAGGGCCTTCATCCGGCCGTCGCTCAACACAGAAACCAGCATCCCCAGGCTCAACATCGTCGCCGCGAGGCCCGCGGAGAGCAGCGTGAACTGGAGATAGTCGCTCATCCCGGCCAGCGGATTCACCAGCGCCAGGATGACGCCAGCGGTACCGAACCCGAGCGCGATCGCTGCCCACACCGCGAGCACGAGGCCGGCATACTTCGCGACCAGCAGCTCTGTGGTGGAGATCGGCTGCGAGAGAAGTGAGGCGAGCGTGCCCCGTTCTCGTTCACCTGCGACCGAACCAGCGCCGAGCGACAACGCCAGCAGCGGCACCAGCAGGAGACAGAGGTTGACAAGCCCAGCCGTGGTGCGCGTGAACCCCTGGCCCGTCGCATCGCCGCCTCGACCCTGCGCGAGTGCGAGCGCGAGTGCTGTGAGGGCGAACGTCCCGGCAAAGCCGACGAGCCAGCGGCTGCGGGCCGCGTCGTGCAGTTCCTTGCGGACCACCGCGCCCATCGCGCTCATAGTGGTATCCCTCGTCCTTCGGAGGCGGCCTCACCCACGTCGACCTCTTCTACGCGGAGGTCGAGGATCGACATCCCAGCCTCGACGACGGCCTCTACCACACGCGCCTTGCGTGCGGCAGCGGTGGTCACGACAAGCCAATCGCCGGAGTGATCCACCGGATCGCCCGGGAAGAGCCGTGTGATTAATGGGATCGCATCGGGACTGTGGCCGTTTAGCCGCAGGTACAGGCGTGACTGCGGCGCACCCAGTCCGCCCAGAGAGGATGCCGGGCCCAGCGACTGTACTTGGCCATGGTCGAGGACCAGCACGCGGTCGGCGATATAGGGGACATCCTCCAACCAGTGTGTCGAGAGGAGCACGGCCGTCCCGCGGGCCCGTTGCTCCTGCACCAGGTGACGCAGCTCCAGCCGCGCCGAGATGTCGAGCCCCGTGCCCGGTTCGTCCAGGACGAGGAGCGGCGGGTCAGCGAGGAGCGCGATTGCCAGCGCGAGCCGCTGGCGCATGCCACCGGAGAGCGCGGCGACGGTTTTTTCGGCGTGTTCGGCGAGGCCCACCGCCTCCACACCGGTATGTGCCCGGTCGTGTGGTACGCCCTTCATGTCCGCATACAGGATGGCGGTCTCACGGACGTTGAGGTCTGCGTGCAGTGCTGGGTGCTGGGGGAGGTAGCCCATCAGTCGCCGCGCGGCCTTCGGCTGACGGGCGACGTCGATCCCGTTGACATTCACGCTGCCGGTATGTCGGACGAGCCCCGCGACTGATTTGATCAACGTGCTTTTACCGGCGCCGTTTGAGCCGATCAGAGCCATCACCTCGCCGGCTTCGAGGTCGAACGTGACGGAGTCGAGCGCGACGGCTTTGCCGTATCGCTTGCCGACATCCGCCAGGCGGAGCATGGCTACCATCGGGCGGTTCGCGTTCCGGCCAATCGCCACCACGCGGCGAGCGGGAACCCGACCAGCAGAAGCGCGCCCGCGAGGTTAGCGGCCCGAGGCGTCCCGGAGCCGGGGGCTTCCAGACGCAGCGATGGTTGGATCAAGGGGTGCGGATCAATTACCGATGGGGCGGGGCGAAATGCAGGGAACCAGCGTGCCGCAAGGTCGAGGGCCATGCGCGCGGGCGTGAAGGAGTAGGCACGAACCCACTCGTTCCGCTGTGCCAGGTCGTCGAAGGCGCCGTCATAGTGGAACGGGATGTCTCCCACGCCGTCGCCGTCCGCGTCGTAGCCCTGGTAGTCGTCCCAGTAGTTGCCGCGTCCGCCGAGCGCCCAGGTGTTGCGGTGTTCGACGCTGCCGCCGGTCGTCGCCACCTGTTCCAGGTTGCCGACGAAGGTGTTTCCGGTGAACGTCACCCTGGTCGTACTCGCCAGTTCGAGGGCCGTGTCGTTGAACCCGATGAGGTTGTGCGTCAGGATCACCGTCGCGTCCGGCGCGTGCGGCGCGCCCTCCAGCGTGATGCCAAGACGGTTGTGGTGGACCAGGTTGTCGGTCATCACGACGTCGTCCACGTCCTTAAACAGCAGCCCGTAGCCGGATGCCGCTGAACGGTTGTAGGCAAATTCATTGCCGCGAAACGTGATGTCGCGCGAGAACATGATCGCACCGCCCGCCACGCTCTCCCGGAACACATTGTCGATGAACGTGTTGTGGTCAGCGTACATGTAATGGATGCCATAACGAGCATCGGTCACGCGGTTCCCCTCGACACGGTTGTGGTTCGCGAAGCCGAGGAAGATGCCGTCTTTCGCGCCGGTGACCGTATTCCCCTCGATCGTCGTGCCATTGGTGTGCCATACGTACAGCGCATGGCCACGGCGCTCGGAACCGAACTCGGGGATGCTCGACACCTCGTTGCGGAGGATGCGGTGTCCCTCGCTGTCTTCCATGACAATTCCGTAGAGGGTGTCGCGGACGCGGTTCGCCTCAATAGTTGCGCGGTCTCCCAGTATGCGGACGCCCGCTGGCTCTGTGACCACGTCTCGTCCGGAACCCTGGATGGTGAACCCGCTGACTGTCACATCGTCGGCCGTCACCAGCACAACGTCGCCCTGCCGTCCGCCATCGATGACCGGACGTCCCTCGCCGACGAGGCTCACCGGTTTGTCGACAAGGATCTGCTCGCGGTAGGTACCGGGGGGGACCATGATCGTGTCCCCCGGACGCGCACGGGCAATCAGCGCGGTGATCGAGTCCGGGGCTGCTTCGGCGTCGGCCGGGAGCGCGATCAACACGGACGCGAGCAGTGCCACGATCGCGGTCGCGACCAGTCCGCCCGCCCGGATCCGTATGGGCAAAGGCCGGTTCATGCCGCGCTCTGGCCCGGCGTGGCGTTTGTCTCGGGATCACCCGACGGAGACTGGACGGCGCCCGTGTTGCGCCAGCTCGCGATCAGGAAGCGGATCACCGCTGGCCCGAAGGAAACCACGAGTGCCGCGCCCAGGAGCAGCCAGAAGCCGTCGACCACCATCGCTTCGTTGTGGAAGTTCAGCACCTCGGTTGTCCCGATCACCTTCGGCGTGAACTCGCCGGGCCGGATCGGCGCGTCCGGGCGCACATCGTGCCCCGTGCGGTAGAGCCAGATCTGGAGATCGACGACGAAGCCAATCGCCATTGACCAGACCCCGAGCATCAACCCCAACCGTAACAATCGATGTCGTGCCAGCACAGAACCGAGGACCAGTGCGGTCACGAGGGCGGCGACGGCGTAAGGGAAGAGTTGCAGTTCGAAGACCTCATCCGGGTTGATCGCGCCGATGCCCACGTAGTGGTTGAGGGCATTCACCTCGGTGAGGTCGCCCTCCATCCGGTCGCCGTACGCAGTCAGCGTCAACCCCTGCGGGTACTGCGGCGCCCGCATGTCCAGGTGCCACAATGGCAAACGCGAACCGGTAAAGACCATTACCGCGGCCAGCAGCGCGCAGGCGGCCCAGAGGCGGTCGATCCGCCCGAACGTGGACGAAAGACGCCCGGACAGGTTCGATGGCATGTCAGCCTTTCCTCTCAACCGTGTTCAGGACATCCGTCCATGACAGCGTCGTTTTCGCGGCAGCTACGGCAGTCGTCGCCTCCGAGGCGGAGGTGAATGCCGCCACGCCGTACGCCATCGGTGTCTTGATCGAAGGCGCGACCACGTAGGTCGCCGCCCCGGCGTCCAGCCATTCCTGACTGCGGTAGTCATGGACCCAGAACCGCGAGTCCGCGGGCGGCCCTTCACGGCGGTAGCCATTCACCATGCAGCCGATGTCATCGAAATGGCGCTCGGTGCCCGCGGGCGTCCGCCAGGCGGAGGCGAACCGTGCGTCGTCGATCGACATCGTGCAGTAGAAGCAGCGTTCCCCACCGTAGCGGATGACGGGCGCCGCGTTGGGATCCGATGTCTTTGTCCCGCACCCAGCGCCAAGTACTATCACTCCAGCCCCGGCGGCGACTCCGCCCATCCGGGCCAGAAACTGTCGGCGTGTGAGCATTTCGAACCTCCAACTCGGGCGGGCGAGGCGGGAGGGACGCCTCGCCCGCCCTGTTGGCTAGGACGTCACCATGAGCCAGCCCTGCATCTCCAGGTGGAGCGCGGAGCAGAACTCGGTGCAGTAGTAGGCGAAGGCCCCCGGCTGGCTTGCGATGAAGTCAACCGTGGTTACCTCGCCGGGGTCCAGGCTGCAGTTGATGTTGTAGCGCGGGATGGCGAAGCCGTGCGTCGCGTCCGGGGTCGTTTCCGTGTTGGTGAGGTGCATGATCACCCGGTCCCCCTTCTTCACGACCAGGTTGTCCGGCTTGAAATTGCTCCGCTTCACAGAGCCCCACACCTCGACGGTATTGCCCTTCCGCTCCACTCGTTCCTTGCCGAGTTCGATGGCGTTCGGGTCTTTCTCCATCGTGAGCGGGTTGGTGCCCGCCGGGTACACCTCCCACGCCTTGATGCGGTCGGCGCGGATCGCCTGCACGTAGTGCGGCTCGCCCATGCCGATCGGGGTGTCCGAGAGGATGTTCATCTTCTCGCCGGTCAGGTCCACCAGCTGGAAGTTCTGCGGCTTCAGGGTGCCCACCGCCGGGAAGCGGTCGATCGACCACTTGTTGAGCGAGACCAGATACTTGCCCGCGGGTTTAACCGTGTCGCCCTCCATCGCCACGAGGTGGCCGATGTTGTACTGGACCGACACTTTGTCGACGAGATTGAACGCCTTGTCGCCCTTGAAGTACGGGTCGCCGAGCGTCCATTTCGCGACCGCGCTCTCCACGAAGAGGCTCGTGTAGCCATGGCCTTCCGCGTCGAACTGAGTGTGCAGCGGGCCACCGCCCACTTCAACCTGTCCGGCGACCACAGAGTCGTACTTGAGGATCGGCACGCCGTAGCGATCCTTGCCCGAGAAATCCTTCGCGGCGATCGCCTTCTGAACCTTGTCCCAGCCGTAGACCGTGACGTGCGGGTCGAGCTTGCCGGCGACGACCAAGTAGGCGCCGTTCGGGGAGACATCCACGCCATGCGGGCTGCGGGGCTCCGGTGCCAAGTAGAGGACGCCCTCCGCCACCGCTGTCTCCAGTGTGATCACACGCATCCCGTTGATGGTTTTGGTCTTGCCGGCGGCGACCAGCTCTTCGGCCTTCTTCCAGTTGAGGAGGTGCATGAAGTCGTAGTCGCCCTTGGAGGCACCAGTCTCGATCGCCGGCTTGCCCTCCATGTTGCCGCCGGACGCCATCTCCGAGTTGTACGAGTTCAGGAAGACCCAGCCGTGGCTGACGAGTTTCCCAGAGTCAGAGAGGTCCTGAGTGTATGGCGGCAGTTCCACCTGGAAACTGCGGGCCATATCGAAACGCCCCTTCTTGTCGATCGCGAGAAACGTGGAGTAGCCACGGAACGCGTCCGCGAAGCGGTCGAGCGCACCATCCGCCTTGCTCGGGTCGACCAGTGTCGGTGTCTTCGTAGAGATGTGGACGTACTCGGTGTCCTGCGTCACGAACACGCCGCCGTGTGAGGACTGAAGGTTGGGCACGTCCAAAATCTGCTTTGTCTTGAAGTCTCGCAGGTCGATCATCGCGATCCGGCCGTTGGCGCGGTCATTGATGTAGCAGTACCGACCGTCGTATTCGCCCTTCGTCTCACTCAACGCCGGGTGGTGCGTGTCGCCCCAGGTCAGAGTGCCGACGGCGGGATTCGTTGTCCCGTTCTTAATGACGGGGTCGGACGAGTCAGAGCCGTACCCGTGACCCTGCCATGGCTCAGGCGTGAACACGCCGATTGTCTTCAGCAGGCGCAACGAAGGCACCCCCATGACGAACACCTGACCGGAGTGCCCCCCGGACGAGATTAGGAAGAACTCGTCCCCGTGCTGGTTCCCCGGTGCCACGAACGTCTTCACCGCTCGCGTCACGTCATCCGGACTCAGCTTGCGCGCCTCGGCGACCTTCTGCGCCTGGCCCGCAAGGCCGGTCGCCTCCTGGCTGGCGGCCCCCTCTTCCTTCCCCCCGGGGAGGTTCTTGCCGATCACCCCTCCGACCGCGAGGGCTGCCGCCCCTACGGCTCCGTTCTGGATGAGTTCTCGTCTAGTCAGTGGCATCCGAAGCCTTCTTCCCTCATCCGCTGAGGCGCCATCGCCGCGGCGGCCTTACTTGACGGTGATGGTCCCCACCATGTCGGGGAGGTGGAAATCGCACTGGAACTTGATCGTTCCCTTCTTCGTGAATGTGGCGGTGAACTTGTCGGTCGTGCCAGCCTCGATAATTGGCTTGCTCGAGAAGTCTTTGCCCTCGGCCGCCGTGCTGGTGATGTGCATGTTGTGGATAGCCGCGCCCGCGTTCTTCACTTCAAAGGTGACGGCACCCTCTTCGACGGTGATGTCCTTCGGGTCGAAGGCGTTGTCCTTCATCGTGATGGCGACGGTCTGAGCCTTCCCCGCGCCCGAAGATGCCTTCGACTCTGAGCCGCCTCCGTTCTTTTTTGCGTCCCCCCCCGAGCTGCAGGCAGCCAGGACTACCGCCGAGGCCAGCAGTCCAGCGACGGCGAATGCCCGGCCCCAGTACTTCATGCTCATGTCCAATCGTCCTTCCTGTACCGGCCCCGCCGGCGATGTGTTCCAACCTGAGACGAGGACACTGTCCTCGCTGCGGTGCTGATCTTGTCCACTGAATCCTCGCCGGGTGTTCCATTTGCGATCAGTGCCGGGGGGCACCCGCCGGAGGGGACGTTCGTCATATTGTGTAGTGCGACGCTACACAATCTATGGTGGTATTGTCCCCTCATATCGTCAAGTTGGCGACTCAACATTCGGAGCAAATGTATGGAGATTGCGCTGGAGCGCCGCGGCGACTATTCCGTCCGTGCGGTGATCGATCTCGCGCGGCACTTCGGAAAGGGGCGACGGAAGGCGCGGGAGATTGCTACCGTCATGGACATCCCCGTCCGTTACCTCCCGCAGCTGCTCGCTCCGCTCGTGCATCGAGGCTTGCTGGTCGCCACGGCGGGACCTGAAGGAGGGTATGCGCTCGCTCGCGATCCCGCCTCGATCACCGTGCTTGAGGTCATCGAGGCCGCCGAAGGTCCGCTCGAGTCGCCTCGCTGTGTCCTGCGTGGCGGTCCATGTGACTGGGATGAAACCTGCCCACTTCATGAGACGTGGGGGCGTGCGCGCGATGCGCTCGCTGCTGAACTGGGACGCACTACGTTCGCAGAATTGGCCGCTGTGGATGAGGCGATCCAGAGCCGCCCAGTCCTTCCTCGTAAGTCCGCTCATGTTGAGCCGGTGGCACGGCTTGGCGTGCGCGACAACAATATGAAGGCGCGCGCCAGCAGGCGTTCCGCTCGCGCGTAGTCCGGAGGATCCGATGGCTCGGGACGCGCGACCGGCTTCCGCACCTGCATCCGGTCCCGACCGCGACGCCGACAGCCATATTCAGTTCGTTTACACGGCCCTGCTTTTCGCGGTGCTGGGTGGCTTTGCGCTGGCAGTCTGGCTCCCGGTACGGGCTGCGCTCGGGCAGATGGACGTGTCATGGCTGGCCGCCGCGCAGATCCATGGACACCTGCAGGTCATGGGCTTCGCTGGCCTGTTCGTCCTCGGCGTGGCGACCAGGCTCGCACCGCGCTTCGGAGGCGGCCAACTCGCGTGTCCCAAGCTCGTTGAAGGTGCGTTCTGGTGTCTGCTGGTGGGGCTGCTGGCGCGCGCGGCTGGTCAGCCGTCCGCCGCGCGCGCGCCGTTCGCGGCGCTCATGGTCGGTGGGGCTGTGTTCGAACTGGCCGGTGTGGTGTTGTACGTCACATCCGCTGGCCTGACGCTGCGCCCCTCGATCATTGGAGGCGCGCCCAATGCGCTGTTGATGTTCTCGGGCATGGTGTGGCTAATCGTGCAGGCCACTCTTGGCGTCGTATGGCTCTCGCAGCTCGCGCTCGTTGGTTCAAGCGTCCTCCGCTCCGACCGGGATGGACTGTTGGTGTCGATCCAGTTCTTCGGCTTCCTGTTGAGCGTCTTCGCTGGCGTTGGGCTGCGTTCTTTCCCGTCGTTCTTCGGGATGCCACAACCATCGGTACGGATGGGGCAGGCCGTATTCGCGTCCCTCCAGGGCGGCTTGTTGCTCTGGGCCGGCGGTAGTCTGCTGGTGATCGAGGGCATCGAGGCCCAACGGGCGGTCGTAGTGGGGCAGACGCTCGTCGGTGTGGCGATACTGCTGCTTGTGAGCACCTTCGGGTGGTGGCGGCGCGAAACCCGGTTCGCTGTTGCTTCGCAGCCGTTGGCATGGCCGTTACGCGCGACGCTAGCGATGCTCACGCTCACCGGGCTGCTGCTCTGCGGGAGCGGCATCGAAGCGTTCGCGCGCGGTGGTGCGATCTCAAGCGCACGCCTCGACGCGGTCCGTCACATCTTCGCGCTGGGGGTGATCACCCAGGGGATCGTCGCGATGGCGCAGCTGATCCTGCCGGAATTCGCGAGTGAGCGATTCGTGCGGCCGCCGCGTCGCTGGCGCGGCGTGGCGCTGGCGTCCGCGCTCGTCGGGGCGGTCGTATTGCGCGGGTTCGTGCCGCTCGCCGGCGTGAGCGGAGATGCCCGGCTTTGGTCGATGGCAGCGGGCGGGGTGCTCGGCCTCGCCGCCATCGCTGCGTTCGGGGTGCTGTTTCTCCGGGCGCGCCGGACGCACCGTGCCTACCTACGCAGGGTCGCCGTCTGGCGGACGCAGGCGTTACCGACGACCGGCGGCTCGCTACCGATGCGCGGCGAGGGGCCATCCGGGCCACGATAGGCCGGCGAGGGGCGCTCCGTGTGTTACGCCGTACCGGACTGGGCGCGCTGCTGGAGGATCGCCTCTGGCGTGTTCTCCAACACCCCCGCCTCGTGCAGCTTCGCGATCTCCTCGTCGCTTTTGCCGAGGATCTCGCGCAGGACGTAGTCGGTGTGCTCCCCGAGGGCAGGGGCCGCGGCGTAGATCGCGGCCTGCGTGCGGCTGTACTGCCATGCTTCTCCAGCGAGGATGTGCGAACCAGCGGTGCTGTGCCGTACTTCAGGCCAGAAGCCGCGCGCCTCCAGGTGGGGATCGTGGACCACTTGACGGTTATCCGAACAGATCCCGGCGGCAACGCCGTGCTGCTGGAAAATCGCCATGGCGTCGGCGGCGGCGCGCTGTGCCGTCCACGCGCCGATCGCGGCATCGATCGCGTCGTGATGTTGCGCGCGCCGTTCATACGTAGGGTAATCGGTCAGCAGGTTCTCGCGGGCAATAGCGGTGCAGAGCCCGCGCCACTCCGCATCCGATCCAACCGCGAGGGCGATCCATGAGTCCTCGCCAGTACAGCGATAAACACCGGATGGCGCCATGTAGTCGTCGCGGTTCCCGATCCACGTCGGATCCTGACCGGCCATCTGGTAGCCAAGGACGGACTCCGCCGTCCAGTTGATCGTCGCCTCGCGCTGCGAGAGGTCAATGTACTGACCGCGTCCGGTCTTCCGGCGGTGCATGAGCGCGGTCATGATGTACCCGGCGGTGTGTATCCCGGCGATCGGGTCGCCGTAGTTGATCCCGGTCTTCATCGGCGTGTCGTCGCCGCGATACCCGGTGCGCGCGACGATTCCGCCAAGCTGCTCGATCGCGACGCCGTAGCCGACGTACTTGGCTTCCGGGCCGCCATTTCCGGACGGTGGCATCGAGACGAAGATCAGATCTTCGTTCACGCCCCGGATCACGTCATAGCCGAATCCCATCCGTTCGAAGACGCCGCCGCCGAAGTTCTCCACGACCACGTCGGCGATTGCGGCGAGCTCCATGAAGACGGCGCGGCCCTCTGGCATGAGGATGTTCATGCAGACGCCGAGCTTGTTCCGGTTGTATTTGTTGAAGTAGCCATTCCGGTTCCACGGGTCCTTGCCCGGGTCGTTGTTGGCGTACAGGCCGATGGCGGACGAAGACGACGGTGGGATTGCTGGCCCGCGGACCGAGTCCAGTTGCCGGTTCGCTTCGACCTTGATGATGGTGGCGCCAAGGTCGCCCAGCAGTTTGGTGGCGTATGGCCCGGCCCACACCATGGAACAGTCGAGTACGACGAGGTCGGTCAGTGGTCCTCGCTGACCCGGGCGGAGCGGTACTGATCCTCCTGAAACGGTCATCGCGTACCCCCACTTGTGGCTGATACGCCATGTGTTGCGCCGCCGAAGGCGCCCGCGGCGGACAGCTGGGCACGGGACGCGGCGTCGTGGCCGAGCGACGCCACCACCTCGTTCGTGTGTTCGCCAAGCAGCGGCGCGCGGCGGGACTCCCAGAGGCCATCCGAAAAATGCGCCGCGATCGAGGGGTAGCGGAGCTTCCCGGCGACGGGATGGTCGACCTCGTGGAAGAAGCCGCGATACTGGAGCTGTTCGTTCTTGAAGAGGTCGGCGGGGGTGGCAACGTACCCGAACGGTAGGCCGAGCGCCTGCGCTTTCTGGTAAATCTCTTCCTTCTCGTGCGTGATCAACCAGGGCAGCATCAGCGCGTCGATTTCGTCGCGCAGTTCGCTCTGTGAGCCGGCCTGCTGGTAGCGGCTGTTTGCCAGGATGGGTTCTTCCATCAGCGTCGCGATGTTCGCCCAGCGGCGCAGCGGGCCGGAGACCACACCCACGAAGCCGTCCGCGCAGGGGTAGATGCCCCACGCGGCGCGCGCGCCGTTTCCGCTCCGCGGGTAGATCTGCCCCGCGTAGATGTACGCCATGTCGGTCATCTCCAGCAGCGACGTGGCGTGCTCGAAGACCGAGACGTCGACGTGCTGGCCGAGCCCGGACACGGCGCGCTCCCAGAGTCCGGCGAGGGTCGCGATGTAGGCGTTCTGTCCGGCGCCGTACTGGCCGAGGTAACCGCCGTTCTTCAGCGGCTCCCGGTCCGGTTCCCCGGTGATGTACATGAGTCCGCTGAGGGCGTACGTGGTGATCTCCCACGCGTGGTACTGCGCGTACGGCCCGGTCTGACCGAACGGCGTGACCGAGACATAGAGGAGCCCCGGGAACTCCTCCTTCAGCTGCTCGTAGCCGAAGCCGAGGCTGGCAAGCATGCCGGGGCGGAAGCTTTCGATCAGCACGTCGGCGGTGCCCAATAGCTCGCGTAGCAGGGCGCGGCCGTCCTCGGTCTCAATGTCGAGCGTGACTGAGCGCTTTCCCTGGTTGAGGTAGAGGTGGAACGCACCTGTCTCTGGGTTGGGAGCGGCCTCAGGGAACGGCCCCCAGCGGCGGATCGGGTCGCCGTCCGGCGGTTCCACCTTGATCACATCGGCACCGAACCCAGCCATGATCCGGCCGCAGTACGGCCCAGCGATGTACTGCGACAGATCGATAACCCGGGTTCCGGTCAACGGGCCTTCCATGCGCTCGTACCTCCCGCAACCGTTGCAGCCTGAAACCCCATAGGCAGGATAGGAAATGCCTTGTGGGACTGTAATCACTGCTGCGCGAACCTGCGAGGCACCGCATCTGTCGATCACGCCGCCGGAAGGGGCTCGTCCCGCCGCGGGCAGGACCAGCTCAAAGGTCATCAAGAGCGTGGAGACGCCGGACGATTTCACGCTCACGCTGACGATGTCCCGGCCGCCGTCGCCGCTGTCGATGCTCCCTATCATCGACGAGGGGTGGATGTCGATCTATGCCTAGAAAGACATTGCAAACGACAAGTTCGACTGGAAGAACAAGGCCAACGGCACCAGCCCGTCCCGCGACATGATGGTCACCACAGCGGTCCAGTACCGATGAGGACTAACCTCCGATCGTTGCGTGGGTCGAGGTGGAGGCTGCGATGGCGTCACCGGATATCGAAGCGCGTACGCAGGCGATCGGGCGGGCACTGCTCCAGGAGATGGAGCGGTACCGGCCGCGTGTGGACGAACAGGTGGAGGACTGGCTGCTGACCCACGCGGTCGCGGACGAGCGATTCCGTACGCGTCTCCTGCGGTTTCTCGATGTCCTCGCGGCATTCGACGCGCCCGGGGCCGCAGACGAGGTGCAGGCACTCTTTCACGAATACTTCGCGGATCATTTTCCGGGGATCCCGCGCCCGTTGCGTTGGCTGGTACGTCTCGCGCGGAACGAACAATTGCCGGCGCCGGTGGTCGCGCAGGCCTCCCGGCGTGCCGCGCAGGTGTTCGCGCGGCGCTTCATCACCGTCCCCGGCGAGGCGGGCGTGCATCCGCTGGTCGAGTCGCTGGCGAAGGCCTCGCGTGTGCCGTCGTTCGACCTGCTCGGCGAGGCCGTGTTGAGCGGCGCGGAGGCCGAGGCCTACGAAGCGCGGTATCTGGCGCTGATCGCGGACCTCGCACGAGAGCCATCCGCCCGGAGCCGTACCGCTGGCAGGCAGCCGGCGCTCCAGGTGTCGGTGAAACTCTCTTCGCTCACCCACCACTTCTCGGCGGTCGACCCGCACGGCTCGGTAGGACGGGTGCGGCCTCGGCTGCTGCGGATCGCGGAGGCGGCACATGCGGCAGGCATCGGGCTTGCCGTGGATGCGGAGCAGTATGAGACGCGGGATGTGGTCTGGGCCGCCTTCCGTGAGGTCTTCGGGCGCGGATCACCTCTCGGCCAGTGGGAGGACGCTGGGCTGGTAGTGCAGGCGTACTTGCGCGATGCGGAGGCGCACGCGGCGGAGGTGGTCGCGTGGGCGAGCGAGCGCGGCTCTCCGTTTCAGGTGCGGTTGGTGAAAGGCGCGTACTGGGACTATGAGACGGCGGTCGCTGCGGCGAACCGCTGGTCGCCACCGGTCTTCCAGGTGAAGGACGCTACCGACCGATCGTTCGACCGCTGCGTCGAGCGCCTCCTGGACGCGCATGACTCGCTGCACGTCGCGATCGCAAGCCACAACCCGCGGTCGCACGCCTATGCCCGCGCGCTCGCAGAGGCCCGTGGCCTTCCGGCGGGCGCGATTGAGCATCAGACGCTGCATCGCACCTCGGAGGCGATGAGCCGCGCGCTCACGGCACAGGGGTGGCCGGCACGCGATTACGTGCCCGTGGGCGAATTGCTGCCAGGGATGGCGTATCTGGTGCGGCGGATCCTCGAAAATTCGTCGCAGGCGGGGTTCCTGACGCGCAGCCGTCAACAGGTTTCGCCTGAGGAACTTCTGGCGCCCCCAACAGAGACGTCTGACTCGCCCGCCGTCGCCTTGGACGGCGCTCGCTTCGAGCGCGCCCCCGCCGCGCGGTGGTTCGATGCCCGCTTCCGCGCGGCCTTCGATGCCGCGCTCGATGTCGCTCGCACCGCACCTGTCGCGCGGCTTGCCCTCCCCGTGGAGGTCGAGGCGGATCGCACGGTTGAGATCCGCAGTCCCTCGGATCCGGATGGGCCACCGGTCGTCGTCGTCGAGTTTGCTGGGCCGGAAGGTGCTGCGGTTGCGGTCGGTCGGGCGTGCGTCGCCCAGCCGGTGTGGGGCGCCCTCGGTGCTGGCCGTCGGGCCGTGGTGTTGCGGCAGGCCGCCGACTTGCTGCTCGCCCGCGGGCACGAGTTCGCGGCGACAGTGGTGCGCGAAGGCGGACGTGACCGTGCCGGCGCGTGGGCGGAGGTCGAGGAGGCCGTGGACTTCATGCGCTTCTATTCCGTCGAGGCGGAGCGGCTCGAGGCGGCCGTTGGCGGGCGTATTCGTCCGCGGGGCGTGGTGGCGGTGATCCCACCATGGAACTTCTCGCTCGCCATTCCGTGCGGCATGGTTGCGGCCGCGCTCGCCACCGGGAACGCCGCCGTCTTGAAGCCCGCCGGGCAGACTCCGCTGATCGCGGCGCGCCTCGTGGCCCTCTTGCATGAGGCAGGCGTGCCGTCCGAGGTGGTGCAGTGCATCCCCGGCGAAGGCAGTCGCACCGGACAAGCACTGGTAGATGACCGACGCGTTGCCCTCGTGGCGTTCACTGGCTCGCGCGCCGTCGGCACCACGATGTACGAATCTGTCCTGCGGACTTCGACGGAAGACGGTCGCCCGCGAGCGATGATCGCAGAGATGGGCGGAAAGAACCCCGCGATTGTGTTCGACGATGCCGACCTGGACGAGGCTGTGGCGGGTGTGCTCGCGTCTGCGTTCGGCCACGCAAACCAGAAGTGCTCCGCGATCTCGCGCGTCCTCGTCGAACGCGCGGTGTACGAACGATTCCGCTCGCGTCTCCTCGATGCCGCAGCCTCCCTTTCCTGTGGGCCAGCCGAGGATCCGGCGACGCAGGTGAACCCGGTCATTGACCGCCGCGCCTCGGAGCGACTTCAGGCCGCGGCGACACTGGCACGTACGGAAGGCCGGGTGCTCCTCGACCGGTTCGGTCCCGAGCCGGGGACGCTCATCCACGGACCGTTGATTGTCGAGGTCGATGCGGCTGACGCCCTTGTCGTACGCACCGCGACCGAGGAACTCTTTGGCCCGATCCTCGTGCTGACCGCCTTCGAAGACGAAGCAGAGGCGTTCCGCATCGCGAATGGGACGGGGTACGCGCTGACGTCGGCGGTGTTCTCTCGCAGTCCGGGCCGGATCGCGCGGGCCAGCGCCATGATCGAGGCGGGGCATGTCTATGTGAATCGCACCTCCACCGGTGCGCGTCCGGGTGTCGAGCCGTTCGGCGGGATGCGGTTCTCCGGCACGGGGCCGAAGGCGGGCGGCGAGGACTACCTCTGGGCCTTTCTCGACCGCACTGATGCGCCCACCGACGAGGGAGATGTGCTCCCCGAGGCATCGCCGCCCGCGTTCGAGGCTGTCCGCTGGGATATCGCCCTCGATGAGCGCATCGCTACCGTCGAGCGGGCTGCGGCTGCTCTTGAGTCGACATATCCGTCGGTCGCCCGCGCGCTTGCCGAGGCCGCACGGTTCGCCGCCGTTGAGATCAGGCAGCCTGCGTCCACAGTCCGGGTCACGGGACAGGAGACACGGATGCTGTACAACACGCCACGCGGTACTGGCCTCGTCCGTGCGAACGGTGCGGATGCCGTGTGGTGGCTGGTCGCGCCACTGCTTGCGGGGAATGGCATCGTGGTGGTCGACTCGCCCGTGCTCATGCCGGCTGTCCAAGCGCTGTATGCCTCGGGTGTGCCCTCCGATGCGCTTCGCGTGATCGAGGGCAGTACGAGGCACTTCGTGACGCTTGCGTCATCACCGGCGGTGGCCTTCGTCGCATGCGACGGCGGCCCGTTCCAGTCGATCGCCGCCGCGTTCGCCCCCGTAGCGGGCGGGCAGAGCGGTTTGAAGGCGTTGCTCTCGCCGCTCGACGGGCCGCAGCCGGGCGAGGACGGGTTCCTGCGACGGTTTGCGTGGCCGAAGGTGATCGCGACGCGCACGCTCCGGCACGGCGCCAACCTGGCGTTGCCCCCCACCGCGACGCGGCCTGAGGCCGAGTGAGTTCGTAGGATCGGGTTTCACGGGTACGAGTGGGGGGCGCATGGAGTCATTGGCCACGCGTATCGAACCGCTGAGGCGGTGGTTCAACGATGAAATCGCGCGACCTCGATTCATCGCGATCCTCTCGCCTACCTGAATCCCATGTGTCGAGGGCGCCCGTGCGGCGCAGCGGGCGCTTTTTGAGTCGTTTCCCACGGCGGATTTCGCCGCGGCATTCGTGTTCATCGATGTCCTTGACGAGGATAGTTGTCGGACGGCGTCCTCCGCTGCCCGACGTGTCACCGACCGAAGGGCCCGCGCGTTTCACGACCCCAACCAGCGGGCAGGGCGGTCGATCGCCCGCACTCTCGACTGGCGGCACCACATCGCATGGGATTGCTACCTGTTTTACGAGGCTGGCAGCCGATGGAATGGCCCGCACATGCCACCGGCTGCACGCTGGATCCACCAGTTGCGAAACCGCGAGGTATGGGAATCCGAGCGGTCAGGGGAGTCGGACACCCGCTGGACAAGTCAGATCCCGAAGCGGACTGAGGCGCCGCCATACCGCTTTCGCACGGGCGGCGGGCTTGTCGGCACGCTCCGCGTGACAGCGGCGGAGATGTTTGCCCCGCGACGCCATTAATCGCTCTCTGTTGAGGATGCTGAGGCAAGCGAGGCAGCCTTGAGCGAGGCGTGTGTGGGGGCGTCCGGGACGTGGGCTGGACGCCCGGTCGCCATTTCCTTCCGCAGGGCTGGGACGATTTCGGCGCCCAGGAACTCGATCTGCTCCAGCACGACATCGAGCGGCAGGCCGGCGTGGTCCACAAGGAAGAGTTGGCGCTGGTAATCCCCCACCGCCTCGCGAATCCTCGCGTAGCGATCAATGACCTGCTGCGGGCTGCCGACGGTCAGCGGTGTCTGTGCGCTGAAGTCCTCCAGCGACGGGCCGTATCCGTAAACCGGGGCGTGGTCGAAGTACGGACGAAACTCGCGCATCGCGTCCTGCGAGTTGCGTCGCACGAACACCTGCCCGCCGAGGCCGACGATGGCCTGGTCAGGGCGGCCGTGCCCGAAGTGTTCAAAACGCTCTCGATAGCGTCCGACCATCCGTTTCGTATGCTCCATCGGCCAGAAGATATTGTTGTGAAAGAACCCGTCCCCATAGAACGCGGCCTGGTCCGCGATCTCCGGGCTGCGGATCGACCCGTGCCAGACGAACGGCGGGACGCCGTCCAGCGGGCGTGGGATGAAGTAAAGCCCTCGAGCGGTGTGCGGAACCGGCCTTTCCAATTCACCACGTCCTCGCGCCACAGCCGGTGCAGCAAGGCATAGTGTTCAAACGTGAGAGCCATCCCGTCGCGGATCTCCTTGCCGAACCATGGGTAGACCGGCGCCATGTTGCCACGGCCCATCATGAGGTCGACCCGGCCGCCGGCGAGATGCTGGAGCATCGCGTAGTCCTCGGCGATCTTCACGGGGTCATTAGTCGTGATCAGGGTCGTCGCGGTCGACAGAATGATCCGCTCGGTCCGCGCGGCGATGTAGCCGAGCATCGTCGTAGGCGACGACGGCACGAATGGCGGGTTGTGATGCTCCCCGGTCGCGAACACGTCGAGGCCGACCTCTTCGGCCTTCAACGCGATAGCGACCATCGCCTGGATCCGTTCGGCCTCGCTGGGCGTCCGGTCGGTTGTGGGGTCGGTGGTCACGTCACCAACCGAGAACACACCAAACTGCATCGTCATGGACGCACGAAGCCGGGCACGGTCACGCTGAAGAATTCCGTCAGCAGCGTCGCCATCTCGCCGGGGAGGTCGATGTTTGGGGAGTGCCCCACGCGGTGGTAGATGTGGAGGAAGCGGTTCCCCTCGGGCAAGGCGAGGTATTCCGTGAGGATGTGCGGGACGCCGACCGTTGTGTCGAGATCGCCACCGATCACCAGCGTTGGCACGTGGATCTCGCCAAGGCGCGACCGCAGGTCCAACGAGGCCATCGACCGCCGGCTACCGATCAGCCGCTCAACCGGCGTGCGCGCGACATCTTCAGTGAGTTCGCGACGGTAGTGTTCGGGCAGGGTCTCGTGGCGCGTAGCGGGAGCCGCTGCCCCGGACGCGCTGCGTGTCGCCTCGCCGGTGCGGAACCGCGCGCGGATCTCATCTTCCCATCCGGGCGTGAGCGCCGGCCGTGAGGCCAGCGGGGCCGGATCGAGCAAGGTGAGCGATTTCAACAGCGCCTGATGGTCGAGCGCGAACCGTGCGACAGTCGCGCCACCCATAGAGTGGCCGACGAGGTGGAAGTTGCGCAGTCCCAGCGTGGTTACTGCTCCGGACAGATCGCGGGCGAATGCCTCCACCGTGTAATCGGTCTCGCCGGCCGAACGGTCCGAGTCGCCTGCGCCGCGGTTGTTGAACGCCAGCACGCGGAACCGCGTGGGATCGAGCCGCTCCTGCATCGCACGCCAGATGCGGGCGCTGGCGGTGTACCCGTGTACCAGGACGACGGTCTCCAGGCCCGTGCCGTGTTCGAAGTATTGGAGACGGACACCGCCAGCCTGTACGAAGTCTGAATGCATGGATGCCTCCTCTGTCGACCGCAGGTTACTCCTCAGGCTGTCGGCGCCTGGCCTGGGCGCGTCAGGCTGTCGATTGTGGTTCTCGGAGGGTGGTGAAGAGCAGTGCACACAGTGCGAGCAGCACCCCCGCGAGCGCGACGAACCCGAACTGGAGCGAGGTCGCGGCGAAGGCAGCGGCTGCCGTGGGCCCGATGAGGAACGAGAGAGCCTGTGCGCTGCTCGCGATCCCGAAGCCGGTGCCCCGGCGTTCTCTCGGGACATTCGCGGCGATCAGCGCGTTCGCGGCAGGGACCATCGTCGCCTGCGCGAACGCCAGTCCGGCGAATGTGACGATGAAGACGGTTGAGGAGCGGGTGAGCGCCAGCACGACGTAGAGCCCGGCCGAGGTCGCGGCTCCGAGGAGGAGCGTGAGGCGGAGCCGTCCGGGGACCACGTATCGCTGACCAACCAGGACGACACCGGCCACCGCCGCGATGCCGGCGCTGGTGAACGCGAGGCCGGTGGTCCCTGCGACGTTGTCCCGTCCGAGGATCTCCTGTAGCGCTCCTGGTGCGGAGAGTCGCACAAGCTGGTCGAGCGCAAAGAGCAGAAAGAATACAAACACGGCGAGGTAGAATTGCGGCTGTAGCGTCCGCCAGAGCGGCGGCCCTCCGGCCGCCGACCTCGCGTGGGCCTCGCTCGAACGGTCGACGTGGTCAGCGGGGACGAGGACCAGCACGACGACAGCGGCGATGATCGGGAGCATCGCGCCCGCGAAGATCGCTCCGCGGTATCCGAAGGAGACAGCGAGGAGCGCGCCGACGGATGGGCCGGCCATATTCCCGACGTGCTGTGCGCCTGTCACCGCGCTCAGGCTCCGGCTCATCCTCGTGTCGGGGACGCTTACGCTGGTGAGCGCGATGGCCGCAGGCACGAACCCCGAAAACAGCCCCTGCGCCACGAACGACACGACGATGTGCCACGGCGCCTGCGCGAACCCTCCGATGAACATCGTCAGGGATGCGAAGCAGAGCGCCCGTACGAACATCAACTTGCGGCCGAAACGGTCGGCGAGGATCCCCCACAGGGGGCCGCTGATCAGGCGTCCGATCCCGAGCCCAGCGTTCGCGAGCGCCACCCAGACAAGGGCGTCCGCGTTTGAGGTGGCACCCAGTTCCCGGATATACAGCGGGACGAACGGGATCCAGAACAGAACCGCGAAACTGGCGATGCACGTGCCCGCGGCGATGGCCCAGGTGGCGTGGCCGAGTCCCGCGGTCGCGTCAGAGGGTGACCTGGGCGAGAGGGTCATGACGCGTCCTGCCCTTAATTAACTTCAAGTGCCGGTGTCCCTCGTTCGCCTCGCAGACTATCCGAGGGTGCCCTCGTCCGCCCGTCAGGTGGATCATTTCCGGCGGACCCGCGATATCGTGGTGGTTGGTTCTGCGAGAGCCTTGGATGGGAAACAGATGTCGACACTGCCACGGCGCAGGCTTGGCCGGACTGACCTCATGGTGACCGCCCTTGGGCTGGGTGCGATGGACACGCCGCACTCGCCCCAGGCGGCCGAGACGGTAGAGGCTGCGCTCGATCATGGCGTCAATTTCATCGACACGGCCCGCGACTACGCAGGCAGCGAGTTTCTGCTCGGGCAGATTGTGCGTGCCCGCGGTGCCGCCGGACTTCACCTCGCCAGCAAGACCTTCAGCCACACCATGAACGGCAGCCAGCGCGATATCGACCGTTCGTTGAGCACACTCGGTGTTGATCGGGTCGACCTCTACCAGTTGCATGACATCTCAACGATTGAGGCGTGGGATCGAGTGCATCGGGAGGACGGTGCACTCGCGGGACTACGAGACATGCGGGAGCGCGGGCACATCGGACATATCGGTGTCTCCACCCACAGTATCGAGGTGTTGGAGCGGGTGGTCGCGAGCGACGCCTTCGACACCGTGATGGTGGAGTATTCCGCATTTTACCCGCAGACCGCGCGACTCATCGAACGGGCGCACGCACGGGACATCGGCGTGATTGTGATGCGCCCGCTGGGCGGTTCCGGGCGTACCAGTGAGATGCGGGGCCGGATCGCAGCAGGGTATGAGGGCATCCTTACGCCCGCGAACCTGCTCCGCTACGTGCTATCGCATCCGGGCGTCTCTACCGCCATCCCTGGCGCCCGTTATCCATCGAGGGTGATCGAGAACGTGGCGACCGTATCGGCGTTCGTCCCGCTGACGGCTGAGGAATGCCGCGAACTGGAAACGGCCGCGGCATCGCTGTATTAGGCCCCGCGTCCGGCCCGGCAGCCGTATCGTAGCGGCTTACCTGAACTCACTGACCATGCATGGAATGGATGTCCATATGCCCGATCTGCCTCGCCGCCTCCTCGGACGGACCGGCCTCGAAGTCACGTCGCTTGGCTACGGTGCTATGGAGCTGCGCTCGCTCGATGAGCCTGCTGCACAGTCCATCCTGGACGCGGTGCTTGGTGCGGGGATCAACTTCATCGACACGTCCATTGACTATGGCCGCAGTGAAGAATTGATTGGCCGCTGTATTTCGTCGCGACGGACCGAATTCTTTCTCGCCTCGAAATGCGGGTGTGTCTCCCGTGACACGGGTGGCGACCATGTGCATACCGCTGAGAATATCCGTGCTGGCGTCGTGAATTCGCTGCGCCTCCTGAGGACCGACTACCTCGACCTTGTCCAGTTCCATCGCAGCCTCACCGAGGTTGAGTTCAAGGAGCATGGCGCGTTGCAGGAGCTGCTCAGATTGCGAGACGAAGGCAAGGTCCGCTTCGTCGGCGTGTCGGGGACGCTTCCGAATATGAGTGAGCAGGTCGACATGGGTGTTTTCGACGTGTTCCAGGTGCCTTACTCCGCTCTGCAGCGCGAGCACGAGGCAGTGATCACGAAAGCCTCGGCGGTTGGTGCTGGCATCGTCGTACGCGGTGGCGTGGCACGTGGGGCGCCGACTGACTGGGAGCACCGCCAGTACTACATGCTTCGCACGGAGACGATGCGCGACCGCTGGGACGAGGCCCGGCTCGACGAGCTGTTGAGCGATGGCATGACCAGGATGGAGTTTATGCTGCGGTTCACGCTCTCCAACCCAGACCTCGATACGACGATCGTCGGGACGAAGAGCGTCGAGCACCTCGCGGGCAACGTAGCGGCTGCCCTCGCAGGCCCGCTGTCGGCGGATGTGGTTGCGGAGGCGAAACGGCGGCTTGCCGCCGCTGGTTCGGCGCCGCAACCCGTGTAGTCGTCATCGAGAAAGGCAGTCTGCCATGCCCACGGCCTACGAGCGCGCACTGGTCCGCGCTGTCCCTGGCGTGATCGAGGAGACCGTGCGGATCGCCGAGATCCCCGCGCCGACGTTCCACGAAGGGACGCGCGCGAGATACGTCTATGACCGCCTGGCTGCGATCGGCGGGTGGTCACGTATCGAGGTCGATGGGCTCTCAAACGTCGTTGCCGTTAGGAAGGGTGAAGCCGGCCACGTGCGACTGCTGCTGTGCGCTCACCTGGACACGGTATTCCCGGATCCGGCCACGCCAGTGGTGCGGAGTCGCGGCAAACTCATCGGCCGCGGTGTCGGCGACAACAGCCTGGGGATCGCGGCCATGCTCGGTGTGGCTGAGGCGATGCAGACGGCCGCCGTACGTGGCATCGGCGACATCATCTTTGCGGCGAACGCGGGCGAGGAAGGCCGTGGCGACCTCCGTGGCGCACGCCGCCTGGTGAGAGACTACGCGCACGACTTTGACGCGATGATCGCGATTGAGGGCCACGCGTTAAACCGCATCCAGACCCAAGCGGTCGCCTCCCTCCGGTACGAAGTGAGTGTGGAAACGGAAGGCGGCCACTCATGGGGGGAGTATGGACGGAAGAACTCGATCGCACTGTTGGCGCGCGCCATTGTCGCACTGGAGCCGCTCATGCCGGATCCCAAGGCGCCGCAGAAGACCACGATGAACGTAGGTGTGATCCGAGGCGGGCGTAGCGTAAACACGATCGCCCCCGACGCGGTGTTTGAACTCGACATCCGCTCAGTGGAACCGGCGAATGTGGACGCGTTGCTGCGACAAGCACGCCTCGCGATGCGGCGCGCGGTAGGCGACGAAGCCGAGGTCCGCTTCAAGCGCATTGGCACTCGGCCCGGGGGCAGCGTGCCAGTCGATTCGGCGCTTGTACAGGCGGTACTTGGCGCCCGTCGGGGCCTCGGGCTCCCCGAGCCGGAGTTTTACGCCGGCTCGACCGATGCGAACGCCGCGCTGGGAGCGGGTTTCCCGACGACCTGCATTGGTGTGACGACCGGCGGTGAGCCGCACACCCCGCGCGAATGGATCAGCACCGCTCCGATCAAGCAGGGCGTCCCGTACCTCGGGCGCGCTATCGTCGCCGCCGCGCGCCTTCCGAGGAGCGCCGTCCGCCGCGGCAAGCGCCGCGAGTAACGTTCCGACCCTTATGCCGCAGCCGGCGCCGCGGCCATGGCGCAAGGCGTGACAGGTGCATGAGGTGATCGCGCGCGCAATACAAACACAGCGGAAAGTACGCACGATGGAGTCTCATGTTTTGTATATGTAGTCACAAGCACAAATTACGAATCATGGGTGTGGTATAGCGGCTTCTCCGCAGCGGTACTGCTGAGCGGATACAGGGGAGGTAATGGGATGTCAGACAACTATTGGACGTCGCTGACGACACGCCGGGTGACGCGGCGGAGTGCGCTTCGGGGTGCGGCTGTGGGGGTGGCCGGACTATCGGGGGCGGCGCTCATCGGCTGCGGCAGCGACGACAAGAAGGACGAGGCGGCGCCGGCCGCGAGCAACACCGGCGGCGCGGCGGCCACCGCGTCAGCGCCCGCGGCGGCCCAGCCGAAGAAGGGCGGGCGCATCGCGCGGGCGCAGGCCGGTGACCCGGTGACGTTCGACCAGCACGGACAGTCGACGAACCTCGTCAACCGCGCAGCGTCACCCATGTTCAACACGCTCGTGCAGTTCGACCCGAAGGACGGCGACGAGAAACCGACCAGCATCATCCCGGACCTCGCGGACTCGTGGGA
>QZJI01000015.1 GCA_003599735.1 Dehalococcoidia bacterium | reverse complement strand
CAGTGGTGATAAACCCCAACTTTTGATCAAAAAGGCCGGCGGCTCGATCGGCAATACGCCTTCGACTGTGGCTTCTTCCCTCGTCGCGCTGACACTGATCTGAAGCGATTCCAACACCTGCTCATGACGATCCTCGTCGGCATCGTCGAGACGCCGCGCAACGCCCGCGTATGCGCGTTTGAGCGCAGCTCCATCTACTGACCAATCGGTTCGCGACGCGCTCCTCAGCGAATCGCGTTCGACGGTGAGTGTCTCGCGCTGACGCCGCGCATCGCGCAACTCGCCGCGGACGGTTTGCTCATTGACCTCCTCGAAACCGAACATCCGGACGAGGCGACCGACCTCGTGCAGCAGGACGGTTCACTGTTCAGTCGAGCGACCGACTCCGCCACGCGCGGAGGCCTGTCACATACTGTGAGTCTCCGCGCGATGGTTGCCCCCAGCTAGGAGTCGAGGTCACTCTTCATTTGCTGGTACTGGTCGCGGGTGATTTCGCCACGCGCGTAGCGCGCGTCGAGGACCTCACGCGCCGTCGCGCCACCCGAGGATCCTGACGACGATGGTGCGCGCCCAAGGCCCCACGCGATGGCCGCGACGATGCCAACGATGATGAGCACCGCAGGCACCATCATGAGGAAGCCACGACCAACATCCCATCGATCGGTGCCCTGCCAACCCCACATCATTCCCGACCCCATCCCGCCCATCATCATCCCGCCCCAGAGCAGGGGCAGGGCGACAAGGACTACGACCACGATCAAGACAGTCCGTCCGGTGTCGTTCATACCGATCTCCTCTCCGCGAACATTCGCGGTCTCAGTGACTCGTCGTGACACGCCGGAAGCGGCGCTCCACGCCCTTCGTCATCTGCTTCACACACCATCGGGCATAGACCTGTCCCAATAGTCTTCCAAGCCACCTGTGGCGCTCGGGGAGCGAGTAGTCGATGAACACGCGAAACGCGGACCCACGTTCGTGTCTCAGGACCCGGAAACCCATGCGATAGGCCCCGATGACCAGGAGGCGTGGGGTTCCGACCGTTTCCCATGTCTTCTCCCAGGGTACGACATGCTCTACGACCACCTCGTCGACGACGAGAGGGATGCCGACGACGTTCCCGGTCATGGTGATGTGCGAGCCGACCTCTTGCCCGCGAGCGGCATCGACGGAAGTGTCCATACGACTGCCAAGCATCATCCAGGACGGCGACCCCATGTGCGCGGAGAACTGCGCGTGGTCGTCCGCGAACGCGAAGACCTCTTCGGGGAATGCGGCGACGAACACCGTGCACTCGTCATGGCGACTGAATAGCTCGGAAGCACGAGTCATGCGTCGGCCTCCCGGTTCATCGCCGTTCGGCGAATGCGGAAGCGGCGCAGCCGGTTAGAGTTCGTGACCACAGATAAAGAAGAAAGCGCCATTGCCGCCGCTGCGATCATCGGGTTCAGGAGGTGACCGGTGAACGGATAGAGCACGCCCATCGCGATCGGGAGACCGACGATGTTGTAGGCGAACGCGAAGAACAGGTTCTCGCGGATGTTCCGCATCGTCGCGCGGCTGAGCTGGATCGCCGTCACGGCACCGTCGAGTTCGCCTGAGATGAGCGTGATGTCCGAGGACTCGATCGCGACATCGGTGCCCGTCCCAATCGCAATCCCGACATCGGCCTGTGCCAGCGCCGGAGCATCGTTGATCCCGTCACCGACCATGCCGACGAGCTTCCCCTCGTCCTGCAGGCGACGCACCTCTACCGACTTATCCTCAGGAAGCACGTCCGCCAAGACACGGTCGATCCCCACTTCGCGCGCGACGGCGTCGGCGGTGCGCCGGTTGTCTCCGGTGAGCATGGCGACTTTGATGCCCATTCCGCGCAGCGCAGCAATGGCAGCGATCGACTCTGGCTTGATCGTGTCCGCGACCGCGACGAGCCCCGCCGGCGTCCCGTCGATGGCGACGAAGATCGCTGTCTTACCCTGATCTGCGAGCGCGTCACGCTGTGCGGCCAACGCTGTCCCGTCGATGCCGGCGTCTTCCAGCAGCCGCCGGTTCCCGATGAGCACGCTGTGTCCATCGATCGTTGCGATAACACCCTTACCGGTCGGGGAGTCGAAGTCTGTCGGCTCCGCGAGGGAGACACCGCGGGAAGTGGCTCCCCGCACGATGGCCTGCGCGAGCGGATGCTCCGAGCGCGCCTCAGCCGAGGCAACCAAACGCAGTAGCTCAGCCTCCGCGACCGATCCCGTCGCGACCACGTCGGTCAGGGCGGGCTCTCCGCGCGTGATCGTGCCTGTCTTGTCGAGGATCACGGTGTGCAGCCGATGCGCCGTTTCGAGCGCCTCCGCCGACCGGATCAGCACCCCGTGCTCCGCGCCCTTGCCGGTTCCCACCATGATCGACATCGGCGTTGCGAGCCCGAGCGCACACGGGCACGCGATGATCAGCACCGAGACGGCGCTGATCAGCGCGAACGTCGCCGCGGGCTCCGGGCCGAAATCGTACCAGACGACGAACGTGGCGATCGCCAGGAAGAGGACGCCAGGTACGAAGTAGCTCGACACGACGTCCGCGAGCCGCTGGATCGGCGCCTTCGAGCCCTGCGCCTGCTCCACGAGGCGGACGATCTGCGCCAACATCGTGTCCGAGCCGACACGCGTAGCTCGGAACCGAAACGCGCCGGTCCCGTTGATCGTCGCGCCGATGACCAGGTCGCCCGGGGACTTCGTGACGGGAATGGGCTCGCCGGTGACCATCGACTCGTCGACCGCGGAGCGGCCGTCCACGACTTCACCGTCCACCGGCACCTTCTCGCCAGGACGGACGATCACAAGGTCGCCGACTGCGACCTCCTCGATCGAGATCTCCTGCACAACTTCGTCGCGGACGACCTGTGCTGTGCGTGCCTGCAAGCCCAAGAGACGGCGAATCGCCTCTCCCGTTCCCGCCTTCGCCCGGGCCTCGAGGAGTCGCCCCAGCAGGATCAGCGTGAGGATGACACCGACGGCCTCGTAGTAGACCGCGTTGGACTGTTCGGGGAGGACGTAGGGGAAGACGGTCGCGACGAGGCTGTAGGTGAAGGCGGCGATCGTGCCGACGGTAATCAAGGTGTTCATGTCGGCTGAACGGTGCGCCACAGTGAGCCATCCCGTCCGATGGATCGGCCAGCCGGTGTACAGCATCACCGGGAGGATGAAGGCGAACTGCACCCAGCGGTTGTGCAGGACCTCGGGCACGAGATCCATGCTCACGAAGTCGCCAACCATCACGGCGTATAGCACGGGGGCCGTCAGCAGCCCACCCGCGATCACTCTGCGCGTGAGATCGCGTACCTCGGCGCGGCGGCTTGCCGCTTCGGCGTCCTCGGTTTGCTCGGTGCCCGGCGCAAGCCTTCGTTCCACGTGGTAGCCGGTGGATTCGATGGCGCGTGCGATGGCGTCCGTGCCAACCACGTTCGGCATGTAGTCCACGGTGACGCGCTCGGCCACGAAGTTCACGCGGACGTCGTCGATCCCCGGCAACTCGGACACCCGTGTCTCGATCGTCCGGACACATGTCGGGCAGTTCACTCCGCCACCCAGCAGGGCGAACTCGGTACGCTCCGGTTGCGCGACCTCCTGACGCGGGCCAACGCCGATCGCCGTCGCGGTTTCGTTTGGGTCGTCGCCGCTCGGCTCACCGCCTGCGCTATCCGTTCGTTCAACGACGAGCGTCCCATGCACCATGTTCATCCCGCAGGCGAACCCGAACTCACCAATGCGATCGGGCGTGAACTCCACAGCAGTCTTCGCAAACGCAGGGAGCGAGCGACTGACCTGGAAGTCGGGGAACACAACGCGCGACGTGCAATCGCCGTTCTCCTGGCGGTCGAAGACCAAGCGGACCGGGACGCCTTCCCGCACGCGTATGAGGCTCGGGGAGTAACCGCCTTTGACCACCACGTCGATCTCTTGCACGCCGGCGCTCAGTCTCGCGCGGGCGGCCTCCTTCGGCCCGAAGAAGTACCACCCGAGTCCGAGCGCCAACAGCACTCCCACGACCGTGACGACGACCTCACCGAGACCCATGCCGTGCTCCTCGATGCGCATCCACTGTCGCGAGTATTAGGCGGCGTCCGTAGGTCGTGTGATGTCGAAACCCACCGATCGCTGGCTACGATGCCACATCGAGACAGTGACTCGGGTGATCAAGGCGAACGGGATGAACGACAGATCCATGTCGTTGCAGGTCTCGCGATCACGGTAGAACTCGGCCGCGATCCACTGTGGCCCCAAACCCGGCACATGACAGAGATCTAGCGTCGTGCCGTCGCCGAGATGCAGCTCGACCACCGGTACGGCCTCGGGCTGCTGATCGCACTGCTGCCGCACCCGATCCTTCAGGACCGACATGAAGAACGCCGGCCCGAAGGGAGGGCCGAATAGCGGCACCGCCTCTGGCTGGTCGCCTGATGACGGCGCACTCTTCCCCTCGTCCTTTTCCTCGGGAGTGGTCATTGAATCCTCCGTCACTCAGAGTGAGCGGTGCCGCCAGGTTGCACCGATCGTCGCGATCAACGTGAAGGCGAGCAGCCCGGCCCAGGTTGCGGTGTCCGTGACTGCTAACGCGAGTGCACCCGCCGCGATCACTGCCAGCCCCAGCATGACGGATGGGAGAACGCGACCGAAGCCGGGCGGGAGCCACGCCTCCGCTTGCGGGATTACCCAACGGTCGAGCCCGAAACGGCCCGCTTCCGTGCCGAACAGGACGAGCGCCACGCCGAGGAGAAGCATCGGCGGGTTCGTCGAGGTCGTCCCCGCCCAGAGGAACGCGAGGTTCATCGTGACCCCGCCGAGCGCGGCGATCCGCGTGAGAAAGCCCAGCACCAAAGCGATGCCGACGAGTACCTCACCGTACGAGACGAGGATGCCAAGGAGTTCGGCGTTCGGGAGCAGGACCTGTTCAGCGACGGTGTGGTACCAGTGCGGCACCTCGGGGTGCGCCCCCTCGGTAGACTTGGCGATCGCGCCCTTGAGGAAGCCCGACACTGATCGCCCCAGCGGCGGCTCAGTCCATCCGGCCTGCCCCACCTTCTCGAGGCCGCCGCGCACCCATTCGGCGCCCAGCACCAAACGGACGAAGAGCCACGCCCCCGCCTCAAATCCCGCGAACTCCGAACGTCGTGTGTGCGCTTCGATCGTGCCCATTAAGGCCCCCATCAGCGAGCCATCAGGCCTTCGCGTACTGCGTGGGGTTCTCCTCGAACTGCTTCTTGCAGCCAGGGCTGCAGAAGTAGTAGCTCCTGCCCTCGTGCACGGCGTTCAGCGCGGTCTTCGGATCGACATCCATTCCACAAACCGGGTCCTTCTCCATCACGACCTCCTACTCGTTGCGCCTGTCGCTATCGATTGTTCGGCGTGCTCGTCGGAGTGACGTGCGCCTCATGCTCCGTCTCGTGCGCGTCCGGGGCTTGAACGATCTCGCCGCGAATGATCGGACCGATCCAGACCGTGGAGATGGTGAACAGCACCCCGAACACGACCAGGGCGATTCCTGGTGCCAGCCACGTGCCGAATCTCCGCTTGATCTGCAGGAGCGATGGGATCATGAGCAGAAATCCCAGCAGCCCGAAGACTACGGTGCCGGTAGACCCGCTCACGATCGCCGCTCCGGCGATCGGCCCGACATGGTGCAGGACGTGCGGGGCGATCCCCGAAATGGTGCCAAGGACGGCCGCCAGGGCGAGGCGCATTCGGAGCAAGAGCGGCTTCGCCCGACCGGCGAGCCGTTGTGGGGATGCGACGGTCATGCGAGCGCCTCGATCGCTTCGAGCGGCTGCTTCAGCGCAATCCTACTACGTACCACGACGCTATGTAGTAGCTAGGGAAGGTGGCCAAGGCACGGAGGCCACGGGGGCTAGCGCAGGTGGTGGGCGCAGAACGCGCAGACGAGGCCCATCCACACCAGCACGTGCGCGAAGACGGGTAGCGTGATCAGCCCGGCGAGGACCGCGGCGAACCCCTCTTCCTGGGTCGGCTGGGCCGAAGGGTCGGCGAGCCAACGCAAGCGCTCCACCGTTCCCACCCCTGACAGCGCGGCGGAGGCTGGGACGCCATCCACAGCACCTACGATGGCGTCGAAGAGTCCCTGACGCTCGGCTCCGTTCATGAGCGCCTCCCGGTCAGCCCGCCATTCGATCTCGATTCGAAGTGCGTGAAGCGCCTTCCGGGCGAACGGCATCATCCCGACGGCGGCCTCGGCACACGCGACCACTGGAAGCCAGTCCAGGTCACGGTGGTGCACGTGCGCCTGCTCATGGAGGAGCGCGGCCTCCAGCGCGTCCGGGGCCAAGTGACGCTCGGCGCCGGCTGTGGCGTAGATGACCGGCGTACGAAGACCGGCCGTGAAGAGCGCCACTTGATCGCCGGGAATGCGCATGTAGGCGATGCCGCGGAACGACATGGGAGTCCCCGATGAGGTGACCGTCCGCAACCGGTGGCGACCTGCTATCCAGCGGACCGCGCCGCACATCATTCCGACGAGTGGGACGCACGACACGACGGTCAGGACGAGCAAGGGAATGATCTCGGGGTGAAGTTGCGCATCGTCCCCCACGTGCTCGTGGAGGAGAAACGCCGGGAACAGCGTATGCGCAGTGATGGCGGGAAGGCTGACGGCGGCTATGAGGATCGCGACCAGCGCCAGTCGCGCGCTCAGACTCACCGCCGGGACCGCAGCTGGGCGCGGAGTTGCTTGACCATGTCGGGGTCGAGGCGGCCTGCCTCGGCGATGAACGCAGACACGCCAGAGGTTCCCAGCTCCACCAGCGCTGCGGCAAGCGATCCCGCACGCTTCCCCGCGTACTCCTCACGTGTCATCGCGGCGGAGTAGATATGGCTCCGCCCGCCGCCACGGCGCGCAGCAAGACCCTTCGCCGCCAGGCGTTGCAGGACGGTGAGGGTTGTCGTGTAGGAGAGTCCGCGCGGGACGCCTACGCGCTCATGGACTTCGGGCGTCGCAAGATCGCCCGCATCCCAGAGCGCATCGAGAATGGCGGACTCGAGTTCGCCTAGCGGCTGTAGCGGATTCTTGGTGCGTGCCACCACACGATCCTACCAGTTCAGCGCTCGAACGACTGCTACCTACGACATAGCGTAGTACCATGTTCGCGTTCCCATCATGAAGGGATCGAGGTATGGCTACGTCATCTCGCTGGGCGCCCCTCTCCGTCGCACTCTTCGCGACGTTCATTCTGGCCGGATGTAGCGGCGGATCTGCGCGCCGTCCGGCCGGAGCCGAGGCGGGTACCGTCGTCGCAACTGATCTCGCCTTCCAGCCGACGGAAGTCCGCGCCCTGCTCAACCAGCCACTGATGATCCGGCTCGACAACAAGGGCAAGCTGCTCCACGACTGGACCGTCGAGAAGATCGCAGTCACGGCGGTCAAGGAAGAGGGATCGGCCGCGCACAGTATGGGCGGGCATGGCTCGGGTGCCGGCACTATGATGCCCGGTGCTGGATCGATGCCGGGCGGGATGATGGGCACCGGTTCCCAAGCAGGCCAGTTCGCGCTCCACGTAGCAGCCGATGCTGGTCAGGTCGCAACGATCGAATTCACTCCCACGGAGGCAGGCACGTACGTCTTCTACTGCACCGTTCCCGGCCATCGGGAAGCGGGAATGGAAGGCAAGCTGGTCGTCGGATGAGCACGCCGAAGCACTCACGGCCAGCGCGTCGATCCGGGTCTCCCGGTCGCACGAAGCTCGTCCTGAGTGGCGTCGTCGTCACACTCGCGATCGTTGGGGCAGTCCTCTGGTTCGTGCGACCAAGCGGCGGGGGTGCGCCCGTCTCGTTGAACGACGTCGAGCGGCGCGGGCAGATCCTGTATCGGGCGAACTGCGCCTCCTGTCACGGGACCAGCGGGCAAGGCCAGGTCAACTGGCAATCGGCACGCCCGGATGGGACGCGCCCCGCGCCGCCTCACGATGTCACTGGCCACACCTGGCACCACGCCGATGCAGTCCTGTTCGGAATCGTGAAGGAGGGCGGTGCCTACGCGGCACCGCCGGGGTACGCCGCCACGATGCCAGGCTTCAAGGCCTCGATGACCGATCAGCAAATCATCGAGGTGCTGACATACGTAAAGACGATATGGGGACCCAAGGAGCGCCAGTACCAATCCTCTATGAGCGAGATGGGGCCGTTCCCATCTGATGCTCAGCGCTGACACGCGAGCGCCGCGGGATGCGGCGAACTACATGTGGTGGCCCTGCGAATGATCGTATGCCGCCTCCGCTGCCAGCGTCGCGACGGGATCATCCGTGAAGTCGAGCAGACAACCGCGGGAGCAGAAGTAGTACGTCGTGGCTTCATGCTCCGCTGAGCCTGCGGCCGTCGCCGGGTTGATGTCCATGTGGCAGACGGGGTCGTGCGCTGTGGCGATCTCGGCGGCGGCAGGCTCGCCGCCCGAACCAGACTCCGCGTTCGGGGGCGTTGCCAGTGCGACCTCCAATGGCTGGCCCCAGGGCATCTCGACGGTCTGCTCGTCGAACGCGTAGTTCTCATCGGCAGGCAGAAACGCCTGGAGACGCTTGGTGGCGTCGCGGCCGACTAGCATCGTCCGCCCGCAGCAGCACGACTCGGGGTCCTGCTCAGCCACTGATCGGTCGAGCGCGAAGCCTGCGTAGCACCCACAGGGACAGTGATAGTTGAGGTCGGCGCCGGCGGCGGTGCGCGTGATGTCGTATTCCGGGTGAGTCGCAGTCATCGAGATTCCTCCGGTGCGCCGCATCGCGGCGGTCAGGCATGACGGATGCTACGCCGACATTCTCGCTCCGACGACCGCGGTTGGAGAGTCGAGGAGGGCGGAATGCTTGCCGTGCTACTTCGTCGAGCGTGCGCCACTCGCCACAGTGAGCCTTGCCGGGACGCGGACGGTCACGGTGTCGTTCTTGGCACCCCGAAAGTCCTCGATCCCGAGCCGACGCCTGACCGACCCGGACGACCTCGCGAACATCCTGCCGCTGGCGTGCGCGTTCGTCGCCGTGGCGCAACAGATCGACAGCGTCGCCGAGGCCTTCCGTAGCGGTGGCGGCATGCCGTACGCCGCCTACGGTCAGGAGCTGGTCGACAGGCAGGCCAGGATCGACTGGCCGGTCTGCACGCACCTCCACGCGGGTTGGCTCGCGGAAGGGATGCCGGACGTACACGCCGCCGCGGGCGGCGGCGTGTGGTCGAGCATCGCGCTGGACGTGCGCACCTCCGAGTCTCCGTCGAAGCCTTCATGTGCGCGGCCAGTTTGCTGCTTTGCCTGCCGGGCGTCGCTCACCGAAGAGGGCGCGGTCGGCACGGAGACCGTGATGCGCGCGGCCACGCTCGATCGCTACGCGCGAGAGGCTGGCTTCGCAGCGACGGGGTACTCGCGATCGAGCACCCGTTCTTCCGGCTGTACCGGCTGCGGCCATAGCGCCCACCTGGGGTAGCGATGCTTCATGTTTTCGCTACCCCATTCACCACACCGATCGTCATGCCAGGCGCACCACGCATCTAAACTTGAAGATGGTCGGGAAGCTGTTTATCACAGACGAACGTTCATACCGATGTTCGTTCAATGGTGACGTAAAGACTGAAGCGGCTCGCATCGGGACGTGACGCTGATCCACGACCTATGCACGTATGCCCTCACCGCTCGCTCACGCTCCGGGCAGCATCGGTTTCGCGCGGTGCTGCCCACGGTCATCGGGCGTCCACGGCCACCCTTTACAACCTGCACTGGGGGCCGCCAGTAGCGGTCTATGTCCCGTCGAGGGACGCCACGGCTCGACGGATCCCGCTGCTTGCCTGCCGCGCGATGTCGTAAAGCTCAGCGTTGCCACGCACCTCCGGCACCTCGGCCGGGTCGAAGGCGGCAACGACACGGTGATCGCCGACGTCATAGAGGGCCACGTTGCAAGGCGCGATCAGCCCAAAGCCCTTCCAAATAGAGATCGCCGCGTGGGCCAACTTCGGGTTGCACACGCCGAGGATGCGGTACGGCTCGACATCTACATCAATGCGGTCCTTGAGCACGGACTGGACATTGACCTCCGTAAGGACGCCGAACCCCTCGCCCTTGAGCGCCTCGCGCAGCCGCGCCTCTGCATCCGCCATGGTGAGTGTCGTTGTTGCCTCGATCGCTGGTTCGTGCATCACGATGCATTCCCTCCTCAGTCTTCGGTTGCGGGGTGGTCAGGCCTCGACGCGTTGCCGGGCATCGCGGAGATCAGCCGCGCCGCCATCGATGAGCACAGTCGGCGTCCTACCGTGCGCCTGGAGGATGCTCGCGACCGTCGTCGCGCGGCTGCCGCCGCCGCAGACGACGAGCGGCGACGGCGCGTCCGCCTGGGGCAGCCACTCGGCCAGCCGGTCGATCGGGCGGTGCACCGACTCTGGCAGGTCAAGCTCGCGACGGTCGCGGTCGAACCGCACGTCGTACACCGTCCGGCGGCCGTCCTGGTGGATGCGCACCGCCTCTGCGACGTCGACGGCATCGAGGGTTGCGATCGGCCGGTCTGCCGTCCGCCACGTCTCGAACGGCAGGTAGCCCCGCACCTCCTCGTAGCCGATGCCTAGGAGGTCAGCCGTGAACCGATCCGCCTGCTCACCATCCTCGACAACGAGGACCAGGGCGCTGTCGAAGGCCGTGGCCCACGACAGGTAGGCCAGCGTCGAGGGGCCCTCCTCAAGCGAGATCGAGGCAGGCACGTGGGCGCGCGCGAAGTCGAAGCGGTCGCGCACGTCGATCACCGGCGTCCCCGCCTGTGCCTCTCGTTCGAGGTCGGATGGGGTCAGCAGCGCGGGCCGTGGCGGGATGCCGTACACCTCGGCCCCGGCTCGGTTGATGGGCGCCATATGGCGGTAGTAGGCCGGGATCGGACCGGGGTTGGCGAGATGGAGCACCCGGAACGGTTCGAAGTCCGGGCTCGCGAGAACCACATTCCTTACCCGTTCCTCCAGGAGCGAAGCGCGACGCTCACCGCTGCCCGGCTGTGCGGAGCAGAACGAGCCAGTGCCGTGTGTCGGAAGCAGCTCGGCACGCTCTGGTAGGAGGGACTGGATACGCTGCGCGCTCTCCCACTGGAGCCGCGTCAACTCTTCCGTGTGCTCCGGGCCCAGCAGGTCGGTGCGGCCAGCACCGCCGATGATGATCGAGCCACCGGTGAACGCTGCCGCGACCTCACCTGACTCGTCGATCCCGAGGTAGGCCATGTGGTGGTAGGTGTGGCCGGGCGTCCGGACGGCGCGGATTCGACCGGCTCCGACCATCACCTCGTCGCCGTCTGCGATGGACCGATGGGCGAACTCGAGGCCACTGTCCTCCGGCGCGACGACCGTGGCGCCGAGGGCGGCAAGTTCGGGTCCGCCCGAAATGTAGTCATTGTGAACGTGCGTCTCGAACACGTATCGGATCGTGGCGTCAAACTCCTCGGCGGCCGCGAGGTAGGGCCGGATGTCACGCTGCGGGTCGATGACGGCGGCCTCGTCCCCGCTCGCGACGAGGTATGAGGCGTCGCCGAGTGACGATGCGACGAACTGCTTGATATGCATATGGTCCTCCTACGAGGGTTGCTCAATTCGAGTGTTTACTTATTCCCTAGTGCCACCTGATGTGCTGCCGTAAAACCCGCGACCAGGACCAGGAGTCCGGCGAACGCGCGCTGCACGCGACGCTCACCCGTGATGCGGCCGACCTCGCTGCCTGCGACGACGCCAGCAAGCGCCCCGGCTGACAGGATGAACACGAGTCCCGGTTCGATGTCACCTCGGAGCGCGTACCGCGGCAGCGCGGCAAGCGCGTTCGCGACGATCACGAGGAGCGAGGTCCCCACCGCCTGCCGCACCGGCATGCCGAGTGCAAGGACCAGCGCCGGAACGATCACGAAGCCGCCGCCCACCCCCAGCAGCCCGGTCAGCCCGCCCGCGACCAGCCCGGCGGCGATGATGACCGGGACCGGCCGTCGCTCCGCCACCACTTGAGGCTGTCGCCACATCCGCACGGCGACGACCACCATGAGGAGGACGATCACGGCTACAAGTAACTCCTCGGGCAGGCGGGCGTTTACGGGTGCCATCGCGGCTGATGCGAGCACGCCGGGCGCCGCGAACAGCAGCCCCTGGCGCGCCCGGACATCGCGGGCATGGAGTGCCGTCCCCGCAATCGCCGTCAGTGCGACAACCCCAAGGGCGGTCCCGGTGGCCACGTGCGCGTCCAGCCTGAAGACCACGACCAGCAGCGGGACGAGGAGGATTGATCCTCCTCCACCGACCATTCCCAGCAGGAATCCGGTCGCCGCACCAGCCGCGATTGGGAGCATCATGGCATTTGACCCTTCCGCGCCTACCGCTGTACCGGCAGGCGGTGCAGTTGCCATGCAGTGGTGCCGCCTGCGACGGAACGCGCGTCGTAGCCGAGCGAGCGGAAGTAGTCCGCGGCCTGGTACGAGCGGTTGCCGCTTGCGCAGATGAAGAGGATGGGCTTCTCCCTCGACAAGTCCTGTGCGCGTGCCTGCAGACTTGAAAGTGAGATCAACTGTGCGCCCTTCGCGTAACCGCCGGACCATTCCCATGGCTCACGCACGTCGATAATCACGCCCCGCTCGGTCGTAGCGGCGGCCCATGCTTCCTGAGGCGTGACCTCGATGCGCTGGTGTTCAATGGCAGTCATTTTTTCTCCTATATGCCGATATATCGATGTTTTGTGTATGCCAAAGCTTCGCACGAACGTGACCGCTAACCGCGGGTAAAGGCGGCGGCCTCTGCCTGGAACTGGGATCCGATGCGGTCGCAGACGATCGTGCAGAGGCGCTCGACGCTGCTGTCCACCACCGAGTAATAGGCGCTCGTGCCCTCCGCCCGCCGGGCGACGATGCCGGCATCGAGCAGGTGGCGCAAATGCTTCGACACGTTCGCCTGGCTCATGCCAACCTCATCGACGATCGCCCCTACAGGTAACTCGCCCCGATCCACCAACAGCCGGAGGATCGTGAGTCGGCTAGCGTCGCCCAGCACACGGAAGCGCTGCGCCACGCGGCCGAGGAGCGCGTCGGGGACGAGGACGGGGTGGGGTTGCTGGGCCATGAATGGGACTATATCGCTGTATGACGATGTACGCAATCCTGAACAACAGATCATGGGAAGTTGGCGCCGGGGACTGTTCCATCCGGGACTGTATACGAGACGCACTGTACTTCCCTGAGAGGCGGTCAGTGATGATCGCTAGCAGGGAGAGGGTGGTATGGACTGGGGACGATACAAAAAGCCTGAAGGACTCCTGCTTCTCCTACTTGCCACCGCGCAACTGTGGATCGCGTGGCGTGGACGAGACCCAGGAACAGCCAGCGTCGGCAATTTCATCGACGGCAACTTGGTTGCTGCTCTTGTACTGCTTGGCACTCTTGCTTTGAGCAGTGCGATCTGGCGACACGAAGCCATGTAGTTACTCGGCATCCCAAACGACGGATGGCTAGCGCGCCATCGAGGCCAACGAGGCGCCCCGGAGGCTGCTGCTTCCTCGTGAAAGAGAGAGGTCCGCCCGACAGGGCGGACCTCTCCGTACGTGGCATCGAGCTTGGACTACTTCTTGATCCAGACCTGATTCAGGTCGACGAACCACGACTGCGGTTGCACGAAGCCCTTCACGGAAGGGGACAGCGCTCGCAGGTTCAGGTCGTGCACCGTCGTGATCACGGGCGCGTCCTTCATCATTGTCGACTGGAACTGTCGGAGCAGCTCCGTCTGTTTCGCTGGATCGAACGAGGCTGCCGCTTCCGCGTACAATTTGTCGGCCGCTGGGTTGGAATACCCCGTCGTGTTGCAGCACCCCTTCGGTGGGATGTAGTCGGTCGTGTACGACCGGAACGCGGAAATTGGAGAGATCGGGGCTGTCGAGAAGTAAATCCCGTCGTACTGCGACCAGTCTGAGTTTCCGAAGCCGGCCCGGAAACCGCTGATGATCGTGTTCCACTCCAGCGGGACGAGCTCCACGTCCACACCTACAGCCTTCAGGTCCTGCTTGAACTTTTCGTTCATCGACCCGGGGAACATGTTTCCGGAGCCGCCGGTCGGGTAGGCGATCTTCAGCTTCAAGCCAGAGCCATAGCCCGCGTCCGCCAGCAACTTCTTCGCCTTCGCGGCGTCGTAGTTGAATCCTTCCCATGACGGGTCGTAGTACGGGTGCCCCTTGTACATGTATTGGACTGACGGTTCGCCCACGCCGTTGATCAGCGTGACCAGACCCTTCTTGTCCATCGCGTAGTTCAGTGCCTGGCGGACCCGGACGTCCTTCAACGCAGGCTTGTTCAGGTTCAACTGGTACGTGATAACGTGTGGGTATTCCTTCAGGATCACCTGGTATCCGGACGACTTCAAAAGTTCCACCGCGTCCGGCGGGGGCAATTCTGCCCAGTTGATGTCGCCCGACTGCAATGCGGCAAGGCGCGTCGCCGGCTCGGGCATCGGCTTCAACACGATCTTGTCCAGCTTCGGACGGCCGCCCCAGTAGTCGGCGTTCGCGTCCAGCTCCATCACCTGGCCGTCGACATACTTCGTCATCTTGAATGGCCCGGTGCCGGTCGCATGGTTCTGGTACTGCGCGTTGCCGTACTTCTTCACCGCGTCCGGGCTTGGGTAGTACACGAAGACCAGGTCATACGGCAGCAGCGCATTCACTGCCTTTGTCGTGAATTTCACCGTGAAGTCGTCGACCTTCTCGACCTTCGCGATCGACCCGATGTTCGACGAGTTGTTCGTTGCCACTGCAGCGTCATAGAACTCGAATGACTTGTCCGAGATCCGCCGCATCTGGAAGACGACCGCGTCTGCGTTGAACGGCGTGCCATCGTGGAACTTCACGCCCTGACGGAGCTTGAACGTCCACGCCAGTTTGTCGTCCGAGACCGTATAGGACTCCGCGAGCGCCGGCTTGACCTCGGGGACCGTGTCGCCCTGGTCCGTGGTCCAGCGGAACAGCGCGTCGTAGATCTGGTATCCGACGAACCGACGTCCCTCGAATCCCTGATCAGGTGGCGTGTTCGGCAGCGGGATGTTCCCCGCGGTCATACCGATCACCAGCGTGCCCCCTGACCCGCTGCGGTCAGGCGCTGCACTCGCGGCGGGCGAGCTGGAGGCAGCGCTCTGCCCACCGCCCGAGTTACTGCCGCATGCGCTGAGCCAGACCGAGGTCAGCAGGGCCAAGAGGATCGGCACCATCATTCGTGTGCGGGTGCGCATGCAGACCTCCGTGACTCCGCCCGCGGGACGCGGGCAATGTGGATGTGAGTCAACGTAGACAACGCTGTTTGCGGTGTGGTGACAGCGCCGTGAATCGTCGATGAAGGGGCGCTTTCACATTTCTGTCTGTGATCTACGGGCCGTACATCAGGCCGACCGATGACGATGTTTCGCTGAGACACGTATGCAAACATGCGGACATCGAAGTGACACGCATGCGTCACACCAAGGTCACGGGCTCGACACGTCGCCTCCGTACCGTTCTCTGCATCGAACATGCAGCGAAGGAGGAACGCGATGTTGATGACCGCCCCGCGACCGACGGTCGCACGCATATCGCCCGCTCCATGCACCGATGACACACCGCTGTTGGCGGTGCGTGACCTCACCACGCAGTTCCCCACGCGGCACGGCTGGCTCACCGCCGTGAATCACATCTCCTACGAGTTGCAGGCGGGGCGCGTCTTGGGTGTCCTCGGCGAATCGGGCTCCGGCAAGAGCGCGATGTTGCGCACCATCCTGGGGCTGCAGCCCAAGTCAACCCGCATCGCCGGTGAAGTCCTGCTGGACGGACGTGATCTGATCTCCATGTCCGCTGCGGAGCGGGAGGACATGCGGGGTGCGTCCGTCTCGATGGTGTTCCAGGACCCCATGACCGCGCTCGATCCCGTCTTCACCGTTGAACAACAACTGGTGGAGACCATCCGCCGCCACAGCACCCTCTCCAGGACGGAGGCGGCTGCCCGAGCACTCGAGCTCCTCCAGACCGTGCAAATTCCCTCCCCCGAACGACGCCTCAAGGCCTACCCGTTTGAACTCTCCGGAGGCATGCGCCAGCGGGTTGTCATCGCCATTGCGCTGGTCTCCAACCCCAGGCTCCTGCTCGCGGATGAGCCGACGACCGCGCTCGACGTGACTGTCCAGGCGCGCGTCCTCGACCTCTTCCGCGATCTCAAGCACCGCATGGGGATGGGGATCATCTTCGTCACCCATGACCTCGCCGTCGCCGCCGAGATTGCGGACGACATCGCGGTCATGTATGCGGGGCGCATCGTCGAATTCGGAAGCCTCGACGACATCGTGCGCTCGCCGCAGCACCCCTACACCCGAGGCTTGCTCGAGGCGAATATCCGTCCCGGTCAGCACGAACGCCCCGAGGCGATCCCTGGATCCCCGCCTAACCTCGCGAAACTCCCGCCCGGTTGTTCGTTCGCTCCCCGCTGCCACGTCGCGGAGGCCGCCTGTTGGGAGGCGGTTCCCGCGGCGACAACCGTGGCGCCCGGGCACGGCGTCCGCTGCCTGAAGGCCGCGGTCTCTGTCGAGACGGTGGTCCGCTAATGGTCACACTCATACTCCGACGCATCGCCATGGCGGTTCCCACGTTGCTCGGCGTCACGGTGGTCATCTGGTTGTTGCTCTCCATCCTTCCCGGCGACCCGTTGGCGTTCCTGTTGCCTCAGGACGCCAGCCCTGCTGATCGCGCTCGCCTGGCCACGGAACTCGGCCTCGATCAGCCCCTGCCGATCCGTTACGTCGATTGGCTGTTCGACATGATGCGTGGGGACTTCGGTTATTCCCCGTTCCGGCGCCGTGAGGTGGCTGACCTCATCGCCGCAGCCTGGAAGAACACCGCCCTGCTGGCCGGCTTCTCTGCGGCCTTCGGGCTCACCATCGGGATCTCGCTGGGCACCCTCGCCGGCGTCTATCGGGGTTCCGCAATCGACCGCTTCGTCACCGGTCTGGCGATCGTGGGGCTCTCAGTCCCATCGTTCTGGGTGGCGATCCTCCTGCTGATCGTGTTCTCAGCGCAGTTCAAGGTCTTGCCGGCGGGAGGCATGGCCACTCTTGACGGCGGCCTCTCGTCCTTCCTGGGACACCTCGTGATGCCCGTCATCTCGGGCTCCATGGTCAGCATCGCGATCACTGCACGCGTCACTCGCGCCAGCATCGTGGAGACGTTCAAAGCCGAGTTCGTCGACACGCTCCGGGCCAAAGGCCTCCGCGAGCGCCAGGTCCTCCTGCATGTCGCCAAGAACGCCATCTCCCCGGTGCTGACCACTACGGGCTTGCAGGTGGGGTTCCTTCTGGGCGGTTCCGTCCTCATCGAGACCATCTTCTCCTGGCCTGGACTAGGACAACTCGTGTTCAACGCGATTGCTGCACGAGACCTGCGCATCGTCCAGGCGACCACCGTGGTAATCGCCGCAACGTTCGTCATTCTGAACCTGCTCGTCGACCTCTTGCAGATGACCTTCGACCCGCGTCAGAAGCGGGCCGCGTAGCGCGCACCTCGTGCGGGCAAGAGACGGAAGGGGACACCAGTGGCACTCGCAGAACCCATGACCGCACACTCCGCCATCGCGGCGTGGGCCGCCGTCGATGCGCCCGCTACCCCCGAATCCTACTTGCAGGCCGCCCGCCGGCGGTTCATGAGCAGCCGTGTGGGACTCGCCGCGCTCGCTGTCCTACTGTTCCTCGTGGCCCTCTCGGTGTGCGCGCCCCTGCTCACCTCGTACGACCCCGCCGTGGGCCAGCCCGTCGACCGCCTAAAGGCAATCGGTACCCCGGGACACCTGTTGGGGACTGATGAGCAGGGCCGCGACATGCTCACGCGCATCCTGTACGGCGGGAGGATGTCGCTGATCGCCGGCCTGGCGCCGGTGTTCGTCGCGACGGTCATCGGGACCGCCCTCGGCTCCCTGTCCGGGTTCATCGGACGCTGGGTCGCCGCCGTCATCATGCGCACCATGGACATGTTCTACGCGTTCCCCGCTGTCCTGCTGGCGATCGCTATCTCAGCGTCACTGGGGCCAGGCTTGTTCAACCAGATCATCGCCCTGTCCATCATCTACATCGCACCAATCGCCCGAGTCGCCGAGGCTGCCACTCGTCGGATCGTCGTCGCCGAGTTCATCGAGGCAGCGAAACTGACTGGGGCGCCGACCACCCGCATCATTGTCACCCAGGTACTCGCGAACATCTTCAGCCCGATCTTCGTCTACGCCTCAGGCTTGGTCGGCCTCGCGATCGTGACGGCCGCTAGCCTCTCTTTCTTAGGACTGGGTGTGCGCCCGCCGACCCCCGAGTGGGGCTTCATGCTCAATTCGTTGCGCGGCACGATTTACGTGAACCCCTGGGTCGCCGCCCTTCCCGGCTTCTTCATCTTCATCACCTCCATCTCGTTCAACATGCTCGCTGACTCTGTCCGCGACGCACTCGACGTGAAGGAATAGGGGCCATCCGATGACCACACCACCAGCGACCGTCGCGACCGGCCTCGACAAGACGACGGTCGAGAAGCCGTCCCCCCTCCCCTTGCTCGAGGTGATCAACGTCAGCAAGCGGTTCCCGGTGCGACTCGGCCCCCTCAAGCGAGGTGCCGTCTCGGCTGTCGACACGCTCTCCTTCTCCGTGGAACAGGGCCAGACGATGGGCATCGTCGGCGAGTCCGGGTGCGGCAAGTCAACCGCCGCACGCCTCGTCGTGGGCCTGCTGCCCATCGACGAAGGCGACGTGATCTTCGAGGGCGTGAACGTACGTTCGCCGCACCAGCCGCGGCACACCGGCGCGCGCGAGAAAGAGATCCACCGGAACATGCAGATGGTCTTTCAGGACCCGCACTCCGCGCTCAACCCGCGTGCTTCCGTCGGCGAGATCATCGCTTTCCCCATGAAGGTCCACGGCTTCTCCCGGCAGGACCAGCGCGAGCGGACCGGCTGGCTGCTGGAGCAAGTCGGCCTGCATGGCAACCACGCCTCGTATTACCCTCATCAACTCTCGGGAGGCCAGCGCCAGCGGGTGAATATCGCCCGTGCCCTCGCGCTCTCCCCCAAACTCGTCGTCTGCGACGAAGCCGTCTCGGCACTCGACAAGTCCGTCCAGGCACAGGTGCTCAACCTCCTCAAGGACCTCCAGCAGGAACTGGGCCTGACCTACATGTTCATCAGTCACGACCTCAACGTCGTCGAGTACATGAGCGACACCGTGTGCGTCATGTACCTCGGCCAGGCCGTCGAAATCTGCGACGCCGATCGCCTCTATGCGAACCCGTTGCACCCGTACACGCGGGCCCTCCTCGCCTCCACGCCCGTGCTTGATGTCACCGGTGCGCCGCGCCCGGACGTCCCCCCGCTAGAAGGCGAACTGCCGAGCCCCCTCGACCCGCCGTCGGGCTGCCGGTTCCGGACACGCTGTCCCTCCGCCATGGCGATCTGTGCCGAAGAGGCGCCCGCAGTGACGCAGCCGGAGCCGGGCCACCGGGTCGCGTGCCACCTCTATCCAGCAGGCCCTGATGCGGGCCTATCAATGCGGAGACATGCCGTCGATGGGCGGCCGGAAAGGAACAGCAATGCCTGAGCCAAAAGATGTACGGGCAGCGGTCACGGCTGCTGTGGAGGCGGCCGGCCTCCCGCTGACAGACGCGGAACTCGAAGCGTTTGTCTCCATCTACCCGGCGCTGCGCGCCGGTGCGGACAGCCTCTACATCGAGGCCGTCCGCTATGAAGAACCCGCATTGGTGTTCACCCCGGTCCCACCGGTGCAGGGCTAGGGAGGGCACCATGGATTACCCCTTCACCATCGCGGAGGCCGCCGCCGCGCTCCGGTCCGGTCAGGTCACCAGCACTCAGCTCACGCTTGGCGCACTCGACCGCATCCGACGTCTCAATGACAGCGTGGGCGCCTTCATCACGGTCACCGACGACCTGGCCATGGCGATGGCTCAGCGCGCCGATGTCGACTTTGCTGCCGGCATCGATCGTGGCCCGCTCCAGGGCATCCCCTTCGCGATCAAGGACTTGCTCGCTACCAAGGACGCCCCCACCACCGCGAACTCACTCGTCCTCGATCGGAAGTGGGGCGAGGGCTACGACGCCATCGCGTCTGCGCGTATCCGCTCCGTGGGTGCGGTCCTGCTCGGCAAGCTCGTGCTCTCCGAGTTTGCGCTCGGGCCGCCCGATCCGGAGAAAGGCTTCCCGATCCCGCGCAACCCCTGGGACCTCGACCGCACGGCGGGCGGCTCCTCGTCTGGCACCGGGATCGCTGTGTCCACGGGAATGATCCTCGGCGGCTTGGGCACCGACACCGGCGGATCTGTGCGCATCCCCGCGGCGAACAACAGCCACACCGGCCTGAAGGTCACCTACGGGCGTGTGCCGAAGTGGGGCTGCGCCCCACTCGGCTACACCCTCGACTCCATCGGGCCCATGGCACGGACAGCGCTCGACTGCGCCCTCATCCTCAACGTGATCGCCGGCCACGATGCCAGCGACCCGACGGCCGCGACCGCACCTGTCGACGACTACGCGGCCGGCATCGACGCCGGCGTCCGAGGCCTGCGCGTCGGCGTGCCGACCGAGTACTTCTACGACCACCCGATGCTTGACCCCGAGGTCAAGGCCGCGGCCATCGCTGCCGTCGATGTCTTGCGAGATCTCGGCGCCGACGTGCGTGAGGTGAACCTGCCCCACGCCGCGCTCGCCAAGGAAGCAAACACGATGATCATGATCACCGAGGCATTCGCTTATCACCGCCTCGACATGGCGAGCCCGAAGTGGCGTCACTACGGTGCCCAGACCCGCATGATGATCGGACGAGGTGCTCTCTACACCGCCGCGGACTATGTGCAGGCCCAGCGGTTCCGCTCCTGGTTCTGCCGAAAATCCGCTGAGGTGATGGCAGACGTCGATGTGCTCGTAACCCCCACCATGGCCGAGCCACCTGGCCCGCTGTTCGGCGTCGATCCCGCAAAGCGCCTCCTGCAGCCCTCGTTCACCGGCGTCTTCAACCTCACCGGGTACCCGGCGCTGGCGCTCCCGGCAGGCTTCTCCAGCGGCGGGCTGCCGCTCTCCGTCCAGTTCGTCGGTGCCCCGTTTGCAGAGGCGACGATCCTGCGCGCGGGGCACGCGTTCCAGCAGGAGACACCGTGGCACCTGAATGTGCCCGCGATCGCGGAGTCGAGCGTGCGTGAGATGCAGAAGGCTGGTGTGGCGTGACCGACATTCCCTCGACACTCACCGAGGCTGCCGCGGCACTCCGAGCGGGCACACTCACCAGCGTCGCGCTTACCGAAACAGTGATCGCACGGGCGGACTCGCTCGATGGTGCCCTCGGCGTTTACATCACGCGGACGAACCACGAGGCCCTGAAAGCAGCGGCTGCCGCAGACCGCGACTTCGCCGCCGGGATCGACCGAGGCCCTCTGCAAGGTGTCCCCATTGGCGTAAAGGACATCATTGCCACGCGGGACGCGCCTACGACTGCGCAGTCGCTCATCCTCAATCCTGCGTGGGGCGCTGGTATCGACGCCCCCGTGGTCGCTCGCCTGCGCGCCGCGGGTGCCGTCATCACCGGCAAGACCACCACCATGGAGTTCGCGGTCGGCATGCCGGACGCGAACAAGCCCTTTCCCGTGCCGCGAAACCCTTGGGACCTCGAACGGTGGCCCGGCGGATCCTCGTCTGGCAGTGGGGCCGGAGTGGCCGCTGGCCTCTTCTTCGGTGCGCTTGGCACCGACACCGGAGGCTCGATCCGGCTGCCCGCCGCCTACTGCGGCATCACCGGGCTGAAGCCCACCTACGGTCGCGTGCCGAAGTCCGGCTGCGCGCCCCTCGGCTACTCGCTCGACCACATCGGGCCCATGGCGCGCAGCGCGCGTGACTGCGCCGCCATCCTTGAGGTACTGGCGGGCTACGACGCCAGCGATCCGACTTGCGCGACTGCGGCCGTGCCGCCGTATCTCGCCGCCCTCACCGGCAGCGTGAAGGGCATGCGCATCGGCGTGGAGCGTGTCAACCATCTCACCGCGCCGAACACCGATCCTGTCGCCGTCGCCGCCTTCGAGGACGCCGTCGCGTGGTTCGCTGCCGCCGGCGCGCAGATCGAAGAAGTGGAGATCCCCTACTACCAGGAGATCCGCGCCGCCAACACCGTCACCATGCGAGGCGAGTCGACCGCTTACCACCTCGGTGATCTCCGGGCACGGTGGGAGGAATACGGCGTCCACACCAGCAAGGCGGTCTCTCAGGGCGCGATCGTCGGTGCCGCGGACTACGTGCAGGCCCAGCGGTTCCGCTCACTCGCCCGACGTGTCGTTGCCGCGACGATGGAGCCGTTTGACGTCCTGCTCATGCCGGTTGCGCTCATGGGTGCACCGCGACTGACAGGCCTCGACCACACCTCCTTCATGAACTGGCCCACGTTCACGCAGCCGTGGAACCTCCTCGGGCTTCCTGCGCTGGCGCTCCCCATGGGATTCACTGCCGCCGGGCTCCCGCTGTCGATGCAGGTGGTTGGCAAACCGTTCATGGAAGCCACCGTGCTGCGAGTGGGTGACGCCTACCAGCGGAAGACCTCATTTCACCTCGAACGCCCCACTGGAAACTTCCGGTTGCGACGACCCTAATGTTTTCGGGAGCCACGGGAATTGTTTCGCACAGCCATTCCCGGATGGCCGCCGAGTCCGGGCGGGCGGTGACGAAGGTTAAGGGCGCTCCGAGCCCGTTCAGCATGGAAAGGGTCTTTACAGCGCCGGGCATGGGCTTTAAGGGTGCCCAGTGGTTCATTTCCAGCAGTTCATCGATCACCGCCTCGATAACGGCCTGGGGAAGGTCCAGGCAGTCCTCCAGCATGTAGGTGGTGATCTGCTCCTTCTCGATTCCCGTGATCCGAAAACGGTCCCGGGCGATCTCAAGAAACAGGCTCATGGTGTCGGCCACCACGCCGTCAATGTCGAAGGCCAGGCTGTTTGGTTCAATTTCGGACATAGGGCAATTGGTCCGTAGGAGATCGTGAAAAAAAGGCTGAACATCAAGTCTGGATACCAGTCTGAATGTTGGCGATGAAGCGTAAGGAACGCGAGAAGCCAATGATGGAGCATACCCGCCCAAGAAATCGCAGAGTTCTTGGGCTAAATGAGGATGTTCGTACGTGACCGAAATTGGCTTTGACGCGTGACACAGCAATTCGCGTTTTTAGCCTGGCGGATTAATAAGAAAAAAGGCCGACAAGGCCAGTAGCCTTCTTCGGCCTTTCTCCGAAAAACGAGCGATAAACGAAAACTTTGGAAAGCACAAACCAAATTCTGGCTAAAAACGATGAAAAGCGAAGGTTGAGGAAAGCGGGCGGGGAGGAATAGTACTTTTCGTACATGACGA
>QZJI01000059.1 GCA_003599735.1 Dehalococcoidia bacterium | reverse complement strand
CACGCCGGGGCTACAGGCGACGCACATGATCGAGGAGATGCTGGAGGGCCGTCTTCGTGCGATGTACGTCGTCGGTGAGAACCCGTTGATCTCCGACCCGTACCTCGCACATGCGCGCGAGGCGTTCGAGCACCTTGACTTCCTGGTGGTGCAGGACATCTTCATGCACGAGACGGCGGAGATCGCTGACGTGGTGCTGCCGGCGGCGGCATTCGCGGAGAAGTACGGGACGTTCACGAACTCGGAACGCCGGGTGCAACTGGTGCGCCCAATCGTCCCGGCGCCGGGCGAGGCGCGCGAGGACTGGGCGATCACGGCGGAGATTGCGCGGCGTGTGCTGCGGCTACTCGAGCGCCCCACCGGCGGATTCGGCTGGCGGTCTTCGACGGAGATCTTTGAGGAAATGACTGGGCTGATGCCGATCATCGCGGGGTTGTCGCACGAGCGGCTGGAGCGCGAAGGTGGTTTGCAGTGGCCAGTACCGGACGCGGCGCACCCGGGGACGCCTCGGCTGTTCGAGGCGGAGTTTCCACGCGGGCAGGGCAAGTTTGTCGCAGTCGAGCAGGGACCCGCGGCAGCGGAGCTCCCGTCGAAACGGTTCCCGTACACGCTCATCACCGGCCGTTCGCTCTACCACTGGCACACGGGTGTGATCACGAGACATGTGACCGGGTTGCTGGAGCGAGTCCCAGCTGTCACTGTGGACATGCACCCGCTGGATGCGGCGGCGCTCGGCTTCGCGGACGGCGAGGTGGCGCAGCTGGCGTCGCGCCGCGGCGAGATCGTGGCGCAGGTGCATGTGGTGGACTCGATGCGACGCGGAGAACTCTTCGTACCGTTCGTGCAGTTACAAGGCGTGGCGGCTAATTTCCTGACGAACGACGCGCTGGACCTGCCTTCCGGTATCCCGGAGTTCAAGGCGTGCGCGGTGCGCGTCGAACGGCCGGGGACACCCTCGCGGGCCGGCCGGGGGCCGCGCGTACAACGCAAGGGCCACGAACCCGCAGGCCCGTTGCGGCCGGAGTAGGGAAGACGATGAGGACAGACCGCACGGGCGCCGCCCGAGAGACCGCAGCCACGTTGGGGATCGCCGCGGCCGAAGATATTGAGGCATTCCGTTCGTTGTTCCTCGAACGGTGCGCGCTCGAAGCGGCGGGGGATGGGGTGGAGCGGCAGGGCACGATCCGGCGTGAGATGGCGTGCCTCGCGCCTGCGGTGCAGCGCCACCTGGAGGTGCTGGGAGGTGCGCTCGTCGCGATCGAGGATCCTTCGGCAGTCGGCCGCGCGCAGCGCCAACCGTTGCCGCTCACGTACATCGCCGCGTTCGGAGCGCGTGAGGACTATCAGCCGCATGCTGAGGCGCTGGCGGCCGCACTCGAGACCGTGGCGCGCCGCTTCCGTTCCGGTGAGGGCGGTGAGGAGCGACTGCGCCGTCGCCGGCGGAGCCACACGAGCCGTCGTGAGCGTCAGGTGCGGCGAGCCGCGCTGTGGGCGCTGATCGCCACAGGCGTGCTGGCGTTCTACGCGGTAGGACTGCGGGCGTTCGGAGACTGGGGGGCTGAGAGCGCTCCGGGGCCTCAACCGTTGATCGACACCGCTGTGCCGACTACGTCCGGGCGCTAGGAGCGCTGTACCCTCGGCGGACGGATCAGCAGCGACGCCACAAGGGAGACCGTCGAAATCACCAACGCGCCAAAGAAGGCCGCCCAGAACCCGTCGACGCGGAACGCGAGGTTGAGTTTCCCAGCGATCCATGCGGTCGTGGCGAGCAGCAGCGCGTTGATGACGAGCACAAACAGCCCGAACGTGAACACGATCAGACAGCACGATACGAGGTTCGCCAGCGGCCGCAGCAGCATGTTCACGATGGCGAAGATCGCCGTCCCCGCCAGCAGTGACGGCAAATCGTCCACATGGACGCCGGGCACGATCTCAGACGCGATCCAGAGGCCCGCGAGGTTCACGATGAAGCGAAGCGCGAGGGTCGAGGGCGCCCAGGGGTCCGCGCGATCCGTCCGGATGGAGAAGTTGCTCACGCTGGGAGGTTAGCCGCCCAGCCACTCCGCGTGTTCGCGGTAGTGGGCGAAGGAGTTGCCGGCGACGGTCTGGGATGCGGGGAAGCCGAGCCAGGCGTATCGGTGTTCGTCGTTCAGGTCGTCGGGGGTCAGGCGTCCAATGAGCGCCACGACCTCCGTGTGCGCCTGCTCGAACGCCTCGCGGGCTGCCGCAAGTCCCACGCCGCGCGAGGCCTCGTAATCGCGCGCGTTCAGGGCGTCGAGTTGGTCGAATGTCCAGCCAGGTTCGGGGCGGACAACGGGGCGTCCGCTGGCGTCGTCCGCGAACCAGGTGAGCAGCCGGCGCTGCCACGCGACGATGTGGATCAGATGCTCGGCGGGCGTCCATCCGTCCGCGGTCGGCCCGGTGGCACGCTCGACGGCCGCGAGCAGGCGGACGCGGTCCGTCCACAGCCGGTCGAGGGCGACGGCGGGCGGCAGCGGCGCGAACTCGGGCATAACGGCTATACCTCCGCGATATCGACGGCACGACCGGCGAGGCGTGAGCGCGTGATCGCCTCGGTGACGCGCATGTAGAGCAGGCCGTCTTCGAAATTCGTGAGCGTGACCGGCGTGCCGAGCCGGATGGAGTTGATGAAGTCGGCCTCCACGCGCCATTCGCCGGCCGTGCCGGGGTCGGGCTCGATTGGCTGGGGCTCGCCGCCGACAGGGGCGAGTGTCATGCGGTCGCCGGCCTGCCAGTGGAGCGTGCCCTTCGAGCCGTAGACCGAGATGCCGTTAGCCCCGGCGGGGGCGTGGGTAACCGCGCTGACGCGGTAGTCCACGCCCCCGCCGCTCTCCATTACAGCGAGGACGCCAAGGCTGTCCGGCACATCGATGGCGCGAGGCTGCCCTGTTTCCGGATCGATCCGTTCTGTCACCCAGATCGCGCCATCCGCGAGGACGCGCTTTGTGGGGCCGAGCCAGCGGTGGATCACTTCGATGTAGAGACCCATGGTCATGATATTCATGCCGGAGTAGTCGCGGCGCTCACGCCAGTGCAGCGGCGTCGCCGGGTTTAGGCTGCCCGCGGTGAGGACGTTGACGTGCGCCTCGCGCACCTGTCCCAACGTGCCGTCTGTGATCAGCCGGCGCGCCGTCCGCCACGACCGAAGGTCGATGGGCGCCGGGACGATTTGCGCGACGAGGTCGGGATGCTGCTGCGCCGCCGCCAGCATCTCGCGCGCCTCGGTGGCGTCCATCGCCATGCGGGCCTCGGTCAGGACGTGCTTGCCCGCGTCCAGCGCGCGTACGACGAACTCACGGTGGCGGTAGGGCCAGGTGCCGACGACGACGGCGTCCACGTCGCGACTGCCGAAGATCGCTTCCGGGTCGGTGGTCACGCGCTCGATGCCGAACTCGTCCGCGACCTTGCGGCCGCTGGCTTCCGAACGGTTGCAGACCGCGATGACCTGGACGCCCTCGATCGCCTGCAAGCCTGGGATGTGTCGCGACCGCGTGTTGGCGCCTGCCCCGATGACGCCGACGCGGATGGGCTGGTCAGCCATACGGGATCCTCCTGTGCGGCTAGAGCGAGAGCACCGGCCGAGGCGGCAGTTGCTGCATCGGCACCGCGGCCGGCAGATCCGGCGTCCGCGGTTGGGCGACCTCGATGAGCGCGGGCTTGTTCGAGGCGAGCGCGCGGTCGAGGGCGGAGCGGAATTCGCCGGCATCTTTCGCACGGTAGCCAGCGACGCCGAACAGTTCCGCGACCTGCTGGAAGTCCGGGTTGTTCAGTTCGGTGCCCATGCCGTGGCCGTTGTACCGCTGTTCCTGGATGCGGCGGACGTTGCCGTAGAGGTTGTCGTTGAAGACGACGGCGACGAGCGGGATCCCCTGCTGTGCGTGTGTGGCGAGTTCCTGCACGTTGTACATGAAGCCGCCGTCCCCGCTGATCGAGACGACCTTGCGGTCCGGGTTCCCCACCTGGACGCCGAGGGCGGTCGCATAGCCATAGCCGAGCGTGCCTTGATAGCCGGAGGTGAACATCCCGCGCGGCTGGTAGACCGGGAATGCGCCCGCCTGGGCGACGTACCCGACCTGCGTGCTCTCCGACACGAGGATGCCGTCTTCCGGCATCACCTCCCGGAGGACGCGGACCATGTCGCGCTGCCACGGCGTCGCATCGAACGCTTTCGCCTGCGCGCCCTTCACGGCGCGCAGTTCGGCCTCGCGGCTTGGGCGAGTGCGATTGTGCTTGGGCACACGGCGCACGAGTTCGCCCGCCGTGTGCTTCGCGTCGCCGAGGAGTGCGAGGTCGACCGGGCGGTTTCGGCCGATCTCTTCTGGATCGATGTCCGCCTGGATCAGCGTCCCGGTGACCTCGACGCCCTGAGGGCCAGGGATGCCGGCGAGGAAGCGAGTCCCGATGGCGAGGACGGCGTCCGCCTTCGCGAGCAGTTGCGCCTGCGCTACGCGACCGGCCTGTGCGCGGTAGTCGTGGTCGGAGACCACGCCGCGGCCGTTTGCCGTCATGATCACCGGGGCTTCGAGGATGCGTGCGAGCTCACGCACTTCCTCCCACGCTTCCGCCGAGAGCACTCCACCGCCGGCACAAATCGCCGGCCGTTCCGCTTTGCCGAGGACCTCGGCGGCGCGTTCCAGCAGATCCGGGTCGGCCTGATGCAACCGTGGACGGTCGAACGCCTCTGGCTCCAGCAGCGTGACGTCGGCAACGGTACCGAGGATGTCCGGCGGCACTTCGATGGAGACGGGCCGGGGGCGGCCGGTCTTCAGTCCGCGCATGGCGCGCCGGACCATGCTCGGAATCTCCTCAGGGCGCATCGCGCCCTCGGATGACTTTGTGAGGTGACGCAGGAGGCCCGGCTGGTCGTTGATCTCGTGCAACGCGCCGCGCCCCTTCCCGATCAGGGCAGACTCGATCTGGCCGGTCACGCAGAGCACGGGGGAGGAGCAGGCGTATGCCGTGGAGAGCGCGGCGGTCGCGTTCAGGACACCGGGCCCTGGGACGACGACGAAGGTGCCGACTTTCCCGGTGGAGCGCGCGAACCCATCCGCCATGTAGGCGGTCGCCTGCTCGTGACGGGTGTGCAGCACCTTGAAGTGGTCGCGTTCTTCCCAGATCGCGTCGAACAGGTAATCGAGTTGGATCCCGGGCAGTGCGAAGATCGTTTCGACACCCTCGACCTTGAGCGACTGCGCGAGCGCCTGTCCGCCGGTCATCTCCATGCAGCACCCCCTGGCATCCTGCGCCGCGTGATCCCCAATGAGTGCGGCGGACGATACACCAGCCGGGCGGCCTCGCCGAGGTCTTTTGAGAAAAGAAGCGGGGCCTCTGGCCCCGTTTCGACGATCGTCCGATGCGTGCGTTAGTTGCGTTAGTTGGAACCCCGAAGGCGCGGGTCCAGTTTGTCGCGGAGCGCGTCCCCCAGCATGTTGAATGAGAAGACCGTGATAAAGACGGCGAGCCCCGGGAAGATCGCGAGGTGTGGCGCCTTCGTGAGTTGCGAGCGCGCGTCGTTCAGCATGCGGCCCCATGAGGGTGCCGGTGGCTGGACACCGTAGCCGAGGAAGGAGAGCGATGACTCCAGCAGCACCGCGCCGCCGACCTGGAGTGACGCCGCCACAATGACGACGGCGGTGAGGTTGGGCACGATATGCCGTGTCATGATCCTGCGATCCCGCGCACCCAGCGCCCGTGCGGCCTCTACGTACTGCTCCTCGCGCAGCGACAGCGCCACGCCTCGGATGGTGCGGGAGGAGGAGGTGGAAGAGAGGACGGCGACGGAGATGATGATGGCGAGGATGTCGGGCTGAAGGCCGCCGATCGAGGGCAAGCGTGTCGCGAGTGCCTGCACGACGATGATGATGAACACAAGTCCGGGGATAGCGATGCCGATATCGATGATCCGCTGAAACAGCGAGTCGAACTTCCCGCCGTAGTACCCCGACACCGTGCCGAACGTGACCGCCAGCAGCTTCGCGATCAGGACAACGCCGAAGCCGATCACGATCGAGGTGCGCGCGCCGTAGATGATCCGGGAGTAGAGGTCGCGCCCGAGTTCGTCTGTCCCGAACCAGTGCGCTGTGCTCGGTCCTTGCAGCCGGTCAGCGATGCTCTGGTTGAGCGGATCCTGCGATTCGAGTGGGGTGAACGCCCACGGTACAGCCGCCGCTGCGATGAGCAATAAGACGAAGAACGCGCCGACCGCGCCAAGGGGGTACCGGCGGATGAACCTCAGTGTCTGATGGGTGACTACGGCGAACCCGGTGCCTTTTCGACCGACGGGCGGGCTGGCTGTGGTGGCTGTGTTTGCCATTAGGAGTACCTGATCCTCGGGTTGAGCCACGAATACGTGATATCCACAGCCAGGTTGGCGAAGACGACGACGAGCGAGGTCATCACATTTACCGCCTGCACGATCGGCAGGTCGTGTGTATTGACGGCGGACAGGTAATAGCGGCCTACACCGGGAATCGAATAGACCTGTTCGATGATCACCGCGCCGCCGACCAGACCCGGGATGGAGAGGCCAATGACGGTCACCACAGGGATGAGCGCGTTTTTCAGCGCATGACGCAGGATGACCGTGCGCTCCTGCAGCCCCTTCGACCATGCCGTGCGGATGTAATCCTGACGCAGAACTTCCAGCATCGCCGTGCGGGTGAAACGCATGACGCCACCGGAGCCGGCACCGCCGAGAATCATTGCGGGGACCAGCAGGAGTTTGAGGTTACGGAAGGGATCCTCGAAGAGCGAGACATATGTGGTGGACGGCACCGCCCACTGGAAGTAACGCCCGGCCATGGAAATGATAATGAGCGCGATCCAGAAGCCTGGCGCCGCCAGCAATCCGACCGCCAGCGTCCGTCCCGCGTAGTCGACCGCCGAATTCTGGCGGATGGCAGAAAGGATGCCAATCGGGATACCGACCGAGATGTTGAAAAGAAGAGCAAGGAGTCCCAGTTCTAAAGTCACTGGGACGCGAGTGGAGAGTTCGTCCTGAACACTCCGGCCACTGATCAGCGATTTGCCTAGGTCGAAGCGGACCATCCGGCCGACCCATTTCACATACTGGATCGGTACTGCTTCGTCCAGCTGGAAATCTTTCAGGATGGCGTCTCGGGTGGCCTTGTCGGCCGAGCCGAATTCGCCCTGGATGACGGTGACGATGTCGCCGGGCAAGAGCCGCAGCATGACGAAGACGAGGAGTGTAAGCCCGAACATCGTGGGCACCATGAGGAGCAAGCGCCTGAGGATGTATTTCTGCAACCGTGCCCTCCCGCGTGGGTCGACGCCACATCCGCCGCGGCCGAGTTTAGCATCGAGATACCTTAGACAATCGGAGGTGCGTCCACATCACAATTTCAATGCGGTTCTAACACCAGCCCTCGGGGTGAGCCTTGGCGCTCCGAAATTGTGGCGGCATGTGGGGGAAATCGTGTAGGCGTATGCTTAGTTCTGGCCGAGCCGTCCAATTCCCGCTATATTCTGCCCCATGCGCGTACTCGTGATCGATGACGAGCCTGACGTTGTCGAGATCGTCCGGTTGACTTTCAACCTCCGTTGGCCGGAGGCCGAGGTGATTTCGGCATCCACGGGGGAGGGCGGCGTGGCCGCTGTCGAGAGTTACTCGCCTGAAATCGTCATTCTGGATGTCGGCCTGCCAGACATCGACGGGTTTGAGGTTTGCGAACGGATCCGGCACTTCTCCGATGTCCCGGTGGTGATGCTGACGGCGCGTCACGAAGAGGTGGACAAAGTCAAAGGTCTCGAACTCGGGGCAGACGACTACGTCACGAAGCCCTTCTCGCACATTGAATTGCTCGCGCGGGTGCGCGCGGTATTGCGCCGCTCTGAGTCGCAGGTGCCTGCCAGCGAGGGGCCGCCGTTTGAAGCGCCACCGCTGCGCGTGGACTACGCGAGCCGCGAGGTCACGGTAGACGGGAAGTCCATCAAACTGACCCCCATCGAATACGGCATCCTGTACCACCTCACACGGAATGAGAACCGAGTGCTTACCTTCCGGACGTTGCTGGCGAAGGTGTGGGGCCGTGAGTACATGGAAGAGACGGACTACCTGAAGGTTCACATCCAGCATCTGCGCCGCAAGCTGGGCGACGACCCGCAAGGCGAGCCAATGATCGTGAACGAGCGTGGGGTCGGCTATAAGTTTGTGCGCCGCGTGCGGCCAACCGCGCGCGGGAGCCGTGTGTGACCAGTAGTCACGACGAAGACCCCGGACCAGGCGCGGTCCTCCGCGCCGTCGCCTCTCTCCTCATGGCACTTGGCCACCAGGGTGGCGTGGGTATGTCCCACGGCGTTGCCGAGCCACAGCGGCGCCCGCCGCCACCGACCCGCGAGCCGCTGCCGGAGTCTCAGCCGCAGAGTGATTTCGCCTCTGTCATCGAAGAGGCCAGGGAGCGGGCGCAACGCGTGCTGGACGAAGGGGTCGCCCGGGCGCATGCGCTATCGCGGCCGGTAGGCGTCCCAACACCGGCCAGCGGGACGCCTTCTGGCGATCCCGAGGCGGCGCGCCAGTTCGACGAGCTACGCCGCTCGATCGCTCTGATGTCCGATGACGTGCGGGACGTGCAGCAGCGTCTGGCACGGATCGAGATGATGCTGCGTGATGCCCCCCGGTCCGCGGCCTCCTCCGTGCCGCCGCCGATCTCTTCACGCGTCAGCATCGCCCCACCAGGCACCCCGTCCGCGGCGCCACCGCTCTATGCCTCGCCCGTGTACGCCCCCCCAGCGCCGCCGCCTGCCCCTCCCCGTCGGGCGGAGCAACCGGAGGGCCTTCCGCCGTCCGCAGTACCGCCGATGCGTGTGCCTCAGACGCCGCCGATCCCTCCTCCGCTGCCTGCCTCCCCGGCACCTCCTCCGCCCCCGCCGGTGGTGATCGCTCCTCGTCCGCCCGCGGTGGCGCCGCCTCCTCCTCCGCCCTCGCTTCCGGCGACGCCGGGGGCCGTTGAGCCGGCGCCGGAGCCCCCCGTGGTCGAGACAGCACCCACAGCCCTCCCGACCCGTCCGGCGGCCACACCGAGCTCGGGGGAAGCGCCAATCGTTACTTTCGTGCCGGAGGACGGCAGTGTGTTGGTGCGGGTCGCTCCGGTGGCGGGCTTCCAAGGGTTGATGCGGGTGCAGGATGCGCTCGCCCGACTGCGCGGCATCCGGCAGACCGCCGTGGAGGCCTACTCGCAGGGCGAGGCGCGCCTCCGGTTGGAATTGACCGAGGTGACCGGGTCAGACGAGATCGCTGACGGTCTTGCGGGGACGCTGTCTATGCCGGTCCAGGTGCGTGACGCTTCAGAGGCGGAGCGGAGCATGTTGATCGTCCTGGGCTAGCCGCTGGCGGGCGGGAAGGCGGCCGAGGCCATGCCGTGGCGGAAGAGAGTGGCGGTGGCTTCCACGACGGAGTGGCGACGCACGCGCCCCGTCCCCCGTTCCGCGGGGTCGATCCGCCGCGCTCGCCGCAGCGGCCTGCGGCTCTGGGTCGCCACGCTGACGGGGGCGGCCACGCTGGTCGCCACGCACCTCGCGGTGCTCTACACGCTGTCCCAGGAGTTGGACCCACGCGTCGCCGCGATCGACGGCGGTATCGCGATCTTCGGGATCGCAGCGGCCGCGTGGTACATCGGCAACGTCACGGATGAGCGGATGCGACACGCGGTCGAGACCGTGCTGTTGGAAGTGCTGGAGACGCCGCGCAACATCCGTGACACCGCCGCCGCGGCGCTGGAGACGCTAGTCGACGAGGGGATCGTGATTGCCGCTGTGGTCGCCGTCACCCGCGAGGAGGCAGACACGCCGCTGGAGATCGTCGCGTCGGTGGGATATCCGGATGCGTGGCTGGGCGAAGCGCCGCCGCTCCGGCTTGCGGACAGCGGGGCACTCCACCGCGAGAACTCCAGGCAAGGATGGCTCTCCCCGCTCACGAGGCGGCTGAAGCGGAACGGCTGGATCGCCCGACTGCGGCTCTCTTCCGGGGACGAGCCGATTGGCCTATTGCTTCTCGTAGCGAGGGCACCGGGGCCATTGCGTGATCGTCGAGCGCTGCACTCCCTGGCGCGCCAGGTGGCGGCGGCGCTCGACCACGCGGCGCTATACGAGGCGGCGTATGCGCGCGAGCGCGACCTGGTGGACCAGGATGCGAGGCGGCGCGAGTTTCTGGCGGCGATCTCGCACGAGATCCGGACGCCGCTGACCGCGATCGAGGCGTTCGCGGAGCTGTTGGAGATGGACCATACCAGCGCGGCGGACGACACCGCGATGCAACTGGTGGGGTCGCTCCGGGGCGGTGTGGACCGGCTGCGCATGCTGGTCACTGACCTGATCAATCTCGGCCGCTCCGGGACGCTCGAATATCCGATGAACCCTGCGGACGTCGATCTGGCCGCGCTGGTGCAGCGTGCGGTGGCGCTGATGCGTCCGGCGTTCCTGCTGCGGCGCCAGGAACTGGTGCTCGACTCGCCAGTGGCTACACCTCACGTGCTCGCGGACCAGCAACTACTCGAACAAGTCGTCCTCAACCTGCTCGCGAACGCCAACCGTCACGCCCCGGTTGGTACGGAGATCACGCTCCGGGTGTGCGCCACCGACCATGACCGTGTGAGGTTGGAGATCGACGACGCCGGGAATGGCATCCCCCCCGAGTTTAGGGAGCGGATTTTCGAGCCATATTTCCGTGTGCCGGACGCGACGCCAGGTGACATACCGGGCTCTGGTCTCGGGTTGGCCGTGGCGCGGCGGTTGCTGCAGCAGATGGGTGGCCGCATCTGGGTTGCGGAGAAGCCAGAGCCGGGCGCGCGCTTCTGTGTGGAGATGCGCGCGACCGTCACCCACCACGCCCGGCCAGAGGATGCCACCCGGACGTAGGCACGCCCCCAGCGCGCCGGCGCGCGTCGTGCGATCATCGAAGCCGCATGCACCTTGCCCGTCTCACCCTCATGGATGCGCGCACGTTCCGCCGGCTGGAGGTGGAGCTGACGCCGGGTATCCATGTGATCGTCGGAGCGAACGCCCAGGGGAAATCCAACCTGCTTGAGGCGATTGCGATGCTCGCGACTACGCGCCCGCTAAGGGGCGGCACCGACCTCGACCTCATCGCCTGGGATGCGCTGGTCGAAGATCCGATCCCGGCGGCGCGGTTGGAGGCCGATGTGATCACGGTGGGCGGCCGCGAACATGTGGAGGTGAGTATCGTCGGCCAGGTGATCGCGGTCGGGTTGCCTCCACAACGCGCGGCGCGGCGGTTCCGGGTGAACGGCGTCGCGCGGCGCGCCTCTGACCTGATTGGACGGCTGCGCGTAGTGCTGTTCGCCGCGGACGACCTAGCGATCATCGATGGCCCGCCTGCTCACCGACGCCGCTACCTGGACATCACGCTCTCGCAGCTGGATTCGGCGTACGTACGCGCTCTACAGCGGTATACGCGAGTGCTGGAACAGCGGAACTCTCTGCTGAAACGGTTACAGGAGCGGCGCGGCAAGCCAGACGAACTCGACTTCTGGGACGGCGAGCTGGCGGAGTCCGGCGCGGTGATCCTCGCGGGGCGGGCGGAGGCGGTGCGCGTCCTCGGGCGCGACGCGGCGGTGACGTACGCGGAGCTTGCGGCGAGCGAGACCGAGGCGCTCGAGGTCGTTTACGAGCCGCGTGTCCCCGCCCCGGTCGCCGCTCGCCTGCGGGAGCACGACCTAGCGGAACGGCTACTGGAGGCGCTGGTTGCCGGGCGGATGGAGGATGTGCGCCGCGGCCTGAGTCTGATCGGGCCGCACCGCGACGACGTGCGGTTTCTGATCGGCGGGCATGCGGCCGGCGTGAGCGCCTCGCGCGGGCAGCAGCGGAGCGCGGCGCTGGCCCTGCGGCTGGCGGAGGTGGCGTACTCGAAGGAGCGCACGGGAGACGCGCCGGTGCTGCTGCTTGACGACATCCTGAGCGAGCTGGATCCGGCGCGTCGTGCCCGCGTGTTGAGCGTGGCGTACGGCGTGGACCAAGTATTGATCACGACGCCGGACGCCGCTCACCCCTCGCGTGCCGAACTGCCGGGGGCGACCCGTTGGCGGTTGGAAGGCGGGCGGCTGGAGCCGGGCGAGTAAGAGAGCGCGGCGGCTATCATCGGGCGGCAGTGTCCGGAGTAGCCCGTGTTCGACATCCTGGAGTTTGACCACATCAGCATGTCGGTGCCCGTCATGGGCCCGCAGATCGAATTCCTCACGAAGGTTCTGGGCTTTCGCCTCGAGAGTCAGGGCGAGAGTGACGAGGGGTACTTCTCCGCAGCCTTCAGTGTGCCCGGTCGTTCTGCACTCGGCTGGGAAGTACTCGTGCCGAATGGCCCCGACTCCTACCTCCATCGCTTCCTCGACGGCGCGTCGGGCCCGGGCCTCCATCACGTCGCACTGCGGGTGCGTTCCGTGCGAGAGGTCGCCGAGGCGATCCGCGCGGAGGGGATGGAACCGTGGGGATACCGCGAGCGTGACGAGGAGGACGGCGAGGGCGGGGTGATCTACATCCACCCGCGCAGCGGCGGGCATGGGTTCCTCTTCCAGATGTACTCGGGCGACCCATGGCACGAAGGTCACCCGTTTGAGGACGAGGGCGAGCACACGCTCGGCATCATCGCCGTGAACCACCTCTCCCACGCGCATCCGGACCGCGACGAGCTCGCCGGTTTCTACGAGCGGCTATTCGGGATGAAGACGATTTACACGTCACCCGGGGACGGGCTGGACTCCGGCTTCAAGACGCGTGTGCTGGAGACGAGCACGGGACAGCTGCGGTTCGAGATGATTCAGCCCGCGGGGCCAACGTCGTTCGTGCAGAAGTTCCTCGATGCGCGCGGGCCGTCGATGCATCACGTCACGTTCGAGGTGGGCGACTGGGAGCGCGCGGTCAGCGCGTGCGCGCACCACGCGATCCCGATCTTCGGCGAGCGCACGGGCCAGACGGACGGTGCGGCGTGGAAGGAAGTCTTCATCCACCCAAGGCACACGGGCGGAATGCTGGTGCAGTTCTTCTGGCAGGAACGTCCTGATATCTGGATATAGGACAGGCGACGGTTCCAACCGAGGCCTCCGGATCAGTTGACGATAGTATTTGACTGATTGAATATCTTCGTATGTCAGCAGATATGCATGATACGACCGGACCCGTGCCCGAGGATCAGGTCGACCTCGCTGTCGAAGTGTTCCGCATGCTGGCGGACGCCACGCGTGTCCGGCTGCTCTGGGCGCTCCTCAATGACGAGCTGGCAGTCAACGATCTGGCGCATGCCGTCGGTAAACCGCCGACAGCGGTATCGCAACACCTGGCCAAGCTCCGGATGGCGCGCCTCGTCCGCACGAGGCGGGACGGTACGCGTGTGTTCTACCGGATCGGGGATGAACACGTCCGTCAACTGGTCCAGGATGCTGTGTTCCATGCCGACCACACGGGAGGCGGCCATGGCTCCCTGAGATTGCTCTCGGGTACTGACGAGGCTCGAGAACAGACGGGCACGTCATAATGAGTGAACCGCATCACCACGACTCCCATGACGAGCAGCACCATCACCATGGCCGTGTTCGCGGCATGCTCGACGATCTCCTGCACCCCCATCATCACGACTCCTCGGAGTCTATTGACCCAGCACTGGAAGGCAGCCGTGAGGGGATCCACGCCGTCAAGATGAGCCTCGTCATCCTGGCCGTGACCGCGGCGCTGCAACTGGTCGTTGTGGCAGTCAGCGGATCGGTCGCGCTGTTGTCGGACACGATCCACAATTTCGCCGACGCCTCGACCGCGCTTCCATTATGGGTGGCCTTCGCGATAGGACGTCGCGCGCCCTCACGCCGCTACACGTACGGCTACGGCCGCGCCGAAGATATCGCTGGGCTGTTCGTCCTGCTGATGATCGGCGGTTCCGCAACGCTCGCCGCATGGGAGTCGATCACCCGCTTGCTGGACCCGCGGCCGGTCGAACATGCGTGGTGGGTCCTGGGCGCTGGTGTGCTCGGCGCCGCGGGAAATGAGTTTGTCGCCCGATACCGGATACGCGCCGGGCGGCGGATCGGATCGGCGACGCTTGTGGCCGACGGAGTGCATGCGCGTACGGACGCCTTGACATCGCTGGCCGTGGCGGTGGGAGCCATCGCCGTCCTTGCGGGATATCCCAGGGCGGATGCACTCGTTGGCATCATAATCAGCGCGATGATCCTGCTGATGTTGAAGGACACGTCGCTTGCGATTTACCGCAGGATGATGGATGCAGTTGACCCAGGTCTGGTGGGACGGGCCGAACAGGCAGCGATGCAGGTCGTGGGGGTGCGGGCGGTTGGGCAAGTCAGGATGCGGTGGGTGGGTCACCGTCTATACGCTGACCTGGACATCGCCCTCGACGGGCACCGTGATATGGACTCGTCGCACGGGATCGCGGAAGAAGTCCGCCGCCAGATTGCCCACCAGATCCCCGGCATCGAGGACGTTGTGGTGCAGACGCACCCGGCCTCAGCCTCGACTGGTCGCGACCATACAACTGGACATCACGAGGCACACCCGGCCTGACCGGTCGATCCTCGCGCTAAGTGACCTTTAGCGGGACGCCCTGTTTGCAGAGGGGGCACTCGTCCGCCGCCCAGGTCTGCATCTCCACCTCGGTCGCGGCAAAGAATGGTGTGGAGCCGAAGTCCACCTTACCGCCGGAGCGGTCCACCATCACGGCGACCGAGGTGACCACGCCGCCCGCCTTCTGGACAGCGCCGATCGTGTCGAAGACCGATTCGCCCGAGGTCATGACGTCGTCCACCACCATGACGCGCTCGCCGGGGTGCAGGCGGAAATCGCGCTGGAAGGTGCGGCCGCCGGCCGGGTCGCGTTCGCAGAAAATGCCGCGCAAGCCCAACTGACGGCCGACTTCGTAGGCGAGGACGACGCCGCCGGTGGTGGGGCCGGCGATGGTTTCCGGGTGGTGGGCGCTACCCGCTTCCGCCATTTTTCGGCAGACGAGTTCGGTGTACCGGGGCCACTGGAGCAGGTTGAACTTCTCCAGATACCGGTCTGAGTGCCGGCCGGAGTTCAACTGGAAGTGTCCGGTCAGGAAGGCGCCCGCATCCGTGAGCGCCGCGATCATTTCGGGGTCGACAGCGATGGGACACCTCCGCGCGAAGCGATGCGAGCCGCGCCGGAGTCTACCGCGTGCCTCGCTTGTCGTCTTACGAGATCGGCCTACCGATGTGGTGGTCGACGCGCCAGAAGCGGTCGAACGGCCAGTAGCGTAGTTCCGCGCGACCGATCAGTCTCGACTGTTCAATGGCGCCGAAGAGGTGGGAATCGAACGAGTTGTTCCGGTTGTCGCCGAGGACGAAGACCGACCCCTCCGGTATGAACGTCTTTGGCATCGCGTAGTTGGGCGGTGCGGAGATATACGGCTCGTCCAGGGGATGGCCATCCACATAGACGTGTCCATCCCGCACCTCTACGGTCTGGCCAGGTACGGCGATCACGCGTTTGATGAAGTCACGCTCACGCGGCTGCTCCTGGTATAGGAACACGACCACATCGCCCGGCTCGGGCTTGCCGAAGGGGCGGAATTTCCCGCCACCGGGTAGCCACGAGAGATCAATCTCACGGTAGGCGAGCCGGTTCACGATCACCAGTTCGTGCGTCTGGAAGGTGGGTGCCATTGATGCGCCGTCCACAATGTAGTTGTGCGCCACGACGCGCACCCCCATGAACATGATCAAGGCAAGCGCCACCACTTCAAGGGTTTCCGCTAGCCCGGCGAGCCCCCACGCCGCCATCCCGCGTCTACGTGGGATGGCCCACGGGTCGAAGTCGACGAGGCCACGGTGAGAGACGAGCGCGGGGGGCGCGGGCGCAAGCAGGATGGCGTCGCCATCCGGGGCGAGGTCGAGCGGCTCGCCCGAGGTTGGTTGATCCACGTCGCTGGTCACATACCGAGTATGGCATGCGTCCCAGCTACTCGCCGCGTATACCGTGTCCGTTATGCGCGATGCGCCGCGCCCAGCAGGTCGATGCGCTGGGCGGCGACTGCCGCGACGGCCTCGCGGGCGTGCGTGAGCGCCGGGCGGGGATCGCGCACGGCAGGCGTCAACATGAGGGCGAGGGTGTTCGCGAAGGCGGCATGGATCTCGCTGGAGATATTCACTTTGCGAATCCCCGCTTCGACGGCGGCGCGCAGGTCGCGCGGTGCGACTCCCGATCCGCCGTGCAGGACCAGCGGCAGTCCGTGGGTGGCGGCCCGCAGCTCGCGCACGAGCGCGAGGTCCATCGCGCCGGCGAGCCCGTGCGCGGTGCCCACGGAAACCGCGAGGGCGTCCACGCGAGTCTCCTGCACGAAGCGGGCGGCGGTCTCGGGGTCGGTGAGCACCATTTCGGACGTGGCGACGCCGGGCTCGCGCCCTCCGACGTGGCCGAGCTCGGCCTCCAGCGTCACGCCTGCTTCCAGGGCCACGGCGTATGCCGCCATCGTCTCGGTGCGGTTCCGTTCGTACGGGAAGGTGGAGCCATCGAACATCAGTGAGGTGAAGCCAAGCCGCACAGCCTGCCGGAGCAGCGCGAGTTGCGAGCCGTGATCGAGATGGACGCCGACGGGCACCGTCGCGCGTTCAGCCAGCGCCCGCGCCAGCGCCGCCGCGATGGCTATCCCGCCGAGGTGGTCGAGGTTCGAGGGGTTGAATTGCAGGAGGATGGGCGCGCGGCGCGCCTCGGCGGCGTCGATCACGCCGAGAGCCATCTCCACGTTGGAAACGTTGAAACCAGGTAGCGCGTATGCGCCAGCCGTCGTGGCAGCGAGCAGCTCGCGTCCCGTGGCCAGTGGCATGTGCGCGAACCTCCCAGGCCCGATCGAAGTCCGAGCGATTGCGATCTCAGACGTCCATTCGGGAGGCCCATGTTACCCTCGGCCCGGCGGGGTCAGCGCGGATTCGCGCAGCGCGCGAGGGCGATTCAAGCATGGACGATCCGGCACGCCCGGCCTCCGGCGGTCACGCCGTGCCCCTGGGCGCGGTGGGCGACCATGCCGTCGAGACACTCGTCGCCCGCGCGCAGGGCGGTGATCTGACCGCGTTCAACTCGCTCGTGCTTCGCTTCCAGGATGCCATCTACGGGCTGACGCTGCGGATGCTCGGAGATCCCGCCAGTGCGGAGGATGTCACGCAGGACGCCTTCATCCGTGCGTGGCAGCGCTTTGAGACGTTCCGCGGCGGCTCGTTCCGTTCGTGGCTGTTTACCATCGCGGCGAACCGCGCGCGGGACGAACTGCGCCGGCGTGGGCGCCGTCCGTCCAGCAGCTTGGACGAGGCGCGTGACGACCCTGACCGGGCGGATCTCGATCCTGCGGACGCCGGCCCGTCGGCCCATGACCTGGTGGAGCAGGCGGAACTGCGCCAGGCGCTGGAGGCGGCGCTATGGACACTGCCGGATGATTGGCGCGAGGTCGTGGTGCTGTCCGACATCCAGGGGTTGGATTACTCGGAAGTGGCGACGGTCACTGGAGTCCCCGTGGGGACGGTGAAGTCGCGGTTGAGCCGGGCCCGAGGCCGTCTGCGCGAGGTGATCCGGGAGTCGCCGGAACTTTCCGCCGCCGCCGGGCGTCTGATGGACAGGCGGTAACGATGGACCAGCATGACCCTCGGATGAATGGAGCCGGCAGCCCGGGCGACAGCGACCGGATTCTCCGTCTCGCACGCCCGAACGGTGGTGACGACGCCCGTCTGGAACGGCTCTCCGCCTACCTCGACGGCTGGACGACCGATCGCGAGCGGGTGGCGGTGGAACGTGAACTGGCCGCAGACCATGTGGCCCGCGAGGTGCTGGACGATCTGCGCCTGGTGCGCGTGGCCCTCGCGAATTTGGAGAGCCCTCGCGCCCCCCGCTCTTTTGCTCTGGCCGCTGCCCCCGCACGTCACAGCCCCAACGCCCTGTTCCGACGATTGGAGTGGGCAACGCGAGGCGCGGCCGGGTTGGTGGCGCTGGCGTTCGCGTTTGCCCTCGTCCGCGCGCCTCAGACAGCTGAAACCGTGACGAATACTGCCGCCACGGTCGCGCTGGAGAGTGTCGCCACGGTCACGGCTCCCGTTGAGACACAGCCCGCCGCGAAGGCGCGGGAGACCGCGACACAGACGCTGAACGTGGCCCCCAGCCTCTCCACCACTCCTGTCCCCACACCCGCCTCGGAAGCGAGCGCTGGCACACCTGTTCCGGCGGCAGTTCCGACGACACCCGTACCGGCCCCGACATCCGCGCCATTAGCGGCTTCATCACCTGCCAGTGCGAGTGCCCCGCCCGACATCGCTCCACGCACGCTGCTGACACCCGTACCGACGCCGGCAGGCACGGTGGAGGCGACACGGCTCGCGACTGTCCCCGCCCCTGTGCCCACGGTCACATCCCCGGTAGCTGTGGCCACTCCTGAGCCTCCCGCCGAGTCGGCGTCCACGCCTGATGTGAAGGTTGCGCCGAGCGTCGACCGCGCCGTGGCGGTGGCACCGGCTTCCGTTCCGGGAACCATACCGCCCGCTACAGCGTCTGATAGCGCAGGTGAGACGGATGTCGCGCCCGCCTTGGGAGTACTGACGCTGTTGCTGGTGCTCCTGGCGACGATCCAGCGCGTCGGAAACCGTCCGAAGCAGGCGTGACCGGCCCAGAGGACACCTCATGTTCCGCCTGACACGTCCCATACGTCGTGCCGCAGCGCTGGCCCTCGGCGGCTTCACCCTCGCCCTCATCGCTTGCACGCCTGAGGTCAATGTCGCTGCGCCTGGTCCGGCTGAGGCCAGCGGGATTGTGGTGAGCGGATCCGGTACAACCAGCGTGAAGCCGGATGTCGCTCTGGTGAACCTCGGCATCGAAGTCACATCGAACACCGTCGCGGACGCACGGGCGAAGGCGGCAACGACGATGGAGAGCCTGACCAAGGCTGTGAAGTCGAAGGGTGTTGCGGACGCGGACATCCAGACGCAGTTCTTCAACATTTATCCGCAGTACGGCGCCCCGTCTCCGGGGCCGAGCGTCAAACCGGGCGCGCCAGAGATCGTCGGCTACACCGTGAGCAACCAGGTGCAGTTGAAAGTGCGAAACCTGGATTCGGTCTCGGATGTCCTGGACATCGCGATCGGCGCTGGGGGGAACAGCATTCGCGTGAATGGGCTGCAGTTCACCATCGAGGAGCCTGACCAGTACTTGGCGAAGGCGCGCGAGGAAGCGGTGCAGAACGCGAAGGCGCGTGCGGAGGTGCTGGCGAAGGCAGCCGGCGTGAAGGTCGGCAGGCCGCGCAGCATCGCCGAGTCAGGCGGCGCGATCCCGCAGTTCGACAAATTGCAGTCGATGGCGGTGCCCTCGACGGGTGGTCGCGGTGGTGCGACGCCGGTTTCCCCGGGCGAAGAAAAATTGAGCGTGAACGTGTCCATCGTGTTCGAGATCGAACGGTAATCCTCGCGGGGCGCGGGTCCCGCTTCCTCAGTTGCCGGGCCGGCGCTGTCATCCCGCCCTTCTGAGCCGGCCAAGCAGTACGAGGGCCGCCCAGCTGGGGCGGCCCTCGTCCGTATGTGTGCGCCCTTCAGTCGTGGTTAGGGAAGTCGATAGTCCACCCACTGAGGTTCGCTCAGTAGGGCATCCTGGTGCGGGGAAGTGATGGCGGGTTGATGCGTCGAGCATTGCCACAGGTGGCGGCGTGGGTCGGAGGGCTTGCTGCCTCCACGGCGTTCTTCGCTGTCCTGCACTGGCAGGCGTCGCTGGACCAGGGGCTTTCCTGGAAGTCCCCGGTCGGACACGTCTGGATCGTCTCCTCGGTGTCGTTCCTTGCACTCGTGGTGGGTGTCGTAGCGACGGTGACCGCGTGGCAACGGACAAACGCCCGGACGCTCTGGGTAGCGCTCGGGTTTCTGTCGATGGCGGGGTTCTTCTTTATGCACGGGTTGGTGACGCCCGGCTTCCTCGTGGGTCGTGACTACTCGTACCTTGCCGGCTTCTCCAGTCGCCTCGCTGTATCGAGTGCGGCCTTCTGCCTAGCGGCCAGCGCCGTCGATTGGCCGGAACCGGTGTCGCGGCGGCTGGTGGCGTGGCGGCATGCGGTCATCTTGGTCGCGGGGGCCGTGCTCGTGGGATATGCCGCGGTCGGACTCCGTGCGCCGGAGATCCTGCCGAAGTTCCTTGTGACGGCACCGGTGTTTGGCGTCGGGACACTGATCGGGGTCACACTGTTCGCTGGGTTCGCGGTTGTCCGCTATGTCGTCGGGTACGTGCGGTCCGGGCTGCCGATGTTCGGCGCGATGGCGATCGGCGCAGCGATGCTGGTGCAGGCTACGTACTCGATGCACTTCGGCAAGACCTGGACGGGGATGTTCTGGCTGTACCACCTCCAGTTGCTGTTCGGGTACAGCGCGATCGGCTGGGGCCTGTTCTGGGAGTTCTCGCGGGGCCGCGCGCACCAGGCGATCGATGACCTCAGCGTCACTGACGTGGTGGAACAACTCCGCCGAGGGCATACGGAATCGGTTGTGTCGCTGGCTGCGGCCCTGGAGGCGCGCGACGGCTACACACTCGGGCATGGCGAACGGGTCGCGGCGTTGGCGATCCTCATCGGGCAGGAGATGCGGCTGTCGCCCGCGCGGCTGCGGGCGCTGGCGGCGGGGGCGCTGCTGCACGACGTCGGGAAGATCGGGATCCCGGATGCGGTGTTGCACAAGCCGGGACTGCTCACATTAGAAGAGACTGCCGTGATCCGGGAGCACCCGGCGCGAGGCGACAAGATGGTGTCGACGTCATTCTCCGGCCGTGTTGAGTGCGCGGTGATCCGCCATCACCACGAGCGGTGGGACGGCACCGGGTACCCGGATGGCCTAGTCGGCGAAGCGATTCCGCTGGAGGCGCGTATCGCAGCGGTGGCGGACGTGTATGACGCGCTCCGCTCGAACCGTGCGTACCGGCCCGCCCTGACTGCCGAGGACGCGCTGGCGTTGATCGAGCGCGACAGCGGCACGCACTTTGACCCGCGCTGTGCGGCGGCGTTCGTGCGCGTGGTCGTGGTCTGGGAACAACGGTACGCGGACGATTCGCTCGTCTACCACGAGCGTCGAGTGGCGTGACGTGGGTGCCGCCACGCGCCGGTTGACGCTGCTTGGTGGCGCCCTGCTGGGCGGGAACCTCGGCGTGTTGGTGGTTGCGTACTGGCTCGGGGGGCCGGCTGGCGTGGTGCGACAGGTCGCGATCATCTGCCGTCTGTAGCCACGTTGGCGAGGTGTGTGAGGGCGCGCACCGGCCCCGGATGGTACGCTCGAACCCTTCGAGCCATTCCCCGTGGTGAGGTGTCCCCGGTGGTCCTGAGCGATCGATCCATCCGTGAGGCGCTGGCGTCTGGCCGGCTGATCGTCGACCCGGTCGGTGAGAATGCCGTCCAGCCGGCCTCCCTCGACATCCGTCTCGACCGGCACTTCCGGGTCTTCCGTAACCACCGGCAGGCGTACATCGACATCCGCGAGGAGATTCCGGAACTCACAGAGGCGGAGTCGATCGCGGACGACGAGCCGTTCGTCTTGCACCCCGGTGAGTTCGTCCTCGGTTCCACGGTGGAGCGTGTCGAACTGGCGGACGACCTCGTGGCGCGTGTGGAAGGAAAATCGTCGCTGGGGCGGCTGGGGCTGCTTGTGCATGCGACGGCGGGGTTCGTCGACCCAGGGTGGAAGGGCCACCTGACGATGGAGTTGTCCAACGTCGCCACCTTGCCGATCCGGCTGTACTACGGGATGAAGATCGGGCAGCTGTCGTTCCAGAACCTGACGACTGCTGCCGAGCGCCCGTACGGGCACCCAGAACTGAAGTCCCGCTATCAGGGGCAGACTCTCCCCACCGCCTCTCGCATCTACCGCGACTACCAGCCGCCGCAGTCACGGTAACGAGGCCGCACGGTGCCCTCCGAGTTCATGCGTCTCGCGCTCGACGAGGCGTGGGGTGCGCTCGGCACTACCTCGCCCAATCCATCGGTCGGTGCGGTCATCGTGCGCGACGGGTCCGTCGTGGGACGCGGGCGGACGCAGCCTCCGGGGAGCGCCCATGCGGAGGTGATGGCGTTGCGTGAAGCAGGTAAGGCGGCGCGGGGCGCGACGCTGTACTGCACGCTGGAGCCGTGTGTGCATACCGGGCGGACCGGCCCATGCACCGAGGCGATCATCGAGGCCGGCGTGGCGGCGGTGCGCTACTCGATCGTCGACCTGGACGCGCAGGTGGCAGGCGCGGGTGATGCGCGTTTGCGTGCGGCGGGCCTCGACGTGGAGGCGGGGGACGGGGCAGCGGAGTCAGCGCGCGTACTGGAGGGCTACCTGAAGCATCGGCGTACCGGGCTGCCCGCCGTCATCGTGAAGGTCGCGATGAGTCTCGATGGTCGGATCGCGGCAGCCTCGGGGGACGCGCGTTGGATCTCCGGCCCGGAGGCGCGCGACTGGGTCCACCGGCTGCGGACGCAGGTGGACGCCGTCGTGGTCGGGTCAGGGACGTTGGTCGCGGATGACCCCGTGCTGACGGCACGTCCGGGAGGCACCGTTGAGGGCGCGCACCAGCCCGCGCGCGTCATCGTCGATTCGCGGGCGCACACTCAGCCCTCGGCCCGGTTGTTTTCGGAGTCGGGAGGCCCGGTCATCGTGGCGACCATCGAGGGTGCGCCAGCCGCGTGGCGTTCCGCGATCGAGTCCCGCGGGGGTGAGGTGCTGGAGCTGCCGGGAGAGACGGCGCCAGACGGGGTGGTGCATGTTGACCTGGAGGCGCTGTTTCGCGCCTTCGGCCAGCGGGGCATGCTGAATGTGATGGTGGAGGGCGGAGGTGTGTTGCTCGGCGCGTTGTTTGACCGTCGCCTCGTTGACCGCCTGTATGCTGTGATCGCGCCGGTGATCGTCGGCGCCGCCGCCGCGCCATCCGCCGTGAGCGGGCGTGGCGCGCAGGTCATGCGGGACGCGCCCCGCCTCCGCGACCTCGCGGTCACGCGGCTCGGCGAGGACGTGCTGGTCGAGGGCGTACCGGTCTGGCCGGACGCCACCGCGGGCCAGCGAGACGGGAAGTAGCGATGTTCACGGGGATCATCGAAGAGGTAGGTACCGTCCTCCGGCACGAGGGTGGGGCGCTTGTCATCGGCTGTTCGGCGATCCTCGACGGTTCCAGGTTGGGTGACTCGATCGCGGTGAACGGTGTCGACCTGACCGTACGGACGATGGACACCAGAAGCATGACCTTTGACGTGATGAACGAGACATACCGGCGCTCGAACCTTGAAGAGCTTGTACCGGGCGACCTCGTGAATCTTGAACGTTCCGTGACGAGCGCAACGCGGCTCTCCGGACACGTGGTACGTGGTGTAGTGGAGACGACGTGCCGGCTGCATTCGCTGACGCCCGAGGGCGAGGCGATCATCGCGCGGTATACGGTCGACCCGGAGTACCTGAAGTACATTGTGATGAAGGGGCCGGTCTGTCTTGACGGCGCGTCCCTTACGGTGATGGGGCGTGACGACAC
>QZJI01000013.1 GCA_003599735.1 Dehalococcoidia bacterium | reverse complement strand
GCTCCCGGACGTGCGGCGCGCACCTGCTGGTGCGCATCGGCCAACGGGATATCCCGGTGCAAGAGGAGGGCGATCGCGACGGTCGGCGTCCGGCCCAGGCCCGCGTGGCAGTGCAGGTAGACCACCGGCTCATCCCGATTATCGGATCCCGCCGCGAGCCATTCGATCAGATTGTCAATTTGTTCAGGTGTGGGCGCCGCGCGGTCAGGGATCGGGAGCCAGAGCCAGCGCAGTCCGAGTGCGGCCATGAGGGAGTCGTCGTCGACATCCTCATCACGCAAGTCGACGACATGGGTGACGCCTCGATCTCGTAGGTCGCGGTAACCATGCTCGTCGAGGGCAGGGCCGAGATAGAGCCACGGCGCGATGCGGTCGACACGGACATGCCTCACGCCGCGCCGGAACAATCGGGAGAGGAGAGCGGGAGCAGCCATGCAAGCAGAGTAGCGCCCTGACTATTCCGCGGTGCCGGTCGGTTGGGCCTCGTCGCCGGGCGCGCCTCGAGTGAGGTCCTGCAGGCGCAGGCGCGGCGAATCGTCTGCCGGCTGCTCTTCTTCCGCACCGTATCCCCGACCGTACTGGTAGTAGTAGTAATAGCCGGCGTCCCGGGTGCCGACCCGGTTCAGCATCAGCCCGGCGATCGGGCGGCCCGTCTGGGCGAGTTCCGTGATCGTCGCCTGCAACTCGCCCATCCGCGTCTTCCCGGCACGCGCCACGATGATCAGCCCGTCCGCGAGCATCCCGAGGACGGAGGCGTCCGTGACGACGAGCGCGGGTGGCGAGTCCATGAGCACCACATCGAACCGCTCACGGAGCCCGTCCAGGATCTCCTGCATGCGTGCTGACCCGAGCAATTCCGACGGGTTTGGCGGCAGCGGGCCGGACGGCAGCACCGTAACGTTGGTGTAGAGCGACCGGACGAGCGTGCGGTCCAGGTCCGGCTCACGGGCCAGCAGGAGAGTCGTGAGCCCCTTCGAATTGTCGATGCCGAACACCTTATGGATCGTTGGCCGGCGCAGGTCCGTGTCCACCACGCAGACGCGGTGGCCGGCAAGCCCGAACACCACGGCGAGGTTCGCGGTCGTCGTGGTTTTGCCTTCACCGGGTCCGGGCGAGGTCACCAGGACGAGGCGGCGGTCATGGCCGAGGTCGATCGCGTAGGAGAGGTTCGTGCGGGCGGCCCGGTACGCCTCGGCGATAGTGGAGCGTGGCCGGTTCGCGGCCTGGAGCTGCTCGCGGGAGTTGTGCAGCCGCCCGAACTGCTCGATGCGCGCGAGGATCGGGAGGCCCGTCCGCTCTGCCGCGTCATCACCGGATTTTACGGTGTCGTCCATGTACTCGATCACCGCCACGACGATCGCGGCGGCGAGGGCGAGCAGGATCACACCGAGCGTGGCGTTTACCAGCGGACGCGGGGAGACTGGGCTGCCCGGTGGGAGCGCCTCCTCCACCACGGATACCTGCCCTGGCCGGCTCGTCAGCGCGGCTTCGTTCGACGAGATGAAAGAGCGGGCCACCGTGTTCGATATCCGCGCGGCGAGGTCTGGGTTGGATGCACGGGCGGTCACGACCAGCAGCTGGGTGCCTCGTGGGTTCGTGACGCCGATCCGTGCCGCCAGTTCGCCTGCATCAAACGGGAGGTTCCCGTCCTGGATCGACCGGTCGAGCACCGGACGGAGGGTGACCAAGCGCGAAAAGGTGTTCGCCAGACGCTCCGCGGTCTGGAGGTCGTTCAGTTGCACGACGCCCTCGCCCTGGCGCTGGACGACGAGCAGTGTCGTCCGTGCCTCATACGAGGGTGTGATGCGGGTAGAGATGAGGTAGGCGGCTACCCCGCCCAGGACGGCTGCGCCAACCACCAGCCACCACCAGCGGCGGTTGATTCGGACAAAGGTGTCGAGATCCATTGCGCGTAGTCTCGCATTCTGGCTTGGTTCCGTCATTCCGGCGGACATTAAGGTGGCCTTCCGGATGGAATTGTCAGATTTGCCCGACGTGCGAGGGGTGAAGTTGGTCTTGTGCGGGAAACCCCTCAGATGCACTATCAGTTTGAATTGGGTAGACTGTCGAAGACTCGATCTATATCCAAGTCGAGTCTGAGTTGGGCCGCGTCTGTTGGCGGCGTTCGTAAGGAACCGATATGAAGCGCACGTTCCAGCGTCCTTCTCACATGTGGGTAGCCTTGGGCGTTGCCCTAGTCGCCGCTGTCGCGCTACTCCCCGGATCCTGGCGTCCGGCGGTCGCACAGACGGCGGGCGACCCAACGGAGAGCCCGACTGCTTCCGCGACGACGACTTCGACCGCCACGACGACTTCGACCGCGACGACGACGGCCACGGCTACCGCAACCTTCACAGCCACCCCGACGGCGACCTCGACTACGCTGCCGGCCACGGGCGGCACCTTCACGGTGCCAAACGCGGGCCTCACGCTGACCTTCGGGCAGGGCGCGCTGGGCGCCAACACGAGGGTCGACTACCAGCCATTAGTTTCTCCCCCGGTCTCGACCTCTACGACCTCGCAGCCAAACCAACAGCAGTTGATCCAGGCCGCGCAGGAAACAAACCAGACAGCCGTCCAGGTGCTTGCGCAACAGAACGTCCCGCCCCCACCCGTGGTCGCGTCCGGTGGTGGCGTGATCCAGTCCCTGTTCCAGCTGGAAGCGACGAACACGACCAACAACTCGAACGTCACCACGTTCAATGCCCCTGTGACGCTGGCGATCGTCGTGCCGCCCGGCACGCTGTCGCTCGCTGGCGGGAACGTGGCGAACGTGCAGGTCTTCCGCTTCAACGAGACAACGCGGGCATGGGTCCAGGTGGCTTGTACCTCAGGCGCTGGCGGATTGAGCTGTAGCACCTCCGGCTTCTCGATTTGGGCCATGGTCGTCGCTACCCAACTGGCAGCGGCACCCGGCGGAGGGACGCCCGTGGCTCCCCGCCCGGCTGCCACAGGCACTGGCGTGGCGAAGGACTCGATGTCGCTCCTCCCGCTGGTTGGCCTCGTCCTGGTTGCTGGCGGTCTCGCGGGTGCTGGTGCGTACGCGGTGCAGCGCCGCCGCTCCTAGGCCTCACGCGGCCAAGGGCCGCTTGAAGCGATGCTATGGCGACGGCCTGCTTAGTGAGCAGGCCGTCGCCTCGTCTTCGAGGCATCACTAATCGAGGCGGATCGCGCCTTCAACCACGGTAACGGCGTGACCGCCGATATCGACTTCTTCTGGCCCGTGCACCGTGACGGCGATGCGGGCATCCCGGCCCAGCTCGCGGCCCTGGGAAGCGATGTACGACCGACCGGTGCGGGGGAGCAGGCCGCTCGCCCCGAGGTAGGCGCCGAGGGCGGCGTTGCAGGAGCCACACGCGGGATCTTCGGGCACACCCGCGCCCGGCGCCCAGGTGCGGATCCACACCCGTTCGGCCGCGTCCGTCTGCGCGTTGATCGCGAACGCTGAGATACCGATCGCGCCGGCCTTGGCGCTCATCATGCTCACAGCGGCGAGGTCGGGCGTTGCCTCGGCGAGTGATTTGAAGCTCGCGACCTGGGTGATGAGCCAGACCGGGCCAACGTCCACGAGCGCCGGGGCCGGCTCGCGTTCCACTGGCGCTCCAATCGCCGCCGATAGCAGTACGAGATCGACATCGACCCGCCTGACAGTCGGTTTCGGGGCACGTGCAAAGACGCGGCCATCCGGCTCAGCGCGCAGGGCGATGATTCCGGCGACGCACTCCTGCGTCAGCCCGCCAGCGCGAGGCGTCACCAGCCCAGCCTCGATGACGGCATGTGCCGATCCGACCGTGGGGTGCCCCGCGAAGGGCAACTCGTTCAGCGGGGTGAAGATCCGCAGCCGATAGTCCGCGCGTTCGGAGGGCAGGACGAAGGTGGTCTCCGAGAGGTTCGTCCACCGCGCGACGCGCTGCATCTCCTCTGTGCTGAGCCTAGAGCCGTCCAGGATAACGGCGACGGGGTTGCCGAAGAATGGGACGCTCGTAAATACGTCGACCTGCCTGAATGCGACGCTGCGTGTCATCTTCCGCCCCCTCCCCTGATGTTTAGCTGGAGGAAGCGAGGAGCCTAACACGCTGTGCAGATGAGATACCGCGTACTGCGGCGACCGTACAGGGGGGCTCGGATACGCTGCATCCTGGACGGGATGTGGTGACGGAGGCGCAGTGAGCACGGGTTGGAAAGTCGGCATCGGGACTGTGGTCGTGGTCGTCACCATGACGGTCGGGATGTGGTTCACGATCGCCTACATCTCGGCGGACGCGATCCTGAACCCCTCGCCGCCCCGCGAGCTCCCGTTCCTGGCGGAGCAGATGTTCGTCGCCCAGGCGGTGGAGTTCTCCGCGCGTGACGGTGTGCGTATCGGTGCGCTGTGGGTGCCTACTGTGGCGCCAGCGGGCGCCGAGATGGATCAGACCCGTCAACCGACCATCATCCTGTTGCATGGCTACGGAGAAACGCGCGACAGCCTGCTGCCGCAGGCCGAGCTGATTGTGAATGCAGGATTTAACGCATTAATCGTCGATTTCCGCGGGCACGGGACCTCGGCCGGTGAGGTCGCCGCGCTGGGGACGCTGGACGCGAACGACGTGCTGGGGGCGGTGGACTATCTCGTGACGCGGCCGGATGTCGACATCAGCCGCATCGGCATCCAGGGGGTTTCGATGGGTGCGGCGGCCGGCGTCATCGCCGCTGCGCAGGACCTGCGAGTGCGCGCGGTAATCGCGGAGGAGCCGGTCTCTTCCCTGCGAGATGCGGTATGGACCGCGTACCGCGACCGCCTGAGCCTGCCGGCGTTCTTGTTCCGTGACGTCACGCTCTGGCTTGTCGAACGCCGCTTGGGCGAACCGCTTTCCGACGTCTCTCCCACCGAAGCGGCCGCGCGTCTGACGCCGCGCCCGCTTCTGGTGATCGACCATGAAGGGGAGGCGCCGGTGGAGCCAGGCGGCGCTGAGCGCCTGCTCAATGCCGCGGGCGTCCCGAAGGATCTGTGGGTGTCGCCCGTGTTCAAGCAGACGGGCGAGGGCTCGCCGGTCTCACCTGCCTATGCCACTCGCGTCCTGGCGTTCTGGCGCGCATCGTTCGGGCTGCAGCCGTAGCGGACAGAAGAGGTCGCTACTTCAGCGCCTCATGGACGGCCGCCTGCAGTTCGGGATAGTCCATGATCCCCTCGAACTTTGCGGTGATGATGCCGTCCGATCCCACGACGAAGATGATGGGCTCCGAGAGCAGCTTCCAGTCTTGTACCGCCTGCACCGTAACGAGCTTGCCTTCGCGCGCCTTGGCGATGTCGTACGGTTCAACGTGCAGGACATTCACCCGTCCCTTGAATTCGTTCCACGCCAGGGTCACGACCTGGTCGAGCACTGGCCCGCAGAACCGGGTCTGGCAGAACGCTGGTGTGACGAACGCGATTACGGTTGGCTTCCCGCTCGTGATCGCCTGGGCGATCGTCAGGCGGTGCAGATCCGGGTTTGGCGTGAGCGAGGAATCCACCTCTTCGATACTTTTCACGTCGGCAAGAGTGAGCTGCTTGGTCGCCAGCGCGGGATCGCCGACACGAGGTTCCAGCGTCCGTTCTTGCACCGCGAACACGAGGCGCAGTCCGGAATACGTCTTGTCCTTCGTCTTCACGTCCAGCGAGACGCCCCAGAACCCGGCGCGGTCGAAGTCGACCACGGACGCGTACACCGTGGAGTCATGGCCAATGTGGAGGTCGCCCGCGTCCGCCGAGGCCGCGCGCGGAACCCGGGAGACGAGGATGCCTTCGAAGCGGGAGACGCTGACGCCCTTCAGCGTGTGCGGCGTCAGCGTCGCTTCCCCAACCCGTTGCGGGTTCTTCGGCTCCCCTTCCGGCTCTTTGTCGAGGTGGTAGAAGGTCGCCGTGACCTGCGCGCCGGCGATCAACTCCTGGTTGACGTCAACAAGGGCAAGCGAGAGCCGGTTCTTTCCGACGCCGAGGTTTGAATTGGTGATAATTGGCGTAAACGGCACATTGGCGACCGTTTGTTCGAGGCTGCGCGCATCCCACTTCGTCTCACCACCACTACCGCATGCTGCCGTAAGTAGGGCACCGGCAACGGTGAGCGCACCGACAGCTGCAAGGACGGCACGAGGGAATCTTCGGTGGGGACGACGCATGACTAAGCCTCTCACGGGCAGGGAGATCTCAGGATGCCCGGTGCCCGGGTACCAGGCAAGGCCTGGTCGCACTAGCGGGCGTCTCTCTGGCGTGCCATGAGAGCCACATCCTCTGAGTCGCCGTAGACGAACAGCCGGTCGCCCCGGCGCAGCGTCAGGTCGCCACTCGGGCCCACCAGGAAGCCCTCGCCATCTCGCTCCATGCCGAGGACATGCACCGCCGGGACCTCGGCGGTGAGCGCTGCGAGCGCCTTCCCCGCTATGCCCCAGGGCGCGTCTTCCACGATCACTTCCGCAAGGACGTGGCCGCCGCCGGCTTCGATGGTGGTAATGCGGTCGACGAATTGGACCAGGGCGGGCTGCACGGCCGCGAGGGCCATCCGTCGTCCGCCAATCTGGTACGGCGAGACGACGCTATCCGCGCCCGCTGTTTTCAACCGCCGTTCTGCCGAGTCGGAACCCGCCCGCGCCACGATGAACAGCGATGGGTTCAACGCCCTCGCGGTCAGCACGATGTAGGTGTTCTGCACGTCCGAGTCCGCCGCTGCGATCAGCGTCCGGGCGCGCTCGATTCCCGCATCGCGTAGCGTCGCCTCCTGGGTTGCGTCACCGACGACGATCGCGACGTGTTCCCCTGAAATCGAGGCGATCGCGGCTGAATCGATGTCGACCACGACGTGATGGACGTTCCGGGCATCCAGCATGTCCGCTGTCTCACGCCCGACTCGCCCGAAGCCACAGATGATGACGTGGTCCTTCATCCGTCGCACCTTTCCGCGGTTCCGCCGCAGCCCGAAGGCGTCAACGACACCACCAACGATAACCGTCTCCACCTCGACCGTGACGACATAGAACAGGACGCCAACCCCGACAAGCAGGTAGGCGATCGTGAACGCCCGTCCGCTCGCGTCCAGCGGACGCACCTCGCCATACCCGACGGTGGTGATGGAGATGACGGCCATGAACAGGCCGTCCTCGAATCCGAACCCCTCGACGATGCCGTACCAGGCGGCCCCGACGACGACGGTAAACAGGAGGGCGCCAAGGAAGATCGGGCGTCGCACGAGGGCGAGTCTCCGTCCGTTGCCGCCGCGGGCGGGTGGTGCCCCCGGCTACCGCCCCGTCAGGTGTTTTCGTTTGTGTGCGACGTAGTCGACGAGGAGGTATTCGCCGAGCTTCTCGGGAGTCGTGTAAAAGACACGCCCGCCGTTGATCTTCGCCAGCTGGTTCACAAACTCCTTGAGGTAGTAGTTCCGATCCAGCATGAAGGTGTTGATCGTGATTTCCTGTTGGGTCACGCGTTTCACGGCCTTCAGCGTCTCGCGGATCGTGATCGGGCTGGGCGGATAAGCGAACTGCGAGCGCCCGTTCTCAAGGTGCGCCGTCGGCTCGCCGTCCGAGATCATCAAGATCTGCTTCGTGCCGACTCGATGTCTCGCGAGCAGGCGCTCCGCCAGCATCAGCGCGTGGTGCATGTTGGTGCCCAGCACGCTCTCGTCCCAGCGGACGTAAGGCAGTTCGTGCGGCTTCAACTCCCGCGCGTAGGCGGAGAAACCGATGATGTAGAGTGAATCCTTCGGGTATTGGGCCTTGATCAGGTTCTGCAGCGCCAGCGCGACCTTTTTCGCCGCCTGGAATGACCCGCGAAGCGCCATCGACCACGAGAGGTCGACCATCAGGACGGTGGTCGTGGTTGTCACCAGCTCGCTGCGGTTGATTTCGAAGTCGCCCGGGTCAAGTTTGACGGGCGTGCCGCGTCCGCCGCGCTCGATCGCGTTCATCAGCGTCTTGCGCATGTCCAAGTGGAACGGGTCTCCGAATTCGTATGGCTTCGATTCGTCGAGGCGCTCGCCGTGCCGGCCGGATTCCGGGGCCGGGTGGTTGCCCAGTCCCTGCTTCTTCAGCTGTTTGTAGATCTCGCCAAGGGCGGTCTGGCCGATCATGCGCGTCCCGCGTGGCGTTAGCTTCCACTCGTCACCCTCGCGCCGGACGTAGCCGGCTTGTTCGAGGACTTCGAGCAGTTTCTTCAACTCCTCGAATTGCTCCGCGGAATCGTCGCCCAGCAGTTCACGCAACTGGTCGATGTCGACCGTGTCGAGGTCGCCGTTGTACTGGGCGCGCTCCAGGTCGTTCTCCAGGTCGTCCATGTTGTGCATCTCGTTCATGAGACGCATCGCCTGTTCGAGGCCGACCTCTTCATCGCCGCGGAACGGGTAGGAGGATGGATCGCCGCGGTTTGGGTTCAGGAACTCGAGGTTCTGGGCGAGCTGCGAGATTTCGTCCTCGAGCTCGGGGTCGCCGAGGTGCTGGGCGAGCATGTCCTGAAGCTGCTGGCGCTGGTCGCCAGGCATGCTGGCCATGAGCGACTGCATCGCCTGCATCTGGGCCTGCATTTGCGCCATGAGCTCTTCGAGCGACTGCGGCGGGTTGTCGCCAAACATGTCGCCGAACTGCTCCATGAACGAGTCGAAGTCCGGCTCCTGCCCGCGCATCTTTTGCGCAAGCATGTCATTCAGCGCGCGGACCATGTCCTTCATGCGCTGCTTGTCGCCGTCGGACATCTCCTCGACCATTTTCTGGACATCTTTGAAGAACTGGCCGGTCATCGCCTGGCGCAACTGGTCGACAAGCTCCTGGAACTTGTGCTGCGCCTCGGGGTTCAGGAACTCGTAGTCCTGGAGCGCCTTCATCTGACCGGGCGCGTCATTGGGGAGCCCTTCCAGGAATTGCTGCTTCCGCTCCGCGATCCGCTGGAGCATCTCGCGGAACTGTTGTTCCGGGTCGCTGCCACCTGAAGGCTGGCCGCTGTTGGACTCGGTGCCGTCGGCGTCGCCCGGCTGCGCGCCTTGGCCCGGCTGTGACCCCCGCTGGCGCTGTCCGCGCTGGCCCTGCTGGCCGCGCTGGCCCATCGATGAAGGTCGGTCGCCCTGGCCGGGCTGACCGTCGTCCGTCGCGTCCTCACCGCCGTCCATACCGTCAGTTGCCTGTTGCTGGCCGCGTTCGCCGCGCTGCCCTTGAGGTGCCTGCTGGCCGCGCTGGCCTTGCTGCTGCTCGCCCCGCGGGGCGCTGCTGTCCTGCTGGTCGCCGCTGTTGGGCTGAGAACCATCCAGGATGCCCTGGGGGCGTTCGCCGCTGAGGCGGTCTTGCAGCGTGTCCCGCTCCAACTGGAGGATCTCTTCCAGTTGGCGTTTGATGTCCTCCATCACCCCGCCCAGGTCGAACTGGTCGAGGCGCTCGCGGCGCTGCTGCCGGAGCTTCTGGAGGAGATCACGCAGGCCCTGCATGCGGTCGCCCTGCTGATTGCGCATCCCGCGCTGCATCAGGTTGCGCAGGGCGTGTTGCAGGTCGCCGAAATTCATGATGTCGTCGGACAGGGCCTCGATCACCTTGTCGGCGTCGAGCCCCGGGATCGACTGCGTGCCGTCCCATTCGCTGTACCGGTACGCCAGCGGCATGGGCCGCCTCGCTTCCCGCGCGCCGCGACTACCCGCGGTAGAGCGCCTGTCCCGTCGACTTGTCCTTGTTCAGTCGCTTATTGAGGTGGAGCCCTTCGAGGATGAACTCGATGGCGGAGGCCTGCACCTCCGGCCGCTCATCGCGCGTGATTTCACCCACGAGCGGGGCCAGTCCGTCGATTTCCTTGAGGAGCCGCTGGTACTCGGCCGCGCGCATCACCTCACCAACCTCGACGTGGCGGCCAGAGCGGAACGACTCCACCACGGCCTCGGTGTCGGCGTCGCCCATGACCCGGTTGAACGTGGAGACGATGGCGCCCTGAATGAGCCGGTCAAGGATCTGCTCGTCCTTGCCTTCCTCGACGGTTTCGAATTCCACCTTGCCCTGGAGGGCCGGGATGATGAACGGCAGGTCGGAGATGCGTGGCACCACCACGCTGTCACCCAGCCGGATCGCTCGACGCATCGCGTTGGCGATTAGCGCCTCGTAGTTCGCGACGGAGGCGCGGACGGAGACGCCGGAACGCTGGCTGATGTCCGGGGAGCGGCGGGCCAGCCGCGAGATTTCGGCGATGATCTGCTTCATGAACTCAGGGACGACGACCGGGAACTCACCTCCGACCAGCCCAGAGGTCTCAGCTTCCATGATCGCGATTTCGTGCTCGATGTTGCGCGGGTAGTGTGTCCGGATCTGGGAGCCGTAGCGGTCTTTCAATGGCGTGATGATCCGGCCGCGGTTGGTGTAGTCCTCCGGGTTTGCCGTTGCGACCACGAGGACGTCCAGTGGCAGGCGCACCTTGTGGCCGCGGATCTGGACGTCACGCTCCTCCATCACGTTGAGCAGACCGACCTGGATGCGTTCTTGGAGGTCAGGCAACTCGTTGATGGCGAAGATGCCGCGGTTGGTGTGCGGGATCAGGCCGTAGTGGATCGTGAGTTCGTCAGAGAGGTAGCGGCCTTCCGCTACCTTGATCGGGTCGATCTCGCCGATGAGGTCGGCGATGGTGATGTCCGGCGTGGCGAGTTTCTCGCCGTAGCGCTCGGAGCGGTGCATCCAGGCGATGGGGGTCTGGTCACCCTGCTCTGCGACGATCGTCTGCGCCGCTGGCGTGATCGGGTTGAAGGGGTCCTCAGGGATTTCGCATCCCGCGATGATTGGCGTCCACTCGTCCAGGAGCGAGGTAAGCGCGCGGATGATGCGCGACTTAGCCTGGCCGCGCTCGCCCAGCAGGATGATGTCCTGCCCACTGAGGATCGCGTTCTCGAGCTGCGGGAGGACCGTTTCCTCGTACCCGACGATGCCGGGGAAGCGATCCTCCCCGCTGCGGATGCGCGCGATGAGATTCTTTCGCATCTCTTCGCGCACCGGCAGGACGCGAACGCCCGCCGCCTTCAATGCACCGAGGGTAGCTGGTCGTTCATTCGCCAAGGTCGTATTCCCTCCGCCGCTGCGCAGAACGTCAGTATAGCCGTCTGTCGAGCGCCGTCCGTGGCCATCGTCGTGAGGGCACGCCACGGTGCGCAGCCACGTACGACCGGGTGGTCTTCACAGAAACAAGCGGATGAGCGCGAGAAGAAACGAAGCCCCCGCATAGCGGGGGCTTCACGGACAAGGTTTGTCCGCCTGGGTGCCGAGGGGATTACACCGCGGCTTCGGCGAGCTCGCCGGACGGCATGCGGTCGCGCAACTGCTCCACGGCACGGCCGAGGAGGGAGTTGCGCACGACGATCACATCCGGCAACTCCAACAGGTCGCCGAGGGAGACGTTCAGAGCAGACGCCACGCCGATCAGCGTGGACAGCGGCATGTCGCGCTTCCCGTTCTCATAGTTGGAGAGGGAGGCCTGTGTGATGCCAGCCCGGCGTGCGACATCGGCCTGCGACATCTCGCGGCGCAGACGCCACTCCCGGATCTTGACGCCAACATCGCAGCGCAGGGCGGTGCGGGAAGTGTCATTCATCAGCGTGTCCTCGGGGCCGGCGCGGCCGGTATGCCATCTGTGTTGATCTTGGAAACCGATATCCAATGACCGAATGATGGCCTGTGCGTGACGCCGATGCAAGCCCCCTCGCGGGTGGAAGCCCGTGGTGAGTTACGTTTGCCGGTGGGTTGTCAGATTCGGACGGGGACGGGCGGTCAGGGCTGGATTTGGATGACCGCCTGGCGCCCCACTTTCAGTACCCAGTCAGCCCCGTCATCGGCGACGTTGAACCAGATGTCCCGGTGTAATCCGTGGACCAGGCTGCCGGTGTCTTGGCAAACGTATTCGCGCTGTTCCGGGTCGCCCTCGATCCGGAACCGCTGGCCGAGGTAGGCGATATCGCAGGCGGCGGCTCCTGGCCTGACGATGCTGCCATCACGCATGTGGCCACAGAACCCACCCCCGTCTCCGACGACGGCGGCATTTCGCCCGGTCTCGCAGTAGTAGTAGGACAGCGTCACGCCGATCCGGTCGCCCGCACGCAGGGGGGGCGTAGTCACACGGGCGACATCAGTGGGTGGCGCCTCCGCGCGTGAGGCCTCGAACGGCTGGGTGTCAGTGCGGATGAGAGTGTCAGTGCGGATGACAGAAGGTGCTGGCTCCACCCGCTCCGTACGGACGAAGAGCGAGCGCAATTCCGCCGGGGCGGTCGGGAACACGGAGGCTGCGGCGCTGGTCGCCCCGCTGATGGCCGCGGGTGGGCGGACACCGAAGGCGAAGGCGGCGATCCCGATCGCGAGCGCGACGGAGAAACCGCCACCCGCAGCGAACGCTGCGCGTACCAGCACGCGCCGCAGCGCGCGGCCGACTGAACCGCGAATCTTCCCCGCCATCTGTCGAGTATGTCAGCCGAACCTGGCTGGGGATGCCGAGGCGACCTCAACTTATCCACACCCCATCCACAGCGGGCACCATCGGAATCTAGTAAGTGACATAATATATTGTCATCCAGCGTTTCAATGAGCCGTTTCAGTGAGGGGCTTTCCCGTAGGTGGCGTGGCATAGATGGTGTGCGTACGCCCAGTCGGGGGATCGCGATGGCCCTTAGCCCGTCGATGCCGCGTGATGAGGTTTTCGCCAACGTGACCGCTGGCGTGATTGTTGGCGTGGTCGCGATCCCTCTCTCGATCGCCCTCGCGGTGGCGGTTGGGGTATCCCCCGTCGCTGGGCTCTACACCGCTGCCTTCGCCGGTGCCGTCGCCTCATTGTTCGGTGGATCCCGCTTTAACATCACCGGCCCCACCGCCGCCCTCGTCCCGTTGCTCGCCCACGCCGTGCTGCAGTATGGCGTGGAGGTGCTCCCACTGTTGGGTGTGATGAGCGGGCTCGTCCTTGTCGCCATGTGGCGATTGCGCCTCGGCCGTCTCGTCCGCTTCATGCCTGGGATGGTCGTTGTCGGGTTCACCGCCGGGATCGCGCTCTCAATCGGTTTCGGTCAGGTGAACAGTTTGCTCGCCGTGACGGGCACTGACCCAGCACTTGAGCATTTCCACGAGAAGCTCATCGACACGGTTGAGCATCTATCGACCGTCCGCTGGCAGACGCCGCTCATCGGCCTGCTCTCCGTCGCGTTCCTGCTTTGGTGGCAGCACACGCCGAAGCGCGTTCCCGGCCCGCTCGTCATCGTCATCGTCGCGACTGTCGCCGTCCAGTTGCTGGGTGTCGACACGCCGACGATCGGCAGCCGGTATGGCGACCTCCCGCGCGGCTTCCCGATCCCTGATGTGCGATTCCTGTGGGATGCGCGTCTCGACCTGCTGATCGAGATCACACCGCTCGCCGTCTCGATCGCGATTCTTTCCGGTGTCGAGTCGCTGCTCTCCGCCGTCGTTGCAGACAATATGGTGCCCGCATTTGCGCGACATGACCCCGACCGCGAATTGCTCGGCCAGGGGCTTGCGAACCTCGTCTCGCCTATCATGGGTGGCATGCCCGCGACCGCCGCGATCGCGAGGACCGCGACCGGTATCCGGAACGGCGCTACCTCACGACTTACTGGCGTCGCGCACGCGGTGACGGTGCTGACGATCACGCTGCTCTTCAGCGGCCTCGGTTCGCAGATTCCGCTCTCTGCCCTCGCTGCGATCCTCCTTGTCGTTGCCTGGAACATCGCGGACTTTCCGGAAGTCGTGCATCTGCTGCGTGGCGCCCCCCGCGAAGATCTCGTGGCACTGCTCGGCACCGCACTCGTGACGTTGTTCTTCGACCTCACCTACGCCATCGGCTTCGGGATCGTCGCCTCGGTCGTGCTGTTGCTCCGGCGACTGACACGTGTGCCTTCGGTTGCCGCGTTCGTCGCCGAGGAAGCGGCCGACGACTGGATCCCGGACGACCTAGTGGCGCTGCTGCGGGCGCATCCGGATGTGGCATTCTTCAACGTCCAGGGCGTGCTTTCGTTCCACTCCGCGGCCGAGTTCGAGCGCGCGCTGATCGGCCATGACCACCGGCCACTCGTCCTGCGGATGCGCGATCTGCACCACATCGATTCGTCAGGCCTGATCATGCTGCGCGGGATCATCGACCAGCGGCGGCATGTCGGGGCGCGGATCCTGCTCACGGACGTGCACCCCGAGGTGCTTCTGGCGCTGCGGCGCTTCGGGATCATCGATCTGGTTGGGGTGGATGCTGTGTTCGCGCGCGCGGAGGATGCCGTGGTCGCGCTGGCGGGTGGGTTGGGCGAGGACGTGGCCGGCGCCTGACCAGGCGAGGGTTAACCCAGCAGGCCCTCGGCGCGCAAGTCGGCGACCGCCGCCTTGAAGGCTCGCACGGTGTCCTCGACCTCGCGCTCGCCGTGCGTGCTGGAGATCATCCCGCCGTTTCCCATGAGGTCGACGCCGTGGTTGTATAGCGCCTGTCGCAGCGGCCGCGTGAGCGCCGGCTCGATGCCCCGCGGCTCCTCGGCGGCGTCCCATTCAACGTCCGTCGGGAAAGGGGCGGGGGCACCCAGGTTCAAGTGCCACATCGAAGAGACGGCCCAGGCCGAGCCGGGGACGGACTGGCGGCGGAAGAGGTCGTTCAGGCCGTGGACGAGCAGTCCCGCGGTCAGTTCGGCGCGTTCGCATTCGCCACCTGCGGCGATCAGGCGGAGCGCGGTCAGGCCGGCGGCGGCGCACACCGGGTTCGCGTTGAACGTCCCCTGGTGGCTGATCCGTCGCTTCCCGTTCCACTCGATGTCGCCCTCACGCAGTTCGAGGTACTCGAGGATGTCGGCACGCCCGACGACCGCGCCGCCGGGGAGGCCGCCTGCGACGATCTTCGCGACCGAGGAGAGATCCGGCATGATGCCGTATCGCTCCTGCGCGCCGCCCGGCGCCATGCGGAAGCCAGTGATCACCTCGTCCATGATGAACAGCGTGCCCGTCTCCTGCGTGAGCCGGCGCGCCTCGCGCAGGTACGAGGGCGGGAGCGGGTGCGTGCCCCAGTGGGCCCCCGTCGGTTCGAGGATCACCGCGGCGACATCGCGGCCGCGCAGGGCGTCCTCCAGCGCCTTCACGTCACCCGCGGGGACGATCGTCAGCGCGTCGTAGAACCCTTCGGGTACGCCGACCGAGTGTGGGTGCTGGTCTTCGCCGACGAGGCGTCCCACCACGAGGTCGTTCCAGCCGTGGAAGTGCTCTTCCAGTTTCACCACGCGTTCGCGTCCGGTGAACGCGCGCGCGAGGCGGAGCGCCATCATCGTCGCCTCGGTGCCGCTCGCCGTGAACCGCACGCGTTCGGCGCATGGCACCATCTCGATCACCTGGCGGCCCCACGCCACTTCGAGGTCGTGCGAGGAGCCGAAGTGCGTGCCGCGCTCCAACGCTTCGTGGATCGCGGTGACGACCTCGGTCCGGTTGTGGCCGAGCAATAGCGCGCCGTGTCCGCCGATGTAGTCTACGTACTCGTTGCCGTCGACGTCCCACTTGCGTGGCCCGGCGGCACGCTGCACGTAGATCGGGAACGGCTGGAAGGCGCGCGCGTCGTGCGTGACGCCAGACGGGAAGACGCCCGCCGCCTGCGCCGCGAGCACGCTCGACCCGCGGTGCATCGCCTCGTAGGTCTCAAGGATCGAAGACATGGGCTGTGCCCTCCGTCACCGGCCCGCCGCCGGCCCCCGGTCGGGGCTCCTCAGTGTCGCCGCCCCGGCCCCGCCGAGGCAAGCGGCGCGCGGTATCCTCATGGGGTGCGACGGGGATGTGATGGCGACGAGCCGACGGCGGTTGACTGATGCGGAGATCGACGCGGCGCTTGCCGGCCTGCCGGGTTGGCGTCGCGACGCGAACCGTCTCGTGCGGGACTTCCAGTTCGTGGATTTCGTCGAGGCTCTCGGCTTTATCGCTCAGGTAGGCGCGCTTGCGGAACGGGTCGACCATCACCCCGAGCTCACCAATGTCTACAACCGCGTCACCATCGCGCTTTCGACGCATGACGCGGGTGGGGTCACGCCGATGGACCTAGCACTGGCCGCCGAGATCGGTACGCGAGGCACCTGACTCGTCGCTGGTTCCGAAATGACAAACGCTGTTCCTTGCCGCGACGGACGGCAAGGAACAGCGGATTTGTCGATGGCCGCCGTCTAGTCTCTCTTGCCGCCCTTCTTCAATGCTTGGATTTTCCCCTTCAGGGCGATGGAGTTCTGGCCATCGCTGGCGTCCAGGGTGAGCGTGGCCGACCGGCCGTCCAGGAGGTCCCGGATATTGGCGGACGAGAGCTGGCCGTCCGTCTGCAAGATCAGGAGGTACATAAGGTCGTGATCGTGGCGGCCCCGGCAGTGGTCATCCCCGTCGTCGTCGTCGTCCTCATGGTTGATGTGGTTGCTGGTGGCGATGCACAGGCCCTGGTTCCGGAACCCCCGCAGGAGCCAGCCGCCCTTCTTACACGCATCCTTGTCGAAATCGTCGCGTCGATTCTCGACGACGTTCACCGTCACAGTGGCGACCGCGGTCGCGCCGGCCGGGTCCTGTGCTGTGTAGGTGAACGTGTCGCCTCCGACGTATCCGGCGGTGGGTGTGTACGTGATCGTGTTGTCCGCGTTGACGGTCAGGGAGCCGTGCGCGGGGGACGTGGTCGTGCTCACCCGCAGGGAGTCCCCGTCCGGGTCGTGGTCATTCGCGAGGACGTTGATTGTCTTCGCCTTGTCCATCTTGACGGTGATCGTGTCGTCCACCGCTACCGGTGCCCGGTTCACGGCGACCACCGAGACGTCGACCGCCGCGGTGGCGGACGCGCCGTGGCCGTCGTTCACGGTGTACGTGAAGTTATCCGTGCCGGTGAACCCTGCCACCGGCGTGTAGATGACTGAGGTGCCGGAGACCACCACGGCTCCGTGAGCACCCTGCGTTACGGCGCCGATCGCCAGCGTGTCGCCGTCGACGTCCGTGTCGTTTGCCAGCACGTCGATCGTGACCGCGCCTGACGCCGAGGTCGCCGTGTCTGCCGTAGCGACCGGAGGATCATTGACCGCCGTCACGGTGAGCGTCACCGCCGCGGTCGCGGTGCCGCCATTCCCGTCGCTCACGGTGTAGGTGAATGTGTCAGCGCCGCTGTAGTTCGGGGCCGGCGTGTAGGTCACGGATGTTCCGGCGTTGATCACCGCTGTCCCGTGTGAGGGGGCCACCAGGCTCGCGATGGTCAGTGTGTCGCCGTCTGCGTCGGTGTCGTTTGCGAGAACCGCCAGCGACGTGGCGGTGTCCTCAACCACCGTCATGGTGTCCGGTTGTGGGACCGGTGCCTGGTTCCCGGTCTGCTGCGCCATCGCCGGGATGGCGAACGCGCCGCCGAAGATACCGAGGGCTGCGAATATTGCGAGTGTTTGTGCTCGCGCTCTCCGAGTTCTCTGCCATGTTGCCTGTGGACTCATATGCCCGACTCCTTCCGGGCCGCCACCCACGGGTACAACGTCGTCCGGCATGCCTCGTTTGGCGCGCCGGGAATCTCAGGCGAAAAATCGTCAGATTAATATCGTCAGATTAATCGGGTTAGGAGGCGGCGCGGATACGCTGCGCTTCCACCTCGTCGAGGAACCGATGGACGGTCGCGTTCCACTCGGCAGGGCGTTCAAAATAGGTGGAGTGGCCAGCGTCGCGCACGAGGTGGAAGCGAGAGCCGGGCGTCAGGTCGTGCGAGATCCGGATCAGGTCTGGCGGCATCACACGGTCGTGTTCGCCGACGATCCAAAGGATCGGCAGACCGCTCTCGACGAGCCTCGGTGCCGTCGAGCCGCGATAGTTGACCATTCGTCCGGTGGGGGCGAGGAAGTCACGCTCGCGCTTCGGGTTGAGCGCGCGGACGCGGGCGTACAGGTACGCCATCGCCGGATCCTCCGCAGCGAACCCGTCCTTCAGCGCTCGGCGCAGCAGCGAGCCCGCCAGCGTCCCGTCCGCCTCCAGTTCCGCCTTCCGCGCTCGGTAGCGGTCGTCCACGCATCCGGCGTTCGTGCCGGAGAACACCAGCGAGGCGAACCGACCCGGCTCGCGCGAGAGCAGTCCGAAGGCGCTGCGACCGCCCATCGAGTGCGCCACAAAATGGACGCGCTCCACCCCCAGATGTTCGAGCAGCGCGCGGATGTCCGGGCCGAACGCGACCCGGCCAGGGCCCTCTTCGATATCCGGGGAGCGACCGAAGGCGCGGTGGTCGAAGGTGATGACGGGGTAGGTGTCGGCGAAGGCGGGCACTTGCTGCCACCACGACATCGCGTTGCCGCCGGCGCCGTGCGCGAGCAATACGGGCATGCGCGAGGTCTCGGACGGCTTTGGCCCGTGTGTCTCATAGTAGAAGCGGAAGCCGTCAGCGAGGTCGAGGTGTGGCACGTTCGACCATCCCTTCGTCCCACGGTTCGCCAGTCGCGTTGCTGATCGCGCTCAACATGTCCTCAACATCTCCCCGTAGTTTTTCATCCGGGTCGAGGGCCAGCGCTCGCAGGAAGAGCGTCTTCGCCGCCGCGTAATAACGCGCCGCGTCGCCGTCGACCGGTTGGTGCGCCCGCTTTGGCCGCCGTAGTTCCTCCGCGACGAACTCGGTGCACCACCCGGCGGAGTAGAAGACATACGGGTCCGCCGGAGAAGCTTCGACGGCACGCCCGAGGACGGCCAGCCCGTCCGCGAACCGGCGCTTCCGCGTGACCATCGTCTGACCGAGGTAGGAGAGCGCCTCCCCGAACCCCGGCCATCGCGCGACCATGACCTCGGCTGCCTCGATCGCGGCATCGATCTCCCCCGCCGCGTGCAGATCCATCGCCGTGCGGAACGCGGCGCGGGCTTCGGGCGGGAAGTCGGACGGCTCGGACATGCCTCGATGATACGCAACGGGCAAGGCGGCTAAACTGTCGGCATGCGCCGGTAGCTCAGGGGATAGAGCAATAGTCTTCGGAACTATCGGTCGGGGGTTCGAATCCCTCCCGGCGCACCATGTTTCCAAGTGCGGCCACTCGTATGCTGACACTCGTATCTCAGGGAGGCCGCTGATGTCTGGTTCGCGGCGACTGGCTCTCTCGCTCGTCCTCCTGACGTCTGCCGCCGCACTGGGGTTTCTCGGCCGGGGCGCTTCTGCACAAGAGCCGCCAACACCGCAGACTACTCAGGTTCCGGGTTCACTGAACACCAGCGGCAGCTATACCGCGAAGGTCAGCACGTCCGGGGCCGGGTTCTTCGAGCGAGCGGGGACCTACTCAGCCAGCGTCTCCTTCACCGCCGCGGTCTCGGTATCCGGGGTCAACGTCCTGGTGCCCAGCGGGAGCTATCAAGCGAGCGGACCATTCACCGCCACCGTCAGCGCGCCGGGCGTCGCGCCGTTCGTTGTCACCGGGACGTACAACGCCGCAGGGACCTTCGCGGCGGGTACCTTTGTGAGCTCCGGGCAGTGGGTGCTGAGCACGGGCGGGGCCGCGTCTGGCTCCCACAGCGGTGGGGGCACCTACAACCTGGCCACGATGACGGTGGCCGCGAACGGGCAGTACGTCGGTGCGGTCACTAGTAGCCCGCGCGGCCCGTTCAATGTCGAGGGGCCGTACAGCGGGACCGGTTCGTTCACGGTTGGCGTGGCGCGGATGACTGAGGGTACCGATCCCTTAACCTCAGCGATCAGTGACATCGTCGCGGGGATCGCGGGCCAGGCGGCCACCGGCCCGATCTCCGCCGCCGCGCTCGAGATGCGGGACACAACCACTCCGCCGCCTGCCAGCGCCGCCGGCACATTCTCAGGTGGCTCCATTGCCTCGGCTGGTGTGTCGATCGTCTCCTTCACCGGCACGACGGCCCAGCTGGACACCGCAGGCGCGGCCGCGCAAGCCCTCACCGTCTCCGCGACGGTGGACGGCAAGATGCTCGTCTACGTGATCGGCGCCCCGCCCTTCGTGAACGCGGATTTCAACGCCGCGTTTCCGGCTGGTCTCAACGGCACGCTGGTGATCGTCAGGACGTAGCGTGAGGGCCCGCGGGTCACCTCGCGGGAGGGCGAGATTGGGCGACCGTACGCCGCCGTACTGCCCCTCGGCAGACTCGCCTGTAAGATTCAGTCCTGCCAGTCGATACTTCCGTTTCGGAAATGACGATGCAAAGGTTCCCTTATGCCTGAACGGGTTCTGGTCACGGGCGGCGCGGGCTACATCGGTTCTGTGCTCGTCCCCACGCTGCTGGAGGCTGGGTATGCCGTTACCGTCCTCGACACGTTCGCGCGTGGGGATACCGCGCTGGCGGCGTGCGCCCGCTACGAGAGCTTCGAGCCGGTACGAGGGGACGCGCGTGACGAGCGGTTGGTGCGCGATCTGGTCGCCCGGGCTGACGTGGTGATCCCGTTGGCCGCGCTGGTGGGTGCGCCTCTGTGCGACCGCGACCCGATCGCCGCCGAGACCACGAACCGCGATGCCGTGCGGATGCTGCTGCGCCACCTGTCGAGCGGGCAGCGTCTGATCTATCCGACCACCAACAGCGGCTACGGCGTGGGCGAGGCCGACGCCTTCTGCACGGAAGAGACGCCGTTGCGCCCCATCTCGATCTACGGGCGGACGAAGGTTGAGGCAGAGGCGGCCATCCTCGACCGCGGCCATGGGATCACCGTCCGCCTGGCGACGGTCTTCGGGATGTCGCCGCGGATGCGGATGGACCTGCTCGTGAACGATTTCGTCTGGCGCGCTGTCACCGACCGGTTCGTCGTCCTGTTCGAGGGGCACTTCCGTCGCAATTACATCCACATCCGCGACGTGGCGAACGTATTCCTGCACGGGCTCGCCCACTACGAGGCGATGGATGGCCAGCCCTACAACGTCGGCCTGTCCGATGCGAACCTCTCGAAGATCGAGCTATGCCAGCGCATCCAGGCGCAGGTCCCCGGGTTCGTCTACATCGAAGCGCCGGTCGGCGAAGACCCTGACAAACGAGACTACATCGTCTCCAACGCGAAGGTAGAAGCGACCGGCTTCCAGCCGGAGTGGCCGCTGGACCGGGGCATCGAGGAGCTAGTGAAAGGCTATCGGATGCTGCGGAACAGTCGCTTCTCGAACGTGTAAGGTGCTGTTACCAGAACCGCTGGATCGTTGACCCCTGGTGTTCGATGCGGAACGGGACACAGCGGTCGGCGCCGATCTCGTCGATGAACGCCTCGCGCCGCTCGGGCGGGACGACCACCAACAGGAACCCTCCCCCTCCCGCGCCCAGTAGCTTCCCGGACAGGGCACCGGCTTCCAGACAACGCTCGTACAGCCCGTCGATCTCCGCTCCGCTCACGCGTGAGGAGAGGCGCTTCTTCAGAGCCCAGCCTTCGGCGAGCAGGCGGGCGAGTTCGCGGGGGAGGTCGTCTCCGCGGTAGGACTCGAACACCCGGTGCGCCTCGTCGACGAGCGACACCATCGCCTCGAGTTCGCTGTCCACGCGACGCTGTTGGGTGTTGTCGAGTTGTTCGTCCAGGGTCGCGCTCGCATGGCGGCGGATGCCGGTGTAGACAAGCAGCATCCAGTCGGCGAGGCGGTCGAGTTCGTCTCCGGAGACATGGATCGGCGGCACTGTGAACCGGTCGCCCAGCAGGTCGAACCGGTTCAATCCGCCAAACGTGGCGTGCAATTGGTCCTGTACGCCGACGCGTTCCTTCAGCACCTCCTGCTCGAAGTGGATCGCGAGCCGCGCAAGCTCCAGCTTCGTCCGCGTCACGCCCTGGAGCGCGGAAACGAGGTTGAGCAGGCCGACCGTGAACGCCGAGGATGAACCGAGCCCCGCGTTCGCCGGGAGGTCCGCCTGCACGGAGCAGTCAAGCGGGCCCTCGTAGCCCAGGTTGACGAGCATCTCCCGCATGACCGGGTGCTGAAACTCGGACGGATGCTGGACCATCTCGACGCGTGAGTACGACAGCCGGTAGCGGTACTCGACGAACGCGGAGAGCGGCAGCGCTGAGATGTAAATGTATTTGTCGATGGTGAAGCCGATAACCGCGCCCGGCCGGTCGCGGAACCAGTCCGGGTAGTCGGTCCCGCCGCCGAAGAGGCTGACCCGTAGCGGCGTACGCGAGGTGACGATCACGACGCGCCTCGATTCCCTACCGGGCCCTCGGCCAGTACGAGTTCCCGTTCGACATTCGAGGCGTCAATGACGCGCGGCTCCGGGACGGGGACGATGAACGCACCGCCTTGTTCCAGGTAGCCCCGGTTGCGCTGTAAGAACTCCGCCAGGAAGTTCCATGGCAGCACCAGGTAGGCGTCGGGGTCGGGGACGCTACCCTCCTCGACGATCGGGAGGTGCGACCCAGGCATGAACTTCCCCACCTTGAGGGGATTTCGCTCCGTGGCGTAGCGAAGCAAGTCGGCTCCGATCCCACAGGAGTTCAGCATCGTCGCGCCCTTCGCGGGTGCGCCAAATGCATATACAACCTTCCCCGCGTCCGTGTAGCGCCGCACGAGGCGCGGCAGTCCCTCCCGGATGCGCTGGACGCGCGCGGCGAACGCCTCGTAGGTCGCGAGCTCGCCGAGACCCTCGGCGGCTTCCTGTTCGAGCATCGCGGTAACGCTTCGCTCGACGGGGCGTGTGCCGGCGGGCGCCACGAGGAGCTCGAGCGAGCCGCCGTGGATCGGGACGACGCGAGCGGAGAACACCTCCAGCCCGTGATGGTAGAACAGGGCGGAAATGGAGCGCAGCGTCCAGTAGGTCAGGTGCTCGTGATAGATGTTGTCGAAAGCGGTCTCACGCAGCATCTCGCGCAGGTAGATCGCCTGGACGCAGAACACCGCCCCGCGCCGGCACAGTTCGGCGACCCCCTCGGCGGCGCTGTGCAGTTCCTCGAGGTGGAAGAAGACGCCCGCGGCCGTGACCAGACGTGGTGACGCCGTCGCGGCGATCTCGCGTGCGACACCGGCGTTGAAGAACCGGTTGAGCGTGGGGACGCCCTCGGCTTCCGCCTGCCGCGCGATGTTGCTGGCGGGTTCCACGCCAAGCGCGCGCATACCGCTGGCCTGGAACGCCTTCAGCCACGTCCCGTCATTCGAGCCGATATCGACGATGAGATCGCCGCGCTGAAGGCCGAGTTCAGCGACGAGATGCTCGGCACTCTGGCGGAAGTGCTCACGCAGGGTCGCCGTTGTGCCGGAGACATAGAGATATTCGGAGAACATCGTCTCCTTCGGGACGGTGTAGTCGATCTGCACCGTCGTGCAGGCACGGCAGAACCAGAGGCGGAGCGGGTACACCGGCTCCGGACGCGCGAGGTCAGCTTCGGTCAGAAGCGAGTTGCAGTGCGGCTGTTCGCCGAGGTCGAGGACCAGCGCGAGGTCGGTGGAATCGCAGACGCGGCACGTCGCCGCCATCACGCCAGCCCCAGTTCGCGCTCGAGCGCGCCACAGAGCATCTGCCCCAGCGTGATGTGCATCTCCTGGATCCGTGCTGTCCGCTGGGAGGGCACGACGATCAACGGATCCGCGAGTCCCGTCAGAAGGCCGCCGTCCCCGCCCGTCAGGGCTGCCGCGGTCAGTCCACGCTTTTGTGCGACTTCAAGTGCCCGGACGATGTTCGGGCTACGGCCAGAGGTGGAGATGCCGAGCGCGAGGTCACCGGGCCGGCCGAGCGCCTCCAGCTGTCGGGCGAACACTGTTTCGTAGCCGAAGTCGTTTGCCGCTGCCGTGAGTGCAGAGGTATCCGTGGTGAGCGCGATAGCGGCGATCGCCCGCCGGTTGGTCTGGTAACGGACGGTGAGCTCAGTCGCGAGGTGCTGCGCGTCCGCGGCGGAGCCGCCGTTGCCGAAGAAGAAGAGTGTGCCGCCCTGCTGGGCCGTCCGAACCCATGCGGCCAGCATCCGCTCGAATGTCTCGCCGAGTGTGGCGCGTGAGGCGGCGAGGACTGCGCGGTGCTCCTCCAGTTCGGCCTCGAAGTAGTCGCGTGACGTCACGCCAAGCGTCCCTGGCCATGGGTCGAGACGTCTCTGGG
>QZJI01000055.1 GCA_003599735.1 Dehalococcoidia bacterium | reverse complement strand
CTTCATCTTCGCCCGCGGCGAGTCGCCCGCCGAGGTGGAGCAGGCGCTGCGCGACGCGCACGCGGCCCTGCGCTTCGAGATCGTTGTCACCTAATCGCTGGCCGCTGCAAGGTGGCCCGGTTGCCGGGCAATATTCCATCTACAGAAAGCGGAGGGTGTGCGTTGAAATTTCAAGTACTCGGAAGGGGCTTGGCGACCTTCGGGTTGCTGCTGTGGTCTCTATCGGGAACTCGCGCGGTTGAGGCCTCCCATGATCGTGAGTTAATCCAGGTCGACGGTCAACGGGAAATCTACTGGGTCCAGAACGGGAAGCGTTACCACGTCCAGAACGAGCCGGTCATGAACGCCATGGCGCGTGCTGGCGTTCCCGGATGGGGATTTGGAAAGCAGAAGTTCGTCTCCAGCGCCCACCTGCGGAGCTATTCGAATCGGTCGTCAATCCTCAGTTCGGACTCTGAAGGAGTGCTCGTCCAAGCCTACGGAACTGGTGAGGTCTATCTCATAAACGGTGGTCGAAGACGGCATATTGAAGACGAGCAAGCGATGACTCAAGGAGGATACAGTTTCTCGGACGTCATCGACGTCACGCGCTCCCTGTTGGATAGCATCCCTACCGGTACGACTATTCGGGCTCAAGCAACCCCGGCAGCGACTCCGACCTCGACTCCGCGCGCCACATCAACTCCGAACCCCACGAGCACCCCTACACCGCAACCGACGCGTACTCCGACACCTCACCCGACTTCGGTCCCGACTCCGCGGCCGACCAGCACGCCGACTCCGTCTCGAAATCCAGCAGCGGGCGTCTTCCGCGAGCCGGTCTCGGCCGAGAATTCGCGCGGGTGCGGCTTCAACGTGGTGTGCGCGAACGAGACCCCGCATCACGCTGGAATCGACTATTTCGCGGATGCGGCGTACGCGACCACGCGCGGTGTTGTCGCATCGGTGATACCGAACCATGTCACTTGCCCTGAGCCGACTGGGGGCCGCACCGTCTGGTCGAATGGAAAGCTACGTCGCAACGGCTGTGACGATCACGGGATGGGGAACACCGCAATTGTGAAGCATGTCATCGCCGGCAAAGATCCCGTGTACTCCCTGTATACACACCTGGCCTCTATCGACGTACGTGAGGGGCAGTGCGTGGCTGCTGGTGACCGCATTGGAATGGTGGGGGGCACGGGTCAGGGTGACCCAGACTACTGGGTAGATCACCTTCACTTCGAGATCAAGAACGAAGACACGATCACTGCTCCGGGGAGTCCAGGAGGCAAGAATTACGGCTATACGCCGACTTTGATCCCGACCGACGTCGGGTATCGCGATCCCGATGTCTTTCTCAATGATGACAATGCTGTCGCGGAACCTTGCACCCCGACCACGACTCCGAGCCCGACCGCCCCAAACGGGGCGAACTCGGGCGCAGTGTACGGAGGAGAATTGCCGCGCGGTCCAGGGTTAGCCATCATCGAGATAGTCCGTGACACCGATGCGGCGACCGTGTCAGCGCAGATCAGGTCTGCAGGTTGTCAGCCACGCACTTTGTCGATGCTCAGGTTTGGGTTCTTCACTGCATACATTCCGGGTGCACGAGACTTCGTGAACGCCACCTTCCCATCCCGCCTGAACGTCGGGGATCGCCTGGTCGTCTTGTGCTTGTGATTCACTACATCGTGGCTCGATCGCTTCTCGATGCTCGCACGTGCATTTCAATGCGGAGATCGCGTACGCGCGCCGCGATGCGCATGCGGCGATGCAGTTTGCGATCGAGTAGCGGACTACTTCTTGGAGGGTTGGTAGTAGGGATTGGTGCCGGAGTTGTGGTCAGTGGCATCGACGATCTGGTCGATGTCGGGGACGTTCTCTTTGACGGCGACCTCGACGCCCTGCTGGAGGGTGACGTTGATCATGCCGCAGCCGACACAGCCACCCGAGAACTCGACGTAGGCGGTGCGGCCTTCGACGGCGATCAGTTCGATGCGGCCGCCGTGCGCGCTGATCTGCGGGTTGATGAACTGGTCGAAGAGGTCCTGGATCTGGAACTCGCGAGGGTCGGTCCAGAGCGGATTGGGGTTACGGAACTCCAGACCGCGTTCGTCGCCCTCCTCGAAGTAGTGCACCTCGACATTGCGGAGGTAGGGGGCGCTGCGCTGATCGGTGAAGACGCAGATGTCGCCGGCCTCGATCTTTAGATCGCCTTCGGCCTGCGCGCCGTCCTCGACGAGCGACAGGAGGTGGTGGAACTGGCCGCCCTCGCGGCTGGTGATCTGGAGCCGCAACCCCGCGACGGGGTTGGCGTGGCCGCTGATGATCTCGGACAGCTTCGCGTACGCCTCATCGGTGAAGCGGACGATCGGCTCAACGGTCGGGGTCTCAGCCATGCCTAGAGGTTAGCCGATCGCCGCCTGCCCCGCGAGGCGGATCAGGCGCGGAGACGGTCGACGAATCCAGCGATCTCTTCGGCCACGAGTTCGGGTTCCTGCATCGGGATGAAGTGAGTGAGGTGTGAGAGCACGCGGTCGTCCCCGTTCGGGAACGCCGAGGCGAGTCCGGGATCGGTGGGGGAGGTTTCGAAGGGGCGGGCCTGCACGCCCGGCTCGGGGGCGCGGGCGCGGAGGACGCGCACCGGCACGGCGATCTTTGGCACGGCCGCCCAAATGTGTTCACCCATGCCGCGGGCGCCGTAGACCGCCGCTTCGATGGCCGGCGGGCAGGCGAGCACGTAGCCGTCGCCCGAGGGGGCGGGGAGGAGGCCGTACCGGGCGTAGTCGTCGAGGACCCGCGGCTGCCAGAGGTCGAAGGGGTAGCGGTCACGGAAGCGTTCGACCATCTCCTCGGGCGAGGCCCACTCGTTGCGGCGGCGGGCGACGCCCTTGGCCCCCGCGCCGTCGCGTGTCGCCACGGCGCGGTCGCGGCCGATGGTCGGGTCGATCAGCACCAGCCCGGCGAACCTCGACGGTTCGCGCGCGGCGGCGTAGACGGCCGAGTGGCCGCCCATCGAGTGGCCGACGGCGATGACGTCGTGGAGGTCGAGCACGCGCACGAGGTCGAGGATGTCCGCGCCGGTGTAGTCCCAGTTGTAGGGCGGCTCCGGCTTCGCGCTGCGTCCGTGTCCGCGTGTGTCGACGGCGAGGATGCGCCGTCCGGGGAGGCGTCGCGCGACTTCGTCCCAGATGCGCCCGTGGAAGCCGGTGGCGTGGATGAGGAGGACCGGCGCGCCCTCGCCTGCCCATTCGAAGTAAGCCTGATCGATGCCGTTCGCGGTGACATGGAACTCGCGCGGCTGCTCGCCGGCGGGGCGCATCTCGCTCACGGTGCCTCCGCGGGTGTCCGGGTCAGCCTCATGTGGCTGCCTGTAGTAGGAAGGGTAGCGGGCTGGGGTATTGGTCGTGCCACCGCTACAGAACATCTGTTTGGTATCGTTGCGAGAGAACGGGGTTGAACAGGTAGGAAATCTGATGATTGGCAACGCCAATTCCGAGGGGGACGGATTCGGAGGATTGTGGGCGCTCGTGATCGAGCAAGCACGGCAAGGGATCGTTGCCGACTTCTCCGCAGAATCACGAGCCTTTATTGAACAAGCACCGCCGATCGAGCAAGGCCCTACCCTCGCCAAGCAACTCGGAATCAAGAACCGCTACACCAAGGCACTCGAAGCGGGTGTGGCCTGCCGGCTCTCGATATTTCGCATCGCAAATACGAAGCGGATATCTGACAGCTTGGATCCACACAGCCCGCTGGCCCCCGAAATTGAGTGGGCAGTCATTGATGCTTTGAGTGTCTACCTCAGTGCCTACATCGACGGTGTGCAGAAATTTGTCGCACAGGCCCTAGGTCAACTCGTGCCCGAGGATCTCGACACTGCGCAACGCAGGAACGAGGTTCGCGCCTGGTCTGCTGCGGCGAAGAAATCACTCTCGACAACCAGACAAGCTGTTGCCCATGCTGAACCCGGATCCGTCTCAGGACTCACTAAAGACGGCCTATGGGCACCGCTGATTCTTCTAGGGGCAACAACCGAAGACTCTCTTCGGGAAATGTTTAATTACAATCTGGCGACTAATCACGTGAAGTTCCAGTCCCGTACAAGGCAGATGTTCCAGGTAGCCATGATGGCGCTGGCGCAAGGCGAGGCGCAGATGAGCGCGACGGCGAAGTTAATCGGAAACAAGATCGCCGCTCGCCGAGCCCACATCGATCCGTAGAGATTTAGTACTTCCCGAGTGGAGTCGGCGATGGCTACTGCCTAGCCAGCACCACCCGCAACGCCGAGTCCACATCCGCGTGCTCGTACTCGAACCCGGCGGCGAGCAACCGTGCGGGCAGCACGCGCTGGCCCCAGAGCAGCAACTCGTCGGCGGCGGGGCCAAGGAAGGCGCGCAGCGCGAAGGGCGGGACGGCGAGGACGGCGGGGCGGTGGAGGGCGCGGCCGAGGGCGCGCGTGAAGGCGGCGTTGGTGACGGGGTTGGGGGCGGTGGCGTTGAGGATGCCCTCGATCTCGGTGGTGAGGGCGAACTCGACGGCGCGCACGAGGTCATCGATGGCGATCCATGAGAGGTACTGGCGGCCGTCGCCGAAGCGCGCGCCGAGTCCGAGGCGTGCGGTGGGGAGGAGACGGGCGAGCAGACCGCCGTCTCGAGCCAGCACGTGGCCGGTGCGGAGGACGGCCGTGCGGATGCCGGCCTCGGATGCGCGCAGGGACTCGCGTTCCCAATCGCGGGCGAGGGTGGAGAGGAAGCCCGCACCGGGGGGCGAGAGTTCGGTGAGCGCCTCGTCGCCCCGGTCGCCGTAGTAGCCGATGGCGGAGGCGGCGACGAACGTCCTCGGCGGATGAGGGAGTGCGGCGAGGTGGTCGACGAGCAGCCGGGTGGCGTCGACGCGCGAGGCTCGGAGGAGTTCGCGACGGGCACGGGTCCAGCGGATGTTGCGAAGCGAGTCACCCCCGATGGGCGCGCCGGCGAGGTGGACGACGGCGTCCATGCCGTCGAGCGCGCCGGAACGGATCCAGCCGACGGCGGGGTTCCAGTCGGCGAGGCGGTCGTCGGATGTGCCTCGGCGGGCGCGGTAGACCTCGTGGCCCTGGCCTTCGAGGTAGCCGGCGAGCGCGGAGCCGACGAGTCCGGTGGCGCCGGTGATGGCGATGCGCATGGGCGGCCTCTCCTCGACCGATCGAGTCGTGTACGACGGTAGACGAATGCGCGGCCTCGGCGGATCGAGCGCCAGGCAGACAGTGCCGGGGTAGACAGTGCTGGGGCCGCCTCGGGATACTGGGCGACGGCAGGATAGCTCAGCGGTAGAGCAGCGGACTCATAAGCCGTTGGTCGCGGGTTCAAATCCCGCTCCTGCTACCAACGGATCACGACGAGGCGCCCTCGCGGGCGCCTCCGCATTCATGCCCCGTCCCGCTGGTGACCTGAAGCCTTTCATTCCAATCATCCCGACGGGCCTCCTCCCGTGCGAGCTACCAGCGGGACCGCGCCGTGAAATGCGTATTTGCCCCGGCCTCAGAACTAGTGTATTCACACCAAATCAATTCGCTAGGGTAGCCTGCGGCCCTACGACTCCAGGGGAGGTTCGGATGAGATGGCGGCTCCCGTTCCCGTTCGTCAAATGTATATCTTCAGCGGCCTTGATCGCGATCGTCGCCTTCGTGGCGACCTCGCTGGTGACGTCCGTCGAAGCGTCGGGGCCGACGACGCTCGGCCGGACCGACTGGCAGGTCTCGCGACCGTACGGGCCGGTACACACAGCCTACTTCGGGCAGCACGGGAATATCGGCTTCTACAACTACATCCCGGGGCCGGTCCCGGGTGAAAACGATGCAAGCTGGGCGAACTGCGGCCCGGGCGGCTCGCCGCTCTGCCCCAGCGCCAGCACCATCGGCATGAACCAGTGGTCGCGGCTGGGCGGATCGTTCGGCTGCCTGGTGTCGGCTGACTTCACGTTCTTCCAGAGCTTCGTGAGTATCCCGACGGGTACCACGGTCACGCAGTTCAGCGTGAACATGAGTGGTGCCGACGACGGCGCCCGGGTGGCGATCTACAACTCAGCCAACCCGACAGGTTTCGTGTTCGCGGGCAGTTACATCTATCTGGGCGGAGCGCAGTCCACGACCGACCTCTCCTCGGCGATGGTCGCCGGCGAGGTGAACCGCGTCGTCATCACCCAGGTGGACGACTGCGCGGTAGGGAACAATCTTGCGTATGCCGAGATCTTTCTGAACGGGAACGTGGTCCCGCCGGCACCGACCGACACCACTCCCCCGACGGTCACGCCAACCGTGACGGGCACGCTCGGCAATAACGACTGGTACACCAGCGACATCGACGTGTCGTGGACGGTGACCGACCCGGACTCCACCGTGACGTCGACGTCGGGCTGCGACGCGACGACGGTGACCGCAGACACGGGGGGCGTCACGTTCACCTGTACAGCCACCTCGGACGGCGGCACGGCGTCGGCGAGCGTCACGGTGAAGCGTGACGCGACGGCCCCGACGGCGACGGCGACCGCGTCTCCGGCGCCAAACGGCAACGGCTGGAATAACACGGACGTGACAGTGACGTTTACTGGCACAGACGGCATGTCAGGGATCGCCTCCTGCGACTCCGCGGTTGTGCTGGGCGAGGGCGCGGGCCAGTCGGCCGGCGGCGCCTGCACTGACAACGCCGGCAATGTGAGCGACACGGCGACGGCGGCAGGCATCAATGTCGACAAGACCGCACCAGCGGTCGCGGTGACCGGCGTCACGGACGGCGCCACGTACATCACCGGCGCGGTGCCGGCGGCCGGTTGTTCGACCACGGACGGCCTGTCCGGTGTCGCAACCGCGGCGACGCTGTCGACCTCGGGTGGCCCGCTCGGCACAGTGACCGTGACGTGCGCTGGGGCCACCGACCTGGCGGGGAACACGGGCGCGTCGATGTCCGCTTCCTACCTGGTGGCGTACGACTTCTGCGGGTTCAAGCAGCCGCTGCTGGTCCCGGTCCAGACGTACAAGGTCGGGTCTACCGTCCCGGTGAAGTTCTGCGTCGCTGACGCGGACGGGGCGATGGTCGGTACGGCCACGGCCGAGGTCTACGCGAACGGCGTCCTCCAGGGCACCGCTCGGTACGACGCGACGGACGGCCAGTACATCTTCAACCTCCGGACGAAGGGCATGTCGGCGGGCCCGCTGACCATCGCGGTCAAGCTGGACGACGGCACGACCCACTCGATCGGAGTTACGCTCCGGTAGCCGTCCGCGACCGACGTTCAATGGAGAGGACGGGCAATGCCCGTCCTCTCTTTATATTCGCCCAGACGCAGCACCGGGACGCGACACCCGCTCTCGCTATTACTGCTGGGAACGCGGCGGGTGGAGCCGGTACAGCGCTACCGACGGCTGGTGGAGGCGCTCAAGCCTTCGAGGCGCTGCCGCGTCCAACCGGCACAGAGCCCCCCGGATCACGTAGGATCACGACCCCAAGCGGGCATCGAGAGGCGAGGCGATGACAGTCACGATCCTGACGAGCGCGTCCGAGGCGACGCCGGCGGACGCACATGTCGAAGGCGGAAGCCTGTGGCTGCGCAGCGATGAGTTGCTGGCCGCTACCGGTTGGGAATTGAAGCCCGAGGGGATGTGCCGCGGCGAGATCTGCGTGCCGTTGCCGGCCGACCGCGCAGTGTCGGTGGTGAGGGAGCGCGACGGCGCGACATGGGTCGATGTCGCGGGATTCGCGGGCTATGTACGTCAGACGTTCGCGCACGACGCAACAACCGAGACCTGGTATTTCGGGCCGGGCCCCGAGGAGCGTCGGGGACAGTTCCAGCTGCTGGACGCACCGGACTTCGAACTGCCGGACATCAACGGACGGAAGCACCGGCTCTCCGACTACCGGGGGAAGAAGGTGCTGCTTGCGTTGTGGGCTTCGTGGTGAGGCTGCCGGTTTGACCTGCCCGTGTGGCAGGTCCTGCGCAACGAACTCGCCGGTCAGAACTTCGAGGTCATCACGGTCGGCTGTGACGCCAAGGGCGCTGAGGTCGAGCGTGAATTCATCGATGCGGCGAACCCGGACTATCCGTGCCTGATCGACACGAAATTCGTGGTGGCGGAGCTCTACAACACGCGGAACGTCCCAGCGCTGTTCTGGATCGATGAGCGCGGATGGATCGTGCGTGGAAACGATCCGGCGTACATGACGCGTCGCGACCCGGACACCGGAGTGCGGACGCCGAACGAGCGCTATATGGATGTCGTACGCGACTGGGTGAAGAACGGCTCGAAGAGCATCTACGTGACGCCGCCGGATGAGACGCAGAGCCGAATCGGTTCTTCGGATGAATCGAACCAGCAGGCGATGGCGCACTTCCGGTTGGGCGTGTATCTCGACGCGCACGGGCACCACGCGGAGGCGGTGGCACAGTTCAAGGCGGCGCTGGCGCTGAAGCCGGACAACTGGAACTACCGCCGCCAGGCGTACAACCTCGGCAGCGCGGACGAGTACGGGATGACGATACAGGAGGCGATGCAGACCGTCGGCCCGATGTACGCCGTGGCGCTGCAACTACCGGATCCGCCAGCGTCGTAGGCGAGTTTCCCAGCGGCCGGTTCACCCTGCCCGTCAATGCGAGACATGTCGCCGATATCTAGACGGCCTGTGCCGCTGCTGTCTCTGCCGCGTCGACCATGACGCTCACTGGGCGAGTCAAGCTCACCGTCGTGCTATGCCAGCCCCCGCATCACTTCGCAGGTCACGCGCAACTTCGCGTTGAGGGTGCCATCCGCGGTGTCGCGCAACTCAACTTCGCCGACGACGATCCGGCCGCCCTTGCGAAGCACCCGCGCTTCGATGCTGGTGACCTCGCCACGCGCGCTTTCGAGGAAGGCCACCGTCAGCTCATGGGTACGCCCGGCACGCTCGCCGGGCCCCATCAGGGTATGCAGGCACACTTGCATCGCCACGTTCCCGAGCGCAGCGACGAGCCCGCCATTGATGGAATCTCGCGCGCCACGCAGTCGGACGACTTCACGCGCGATGGAGAGGCGCGCATACCCCTCGCGCGTCTCCTCGACCTGCAGACCGAACTGCTGGAAGAACGGCGTCGACGGCCAGTCCGGTATGCCGGTCACGCCGCACCTCCCGGCGCCTTCTGTCGGACCGAGAATGTCGCCAACCCCCGCAGCACCATGCGCCCGTCCGGTTCGCGCCCGGTGAGTTCGACGAACGCCTCCATCTCATTCTGGGCGACTACATTCGCCTCGATGGTCACCGTCCTCGCTGGCGCCGCGATGAAGTTCAGGTGGAGGCTCATCGTGCCGTTCGGCTGCTCCCGCTCCTCGTCGAGGTGCGCACGGACCGAGGAAAGAGCCACGACATCAGCGACGTAGCTCAGGGCTGAGGTCGTGAACAGCGGGTCATCGTCACGTTCGTCCCCGTACGGCAGGTCGATGGCGATGGCCGCATAGCGCGGCGCAATGGTCACCGCGCGCACACCGAGGCGCTGCTGGTCGGGCGAATTCCAGCCTGCCCGCCAGGTCTCCAGGTCGGGGACGGCCACGGCCTACCTCCTCCACCCCGGGGGTCCCCGGCGGAGGCGAAAGCGTACCGAGGCACCCCAGTTGACGGAAGCGGGACCCGGCGAGCCCTGCCCCTCAATACCGTCCCGTGTACACATGACCTTCGTCCCTCGCAGCGGGCCTTACGTGAAGGCACCATGGCCTCCGTGGTTCGTCCGCGGCCGAATCACGCCCCGTCGAAGCGAGCACGGAGGATGGCCGAATGACTGGCGAGTACAAGTACCTGCTGGACGAGTCCAAGATCCCGACCCACTGGTACAACATCCAGGCTGACCTGCCCCACCCTCTCGCTCCGCCGCTGCACCCTGGCACCGGCCAGCCGATCGGCCCGGCCGACCTAGCACCGCTGTTCCCGATGGCGGCGATCATGCAGGAGGTCTCCACCGACCGCTGGATCGAGATCCCAGAGCCGGTGCGGGAGGCGTACCGCCTCTACCGTCCCTCGCCGCTGTACCGTGCCCATCGCCTGGAACAGGCGCTCCAGACCCCGGCGCATATCTACTATAAATACGAGGGCGTCAGCCCCGTCGGCTCGCACAAAGTGAACTCCGCCCTCGCTCAGGTCTACATGAATAAGCAAGAGGGTGTCCGCCGGATCACCACCGAGACTGGCGCAGGCCAGTGGGGGGCCGCCCTCGCATTCGCGTGCCAGATGTTCGGCATCGAACTGAAGATCTACATGGTGAGGGTGTCGTACGAACAGAAGCCCTACCGTAAGGCGCTGATGAAGGTGTACGGCGCCGACGTGATGGCAAGCCCAAGCCCCGACACGAACGCCGGGCGCTCCGTGCTGGGAGAAGACCCGCACTCCAGCGGATCGCTCGGCATCGCGATCTCCGAGGCGGTCGAAGACGCGGCCTCCCGCGAGGACACGAAGTACTCGCTGGGGTCGGTGCTGAACCACGTCCTGCTGCACCAGACGGTGATCGGGCAAGAGGCACAGGCACAGATGGAGATGGCGGGCGAAACGCCAGACGTGGTGATCGGCTGCGTCGGCGGCGGCTCCAATTACGCCGGGCTGGCCTTCCCATTCATGCGTGCTCGGCTGACGGGTGAGACACGCACCCGGTTCGTCGCCGCCGAACCGTCCTCATGCCCCTCGCTTACCAAGGGGCTCTACACTTACGACTTCGGCGATACGGTGGGGTTGACCCCGCTGGTGAAGATGCACACGCTGGGGCACGCTTTTATGCCGCCGGCGATCCACGCTGGCGGGCTGCGGTATCACGGGATGGCACCGCTGATCAGCCAGTTGCACGCGGACGGCTACATCGACGCGCGCGCATTTCCCCAGAACAGCGTGTTCGACGCAGCGGTGCAGTTCACCCGCGCGGAGGGCATCCTTCCGGCGCCGGAATCGGCACATGCCGTGCGCGCGGCCATCGACGAGGCGATCGAGGCGCGCGAGGCCGGTACGTCTCGCGTGATTCTTTTCAACATGTCCGGACACGGGTTCCTCGACCTCGGCGCCTACGAGCAGTATCTGGCGGGCGACCTGGAGGATTACGAGTACCCGGCCGACCGGATCGAGGAAGCCTTGAAAGGCATCCCGCGCGTCGGCGCGTCGTAGGCACATAGGCGGGACGGGGGTCACGCCAGAGTGTGTGACGCCCGTCCGTGCGTGGCGCGGAAACTGTCGAGGAACCGGTCGGCGACGGCGCTCGCCCGGTCACAGGTGAGCGCGCCATCCTCAGCCGCGGCGATCCACTGAGCTGCGTCAACAAACGAGCCGAAGAGCAGGTGGGCGGCGGCGACGAGGTCCACGCCCTCGTCCAACAACCCGTCATGCTGGGCGATCTCCAGACCACTGAGGAGCAGTCGGTAGGTGGCGGCGCTGGCAGTATCCGTCCACGCAGGACAGCCGAGTACCGCCGGGGCTTCGACCATCATGATCCGCCGGACCGTGGGATCGATGGCCGACTCCAGAAACGCACGGACCGCGCAGTGCATCCGCTCCCAGTACGGGAGCGCCTCATTTGCTTCCCAGCAGGCGAGCAGGCGCGCGGTCACTTCGCGCTCGACTTCCCCATAGACGGCGGCAAACAACGCCTGCTTATCGGAGAAATGATGGTAGAGGGCACCCCGGCTCACGCCCGCATAACGCACGATGTCCGGCGTGCCGGTCCCGGCAAAGCCATGCTCGGTAAAGAGGCTGCGTGCGCCCTCGATCAACCGCTGACGGGTATGCGCCCCGCGTTCGGCCCGTCGGTCAAAGTAACGCGCTGCTGGGGGCGCCACCGGAGTCCGGCGCCGGCGCGGTGGTCGTGTCAGCGGCAAGTCAGCGCGCATATCGCCGTCCTGCCTCGGCGTTTGCCAGAGAATACAAGGCTGTCGATATCGAATGTATAGCGCGTGACTGATGGTCTGGATAGACGGTACTGGGTCAATTGACCCAGTACCGTCTCACACAGAGATTCAGGCCACGCGGTAGGCTCCGTCCGACAGCAGCAACGGGTACTCAGTGCGCACCAGTGAGGAACATGCGATGGGAAAGTTGGACGGTAAGGTCGCTCTGATCACGGGCGCGAGCCGGGGCATCGGGCAAGGGATCGCGGAAGAATTCGCGCGCGAAGGGGCGAAGGTCGTGTGCGCGGCGCGGACGCTGCACGAGGGCGACCATATGCTCGCAGGGTCACTTGACCGGACGGTCACCCACATCCGCGAGGCGGGCGGTACCGCCATCGCCGTCACGGCTGACGTCTCGAAAGAGGACGATTGCAATCGCATGGTTGCGGAAGCGAAGGCCGCCTTTGGCCCGGTCGACGTCCTCATCAACAACGCGGCTCTGAACTACTACATCCCGGTCGTCGATTACCCGGCGAGCCGGTGGATGCGTGCCTTCGCCGTCAATGTGCATGGCCCGTTCATGCTGTCGAGGGCCGTACTGCCCGACATGATCGCAAGGCGGTCGGGCGCGATCGTCAACATCTCCTCCGTCGGAGCGATCGGCCCCGGCCGTGGCCCCTACCCCGGCGCCAAAGCGACCGGCGGCGTGATGTACGGGGCCTCGAAGGCAGCTCTGGAGCGGTTCACTCAGGGTCTCGCGCAGGAGGTCTACGAGTACGGCGTCACGGTGGCCTGCTACTCGCCGGGCATCGGCGTGGCCACCGAGGGCACGGTGCATTTCGGGCTCGCGAAGAGCCTCGATGACCCGGACCGGGAGCCAATGTCGATGATGGCGCGTGCCGCGCTGTTGCTCGCGACCGAGCCGCTGGACAAAGTCACGGGCCGTGTGACCTATAGCCAGGAGATCCTGAAGGAATTCGGTTGGATCAGCGAAGGCCACGGCCTTGGCATTGACCGGCCGGGCTCCGGCTTCTCGCGGATGTAGTAGGCGCGCCAACGGTGGACGTGCACTGGTCGCCCACCCAAACGTCCCCACCGGACGGCGGAAGCGAGTACTCTGCGCTCGTTTCCGCAGTAAGGGCGGTGTGAGATGGGACTCAGGGGCGCGGCCGCGATCGTCGGGATGGCGGAGTGGAGGCCCGAACGGCGGCCTCCGGGGCATCGGGGCACCACCCTCGAGCAGTGGGCGAGCCTCGCACGGGCGGCGCTGGCCGACGCCGGGATCGACCCGCGGCAGGTGAACGGCATCTGCACGGGCGGCATTCGCGAATCTGCATCGTTCGTGCCGTCGACCGTCGCCGAGTACCTGGGTATGCCGGTGAACTTCGCTGAGTTCGTGGACCTCGGCGGCGCGACCGCAGCCGGGATGGTCTGGCGGGCCGCCGCGGCAGTCGAACTCGGGATCGCCGACGTCGTATTGTGCGTGGTGCCGGCCAGTCCGGCGCCCGTGCCGTCAGACGCGCCCGCAGTACCCGCTGGCTACGGGGCATCCAGCGACCGCTTCGGATCGCCCCAGGCGGAGTTCGATATCCCGTACGGGAACGTGGCACAGAACTGCGGATACGCGTTGATCGCACAGCGCTACGGCCACACGTATGGGTATGACCCACTGGCCCTGGCGAAGATCGCCGTCGACCAGCGGACGAACGCGTGCGCCAACCCGGACGCGATTTTCTACGGCCAGCCAATCACGGCCGAGGATGTCCTGAACTCCCCGATGATTGCCGACCCGATCCATATGCTCGAGATCGTTATGCCGGTCTCGGGCGGTGCCGCAGTCGTGGTCGCCGGCGCCGAGGCCGCACGACGCGCTCGACACCGACCAGTGTGGATCTCCGGTTTCGGCGAACACGTCGCCTTCAAAACGCCGACCTACGCCGACGACCTGATGCAGACACCGATTGGACCCGCGTCGGACCAGGCGTTCGCGATGGCCGGCATGGCGCGTCGGGAAGTCGACATGGTCTCCATCTACGACTGCTACACCATCACCGTATTGATGACTCTGGAGGACGCGGGCTTCTGCCCGAAGGGCGAGGGCGCGCGGTTCATCCGCTCGCACGACCTAACGTACCGCGGGGACTTCCCCTGCAACACCCACGGTGGACAACTTTCGTTCGGCCAGGCTGGTCTTGCCGGAGGGATGTCACACGTCCTCGATGGCGCGCGGCAGATCATGGGGCGGGCGGGCGCGGGGCAGGTGCCCGGCTGTCGCACCGCGTTTGTTTCCGGCAATGGCGGAATCATGAGCGAGCAAGTCGCTCTGATCTTGCAGGGGGACTGACCAATGCCCGACCGCCCGCTGCCGGCGCCCACACCCACCTCGCAGCCGTTCTGGGACGGCCTGCGCCGCCGTCAACTACTCCTTCAGTACTCGCCAAGCACACGTCGGTGGGTGTACTACCCGAGGGGCCTCGCGCCCGGCACGCTGGCGGACGACCTCGAGTGGCGCGAGGCCGCGGGGACGGGCACCGTCTATACGTTCACCGTCGCGCGGCGCCCAACGGCACCCGCCTGGGAGGGCGCTTCCCCCCAGTTGATCGCGGTGGTGGAGCTCGACGAAGGGCCAAAAGTGACCACGGAACTCGTCGACATCGATCCGGATGCCATCCGGATCGGGCTGCGGGTGCAGGCCGTCTTCGAGGACGTCCCCGGCCGCGACGTGACGCTGCTCAAGTTCGCCCCGCTCCGGTAGCGGCCCCGGCGTTCGACGCCTACACCACCGGCGACGATCCGCCGTCGATATTGACCGCGGCGCCGGTGACGTACGAGGCCCGGGCTGAGGCGAGGAAGCAAATGACATCGCCCGCCTCGGCGGCTTCGCCGACGCGGCCAAGCGGGACGCGCTCACCCATACCCGCGTAGAACTGGTCGATGGTGCGAGAAGGGTCTCGCTCCTGAGCGGCCTCGTACCGGCGCTCGTGCTGGCCGCTTTTGATAAGGCCAATGCAAACCGTGTTTACGAGGATGTTGTCCGGCGCATAGTCGCGCGACATCGCCTTGGTCAGCGCAATCCCCGCCGCCCGCGCCATCGAGGTCGGCAGAGAGCCGGCCCCGGGCGCCTTGCCGCCGCCGGTCGTGATGTTGATGATACGGCCGCCCCCGGCCGCCTTCATATAGGGGATCGCGGCGCGGGAGCAATAGATCGCACCGTAGACCTTAATACCGAGATCGGTCTCCCAGACGTCGTCAGAGACATCCTCAAACTTGCGGGCAGCCGAAGTGCCCGCATTGTTCACGAGGATGTCGACGCCACCCCAGCGGGCGACCACCTGTGCGATGGCAGCTTTCACCTGGGTTTCGTCCATAACGTCGCAGGGGACAGCGATGACGTCGCCGCCAGCGGCACGGATTTCGGCGGCTGCGGAGTCGAGTTTCTCCTTCGTACGGGCGACGATGGCGACGCGTGCGCCCTCACGCGCCATGGAGAGCGCCGCCGCTTTGCCGATGCCGTCACTGCCGCCCGTGATGATGGCGACCTTACCCGTCAGCCCGAGGTCCATTCGTTGTCCCCTCAACCACCGTCCGCGGGATGTCCGCCTTAGGCGTCCGGTATCTTCGTCGACTGCCAGGCGACCATCCGCCACTTCCCGCCTTGCTCGATCCAGACACCCATGAATCGCGCTTCGATCCGCATCTCCTCGCCGCGCGGGTTCAGTTTGATGTGGACGAGCCCGTTCATCACAGCCGTGCCCGGGAATGTCCGAACATCGACACTATCCACCGAGTACTGCGTGTACTTACGACGGCCCGAACGAAACGCGTCCAGGAACATCTCGCGCGTGTCCAAGCCCGAACTCGAGTGGACATACGTGAATCCGTCCGCGGTCAGGCGGTCGAGGACGTCGGCGTCACCACTCACCATCGCCGCTAGCCATTTGTCCGAGGCCGCGGTCACTTCGCGTACCACGTCGGCGGCCGTCATCATCACGATCCTGTCTGCCGCACACGGGCTACGGCTTGGTGTTGTCCCAGGAGGCGATCTTCCGTGGCCGGACACGGACATACGCCATGCCGCGGCGCGCTTCGGTCGGGAGTTGGTCATCGGGCGTCCCGCGGCGGCGTGCGCCTTCACGCAGCAGTTCGAGGACAGCGGCCGGTTCCTCGACGAGCGTTGCGTCGCCACGGATGACCACGCCCTTGAGCTCTTTCATCGTGCGACCGGATTCAACAGTCACCGCGACCTTCGGATTGCGGGCGATGTTGACCTTCCGCTGGCCACGGACCGGCAACACCACGTCCTCACCAGACCGGAAGAATCCGAGGGGCACCGCGTGGGGATAGCCGTCCTTGCCAACCGTGGACAAGACGGCGTAGCCACCATGGCCGTCGAGGTAAGCATTCACCTCATCAGGCGTCATCTCCGCCATTGCATGCTCCATCCTGTCGCGCCCGAAGCGGTCAGCCGCGTGATTATGCCACCCCGGTCGAGGTTCCCCCGAACGCGTGCCACCGACGAGGACGATCACAGGCGTCCCCTCGCGTACGCTTGGCCTATCCATCTCGGGACGGTGTCGCCGCTGGCGTACCAGCGAGGAGCCCCTGTGCTATCGCGCGCTTTCGTCGTCCTATTCGTCGCGATGTTCATAGCGATGGCGGGCATCTCCATGGTGTCCCCCTTGTTGCCCGTATACGTGCAGGACGATTTAGGTGGCCCTCCGGTCGCGGTGGCGCTCTCGTTCTCCGGCCTGGCGCTCGCGCAACTGGTGGCTGCGCCGTTCCTTGGACGGCTGGGGGACACATTCGGCTCGAAGCAATTCATCGTGCTCGGGTTCGCAATCTACGCACTGGGCGCTATCGGGTACCTGTTCGCGACCACCTGGCACCTGGTTGTCTTCTTCCGCATCCTTTCGGGCGTTGGCGCGGCTGGCGTCTTCCCGATGGCGATGGCGTACGTCGGACGGATCTCCCCCGTGGGGGCTGAGGGCCGCTACATGGGCTGGTTTTCTGTCGCGCAGATCGCCGGTTTCGGCACCGGCCCGCTGTTCGGCGGCGCCCTACGCGACCTCTTCGGCACAGACTTCGCTTTCGGCGCCATGGCGGTCATGCTCGGCGGCACGGCGTTCGTCACGCTATTGCTGCTCCCACGCGACCGACCCGAATCAGCCGCCGCACGCCCCGCTGATGGCTCTACCGAAACGGCGGTGCCGTTCCGGATCCTGATCCGGCGACCGTCCGTGCAAGCCAGCACCCTGTTCGTGCTCCTCACCTCACTCGGCTTCGGCACGGCGTCCACCTGGCTGGCCGTCTATGTCATCAGCGACGAGGGCCTGGGCACGGACAGCGCGCTCTTCGTAGGGATCCTGCTGTCCAGCCGGTCGCTCATCAATGCCGCGTTCCAGCCATACACCGGGGCGCTCGCGGACCGGATGGACCGGGTTGTCCTGGTGGTCGTCGGACTGGCGATCGCCGGCCTCGCCCAGTTCGTGGTACCGCTCCTGCCGCACAACTTGGTGAAGATGGACCTGTTCGGCGACGTGCTGGTAATGGCCCCGTGGGTGCTGGTCGCCCTCCTGATCGCCGGCCTAGCCGAGGCACTCGCCTTCCCGTCGCAACAGGCGATCTTTGTCCAGATCGGCCGGAAGGTCGGGATGGCGTCGATCATGGGCATCAACTCCATGGGCTCGTCGGCCGGGTTCCTGGCCGGCTCGCTGCTGGGGGCTGTGGTCAAGACACAATTCGGGATTGCGTCGGTGTTCTACTTCGCCGGCATCTCGGCCGTCGTCGGCCTCGTGGTCTTCGTGCTCCTGATGCGGCGCGCCGCCGATGACCTCTCGGATGATCAGTCGACCGGGACGGTGCCCGCGGCGGTCGGTTGAGGCACGGGCCCGGGGTCAGTCCAGGGTCACCACGGCGCACACCCCCGGTTGCAGCACTCGAGACGTGTGGCCGCGGCCGGTCGTGTCCTCGGCGAGGAGGGCGTCGCCCGGCTCCATGATCACGGACGTACCGTCGCCCAACCCGATCTCGACACGGGCGGTCAGATAGAGCATGTACTGCCGCCGCGGAGCGGGATGAAACTCGATGAACCCGAGTTCGCGTTTCATGAAGGTGATGCTCTCCGTGGGCTGGATCTTCGTCCGCCGCCCGTCATTCTCGGTGAATTCAGGCGTCATGATCCGCACGTGGGACTCCCCGTCCGCGCCGGTGGTGATGTTCACGATTTTCATCAGAGCCTCCCTTTGCCGGCCTTCGCCGGCACTGTACGGCGTCCCGTGGCATCGCACGCGTGCGGTACGCTGCATCGCGACGGCCCGAAGGCGAGGTGACACATGACAAACAACGATTTGCCCAGGCGCAGATTCGGGGACACCGAACTCCAGGTCACCACGCTCGGCTATGGCGCCATGTCGCTGGACTCTCGCTTCGGCCGCACCGTATCGCAGCCCGAGGCGGACGAAGTGCTGAACCTCGCACTGGACGCAGGCATCAATTTCGTCGACACGTCACCGGACTACGGCCCCAGCGAGGAAATGGTGGGACGGGCGCTGGCATACCGCCGCAGCCAGTACATCCTGGCGACGAAATGTGGGTGTCCCGTGGACGTCGAGCCGGACCAGCAGGGGCACGTGTTCACGCCGCGGAACATTACGGCGGCGGTGGAGCAGAGCCTGCGACGGCTCCGGACCGACTACATCGACATCGTGCAATTTCACGGCAGTCCATCGCGTACGGCCTTGGAAGAGCACGGCGCGATCGAGGCGCTTCGGGCACTACAGCGTGCGGGGAAAGTTCGGTTCATCGGCATCTCCGGGACGCTGCCAAACCTGCCGGAGCAGATCGACCTCGGCGTCTTCGATGTCTTCCAAATCCCCTATTCCGCCCTGCAGCGTGAGCACGAGGCGCTGATCACACGGGCTCGCCAGGCGGGAGCGGCGACGGTGATCCGAGGCGGCGTCGCGCGCGGGGCCCCTTCCGAAGAGAAAGGCTGGGACATCCGACGCCTGCCGGAAGTGCCGGAGGAGCACCCTCGCACCCTCTGGGAAGCAGCGGCGCTCGACGACCTGTTGGACGGCGCGACTCGGATGGAGTTCATGCTCCGGTTCACTCTGTCGCATCCGGAGCTAGACACAACCATCGTGGGCACGGCGAACCCAATACACCTCCGCGAGAACCTCGACGCCGCGCGGAAGGGACCGCTGCCGCCGGACGTGCTGGCAGAGGCGAAACGGCGGCTGGACGCCGTCGTCGGGTAGCGCGACCTCACAGATAGCGTTGGATCGGCAGTTCCCGATGGCGCTGACCGGTCGCGCCGTAGACCGCGCCGGACACCGCCGCCGCGATCGGGACGATGCCTGGCTCCCCTGCCCCCGTCGAGGGCGTCGTGTCGTCGCCGACGAAGCGCACGTCGATGCGCGGGGCGTCCACAATACGAGGGACTCGATAACGGGCGAAGGTCGAGTTGAGCAGACGCCCGTCCTGGAAGTCGCTCGCCTCGAAGAGCGCGCCGCCGAGGCCCATCACGATCGAGCCCTCCATCTGGTTCGCCGCACCCTCCGGGTTCACGACGAGCCCGCAGTCGAGGGCTGCCGCAACACGATGGACTCGGACCTCCTTCTCCTGCACGGAGACCTCCGCCGCCGTCGCGACGTATGAACCAACATCGATGCCGAGCGCGATGCCCGCGCCGTGCCCGTTAGCCATCCGCGGACCGCTCCAGCCGAAAGCCTCGGCGGTCGCCTCGAGGACACGCCGGAAACGTGGCTCGCTCAGGTTACGGAGCCGCACCTCGACGGGGTCGAGGCCGGCGGCGGCGGCGAGCTCATCCATGTGGACCTCGCGCGCGAAGTGGTTCACCGCGGCGCCGAGCGAGCGGTACGAGCCAGACGGGATCGGACTGTCCGAGCGGTAGACCGTGGACTTCACATGCGGCGGGTCGTACGGCGTCTCCGAGCCACGCCGTCCGATCATCACCCGGTCACCGGAGTGATACGCGACGCTCTCCCACGCCACCAGGCGACCGTCCGAGGTGCTGCCGCTCTTAATCTCGACGATGGCGGCGGGGCGGAAGTTCGACCACATCATCTCTTCATATCTCGTGAAAGCCACGCGCACCGGGCGGCCGGCGATCTTCGCGAGACGTGCGGCGTCATGCGCCAGCCCGTACGGCGACTTCGCGCCGAAGCCGCCGCCGATCTCGGGGGCGATCACGCGGACCTGCGACTCCTCGATCCCGAAGATCGAGGCCAGCTCCTGTCGCAGGCCAAACGGGCGCTGGGTGCCTGCCCACACCGTCAAGTGGCCGCCCTCCCACTGGGCGACCGCCGCGCGCGGTTCCATCGGAACCGGTGCGATGAACGGGATGAAGTAGGTCGCCTCAAGGACGAGCGAAGCGCCCCGGAAGCCCTCGGCGAGATCACCGCGCTCCTGCATCACGAACGGCTCCTGGCCGCTCGACACGAGCAGCGCGGGAAGGTCAAAGCGCGACGGTTGACCGGCGGGAATCTCCCACTCCACCTGCGCGACTCGCGCCCCGAGGGCGGCCGCCTCGTCGTCCTCTCCGAGGACAGCAATGAGGTCGCCGTCCTCCACCACGCGCGCGACGCCGGGCACTCGCTCGGCAGCGGAGAGGTCAACACGCTTCGCGCGGCCACCGTAGGCGGGCGGGCGGATGATCACGGCGTATAGGACACCCTCCGGTAACACGTCCTGCGAGTACTTCGCGCGGCCGGTCACCCGGTCGATCCCGTCGATGCGCTGCTTGTGCGCGCGCCCCATCACCGTGAACTCGGACGCGGGCGTGACCGGAGGGTCCGCCGCGATCTCGCGCTCGATCTCCTGCCCGCGGAGGAGGTCGGCGTACGTCAGAGCGCGCGAACCGTCCGACTTCGAGGCCACACGTCCAGCCGAGGCCTCGAGTTCTGCCACCGGGAGGTCGAGGCGGTCAGCCGCGAGCGTCAGCAGCACCTCACGCGCGGTGGCGGCGGCCTTCCGCAGTTGCCAGCCCACGCGCGCCGTCGACTGGCTGCCGAAGGTGCCCATGTCCCACGGGACGCGGTCAGTGTCGCCGAGGACGACCGTGACGGCCTCGATCGGCACACGCAGTTCATCCGCCACCTCGATCGCGAGGCCGGTGCGGATGTTCTGACCGTACTCCACTTTGCCGGCGTAGGCGGTGATGCCGCCGTCCGCGTCCAGCGCGATCCAGGTGGCGCGCTCGGTCTGCGGTTGGGTGTTGCCGTAGGTCTGGGCGCCGTAGCCCGTACGCAACTGCGGGAAGCCGACCTGGACGTCGCCAACGATCTTGAGGCTCATGCGTCACCTCGGGCAGCGCGCTCCACGGCGCGCTCAATCCGCTGGTAGGTGCCGCAGCGGCACATGTGCTCCGCCAGCGCCTCCCTCACCTGGCCGGCCGAGGGATGTGGCTCGCGGTTGAGAAGGCCAATGGTGCTCATCACGAACCCCGGGATGCAGTACCCGCACTGCATCGCCTGTTCTTCGACGAAGGCGCGCTGCACCGGGTGGAGCGACTCAAGCGTGTCGCCGACCGCGACGCCCTCGATCGTCGTGACCGCACCACCGGCGACCGCGCCCACCGTGGTCATGCAGGAGCGGAACGGTTGGCCGTCGACGAGGACGGTGCAGGCGCCGCACAGCCCCTCGCCACAACCGTACTTCGTCCCGGTCAGGCCGAGGTCGAAGCGGAGATACGAGAGGAGGTTCCGTCCCCCTTGCGGCGCTTCACGTTCCACGCCATTCACGGTGACGGTCAGCATGCATACCTCCGGAATCGCAACCACTCGCAGCGGCGTATTAGAGCATGCAGACGGAGAGCGCGGTGCCAACTCCCTCGCCGCGCGGAATAGGTGGTATAACGCCGCCGAGACGCGACGCAGATTCACCGAGGGGACGCGAGAGTGCCTCGACCACGCATTGTTATGTCGATGGATGAGGCGGTCGCCGACTTCCAGGACAACTCCTCGCTGATGATCCCGGGCTTTGGCCCCGGGCAGCCGACGAACTTACTCGCGGCGCTCTGGCGTACAAAGGCAACCGGCCTCACGACCATCTCGAACGGTGTCGGGTTCGAGTCGGCGGACCCCGACCAGAAGGGACTCGGCGACCTCGTAATGGCCGGGCGGGTGAAGAAGGTGATCGCGGCGTTCACCGCCTCGACGCGCCCATCGCGCACCGGCACCGCGGAGGCGCTGGTCGCGAACGGGACGCTGGAAGCGGAACTGGTGCCACAAGGGACGCTCGCGGAGCGGATCCGCTCGGGCGGCGCGGGGATCCCCGCGTTCTACACGCCAGCCGGTGTGGGCACGGAGACGGCGACGGGCAAGGAACACCGCGACTTCAACGGCCGCACCTACGTAATGGAGACAGCCCTCTTCGCGGACTATGCGTTCATCCGTGCCCACAAAGCGGACACCGCGGGGAACCTCGTGTTCCGACGGGCGGCGCGCAACTTCAACCCGATCATGGCCATGGCGGCGAAGAACGTCATCGTGGAAGTGGAACAGCCGATCGTCGAGGCCGGAGAGATCGACCCCGACCAGGTCCACGTCCCCGGCATCTATGTCACCACGCTCGTGCGGATTCCCGTGGGGGGCGTCCTGCACATCAACCGCACGACCGGCATGGCGATCCGGCAGACCGCGTAGACCAACATCGAACCAACATCGAGGAGACCGAGATGGCCGAAGAGAAACAGCCCCTCACGCGCGACCAGATGGCCGCCATCCTCGCCCAGAACATGGGGTACGGGTGGATCGTGAACCTGGGGATCGGCATCCCCACCAACGTCTCCAACTTCCTCACCCCGGACCAGGAGATCGTGCTCCACTCGGAGAACGGGGTGATCGGGTACGGGCGGCTCGCGGGCGAGGGCGAAGAGGACCCGGACATCGTGAACGCGTCGGCAACGCAGCCGGTGACGCTGAACCCGGGCGCGGCGATCGTCCATCACGCCGACTCCTTCGCCGTCATCCGACGCGGGATGATCGACGTCACCTGCCTCGGTGCCTACCAGGTCGCGCCCGACGGCTCGTTCGCCAACTGGAAGACCACCAACGAGCCGTGGAACAACCTCGGCGGGATCGGCGGCGCGATGGACCTCGCCTCCTGCGCGAAGCAGATCTACCTCGCGATGGAGCACACGACGCGCGACGGCGAACCTCGACTGCTGGAGAAGTGCACGCTGCCGGTGACGGCGCCCTCGGGCGTCACGCTGGTCGTGACGAACCTCGCCGTCGTCGCGGTGCGGGACGGGAAGTTCATCCTTGAGCAACACGCACCGGGCTATACCGCCGAGGAGATCCAGGCGGTGACGGGCGCGCCGCTGGAGGTCAGCCCGGACTTCCGTCGCGTCGCCGTGTAGGCCCCCATCAGGCCAACGATGGCAGAAGGGCGCCGCGTGGCGCCCTTCTGCCTGGACGAGGCGATTTGGCGTCTCACGGGCGCCGCCTATCATGGGTGCGGGAGTCGATGCACCGATGGCCACCAAGCACGCTGCCCGCCAAGCCCGGATCAAGGCGCTCCACGAGGCCCTCGCGGAGCGCGTCGTCGTGCTCGACGGGTCCTGGGGGGTGCTGATCCAGGGGTACGGGCTGGGCGAAGCCGACTTCCGCGGGGAGCGGTTCCGTGACTGGTCGTACGACCTGAAAGGGAACACCGACCTCCTGAACCTGACGCGCCCCGACCTCGTCTCTGACATCCACCGCCAGTACCTCGAGGCGGGCGCGGAGATCACCTCGACGAACACGTTCACGGCGACGCGGATCGCGCAGGCGGACTACGGGATGTCCGAACTGGCCGAGGAACTGAACCGCGAGGGCGCGCGCCTCGCCCGGGAGGTCGCCGACTCGTTCACGGCGCGCGACGGACGGCCGCGCTGGGTGGCCGGCGCGCTCGGGCCGACGAACCGCACGGCCTCGATCTCACCGGAGGTCGAGGACCCCGCCGCCCGCAACGTGACCTTCGAGGAACTGCGCGTCGCGTACTACGAGGCGGCGCGCGGGCTCGCCGAGGGGGGCGCGGACATCCTGCTCGTGGAGACGGTGTTCGACACGCTCAACGCGAAGGCGGCGCTGTTCGCGATCGACGAGTACTTCGAGGCGATCGGCGAGACGCTGCCGGTGATCGTGAGCGGGACGATCACCGACCGCTCGGGGCGGACGCTCTCCGGACAGACGGCCGAGGCGTTCTGGACCTCGATCAAGCACATCCACCCACTGGCGGTGGGCCTCAACTGCGCGCTCGGACCAAAGGAGCTGCGGCCGTACGTCGCGGAACTCGCGCGCGTGGCGGACGTGCCGGTGTCGGCGTACCCGAACGCGGGGCTGCCGAACGCGTTCGGTGGCTACGACGAGAGCCCGGAGTCGATGGCGGCGGAACTCGGCGCGTGGGCGCGCGACGGGCTGTTGAACATCGTCGGCTCGTGCTGCGGCAGCCGGCCGGAGCACACGAAGGCGATCGCGGAGGCCGTCCGCGGGCTGCGTCCGCGCACCGTGCCCGAGCACGAGCCCGTCCTCCAGCTTGCGGGGCTCGAAGCGGTGGAGATCGGCGACTAGATGACCTCCACCGCACCCGGGGAGGAGGCCGCGCCGCGCGCCTCCTTCGTCAACATCGGCGAACGGACGAACATCACGGGGTCGGCGCGGTTCCGCCGGCTGATCCTCGCCGGCGACTACGCCGCCGCGGTCGAGGTCGCGCGCCAGCAGGTCGAGGCGGGCGCCCAGATCATCGACGTCAACATGGACGAGGGGATGCTCGACTCGGAAGCGGCGATGACGCGCTTCCTCAACCTGATCGCCGCGGAGCCGGATATCGCGCGCGTCCCGATCATGGTCGACTCCTCGAAGTGGTCGGTGATCGAGGCCGGGCTGCGCTGCGTCCAGGGCAAGGCGATCGTGAACTCGATCTCGCTGAAGGAAGGCGAGGCGGCGTTCATCGAGCGCGCGCGCCTCGTCCGGCGCTACGGCGCGGCAGCGGTCGTGATGGCGTTCGACGAGGAGGGCCAGGCGGACACGGCGGAGCGGAAGTTCGCGATCTGCGAGCGTTCCTACCGACTGCTCGTCGACCACGGCTTCCCGCC